>NZ_JADNQV010000003.1:0-193872 GCF_015594635.1 Streptococcus sp. HF-100
GCCTGCACATTGGTTCGTCTTGTTCAGTTTTCAAAGGTCTTTGTCGCCCCTCAAGCGACAACTATCTTAGTATATCATCTCCTTCTCTTCTTGTCAATACCTTTTTTCATCTTTTTTTACTTTTCTTGTTTTTAAGTTTATGCTTTTTTAGTTTAAAGCAGCAAAAAAGGATTCCAAATGTTATCAGAATCCTCATTTTTCTTTTATTTCGCAACAATATTCACCAATTTAGGTAGCTCCAACAACTTGAAACGTTATTGAAGGTTGCAGATAAGGCTAACAGAACCTATTACTTGACAACAATATTAACCAATTTGTTAGGTACGACAATGACTTTGATGACTTGCTTGCCAGCAATTTCTACTTGAATTTTTTCGTTGGCAAGAGCAAGTTTTTCAAGATCCTCACGGCTTGAGTCTTTTGGTACGACAAGTTTTGCACGAACTTTACCTTTGATTTGAACAACGATTTCTACATCGTTTTCAACCAACTTGGCTTCGTCCCATGTTGGCCAAAGAACATATGAAATTGATTCACCAGATTGTGTCAATGTTTGCCACAATTCTTCTGAAAGGTGTGGCGCAAATGGTGCTAACAATTGTATAAAACCTTTAGCGTAATCAGCAAAAAGTTTGTCTTCTTTGTTTGCAGCATTAATGAAAACCATTAATTGAGCGATAGCTGTATTGAATTTCATGGCTTCAAGTTGTTCTGTAACGGATTTGACAGTTTCATTATAAACTTTATCCAAATTACCATTATTTTCAGCCACAATTTCTTTTGTTGTCAACAAACGATAAACACGATCGAGGAATTTACGTGAGCCTTCAAGTCCTTCTTCAGACCAAGCAATAGATGCATCCAGCGGCCCCATAAACATTTCGTAAACGCGAAGAGTATCTGCACCATACTGCTCCACTACATCATCTGGATTAACAACATTCTTCAAAGATTTAGACATCTTAGCTGGAGCTTGTTCCAATTCTTCACCTGTTTCGATATTGAAGAAAGAACCGTCACGTTTTTCAACTTTATCTGTCGCTACAAGTGCACCACGGTGATCGCGGTAGCTTGTTCCCAAAATCATCCCTTGGTTAAAGAGTTTTTGGAATGGTTCTTTAGTTGGAACGACACCTAAATCATAAAGGAATTTATGCCAGAAACGAGCGTAAAGAAGGTGAAGCACAGCGTGTTCTGCACCACCAATGTAAATATCAACTGGTAACCATGCCTTAAGCAGTTCTTCATCAGCTAATTTTTCCGTATTGTGTGGGTCAATGTAGCGCAGATAATACCAGCTTGAACCTGCCCATTGCGGCATGGTGTTAGTTTCGCGACGGCCTTTGACACCATCTTCACGCGTAACTTCCAGCCAGTCTGTCAAGTTAGCAAGTGGACTTTCACCTGTTCCTGAAGGTTTGATATCTTTTGTTACTGGCAATACAAGTGGTAGTTGATCTTCTGGAACAGCTGTTGTTGTGCCATCTTCCCAATGAATGATTGGGATTGGTTCCCCCCAATAACGTTGACGTGAGAAAAGCCAGTCACGCAAACGGTAAGTGACTTTCTTGTTGCCAACACCTTCTGCTTCAAGCCATTCAACCATTTTATCAATAGCTTGCGCTTTATCAAGACCATCTAGGAAGCCAGAGTTGATGTGAAGACCGTCTTCTGTATAGGCTGCTTCCTCAACATTTCCACCTTCGAGAACTGGAATGATATCCAAATCGAATTGTTTTGCAAATTCCCAGTCGCGATCATCATGCGCAGGAACTGCCATAATAGCTCCTGTCCCATAGCTAGCAAGCACATAATCGGCAATCCAGATTGGAATTTCCTTACCATTAACCGGGTTAATAGCATAGCTACCAGTCCAGACACCTGTTTTTTCTTTGGCAAGATCTGTACGAGCGAGGTCAGATTTAAGGCTAGCCGCACGTTTATAATCGGCAACGGCTTGAGCTTGCTCAGGACTTGTAATAGCATCAACAAGAGCATGTTCTGGTGCTAGAACAGCATAGGTAGCACCGAAGAGTGTATCTGGACGAGTTGTAAAAACGGTGAAATCTTTATCAGTATCTTTTACTTTGAACGTTACATTTGCACCAGTTGATTTACCAATCCAGTTCCGCTGCATATCTTTGATAGATTCTGGCCAATCAAGGTCATCTAGATCTTCCAAGAGGCGTTCAGCATAAGCTGTGATTTTAAGCATCCATTGACGCATTGGTTTACGAACAACTGGATAACCACCACGTTCAGATGTACCATCGGGAAGCACTTCTTCGTTGGCAATAGCCGTTCCTAGTTCTTCAACCCAGTTAACTGGTACTTCTGCTTCATATGCCAAACCTTTTTCATACAATTTTGTAAAAATCCACTGTGTCCACTTATAGTAGTTAGGGTCAGTTGTATTGACTTCACGATCCCAGTCATATGAGAAACCAAGGCTATTGATTTGACGTTTGAAGTTGGCAATATTTTCTGCCGTAAACTCAGCAGGATCATTCCCCGTATCCATTGCGTATTGTTCTGCTGGAAGTCCAAAAGCATCCCACCCCATTGGATGAAGAACGTTATAACCTTGAGCACGTTTGAAACGGCTAAGAATATCAGTTGCAGTATAGCCTTCTGGGTGTCCTACGTGAAGACCAGCACCAGACGGGTAAGGGAACATATCCAACGCATAAAAATTTGGTTTGTCAGCGTCTGTTCCTGTTTTAAACGTATGATTTTCCGCCCAATAATTTTGCCATTTTTTTTCAATTGATTTGTGATTATAAAAAGTCATTGATTCACTCCAATTTTGTGATGTTATTATTATACCATTTTTAGGCGATTTTAAAAGGCATAATTAGGGAAAGAGGGAACATAATCAAAAAAGAATACTTTACTAACTGGATTTGTTTTCTAGCTCATTTTATTGAGAAGTTTTAACTCCATAGCTAAATAGAAAATCCTCAGATATGAAGTCTAGCATTTATTCTGACATTTTTATTGCAGTCGTTTTAACTGCGATGCATCCAATTCATAGATTTCATCTACAAATGCCACTGTTGACGGACGGTGTGAAATCATAAAAATCATCCCTTGGCATTCTTCCTTTACAATAGATAGAAACGCCGCTTCGTTGAGCGAATCAAGATTGCTAGTCGGCTCATCAAAGATATAACAATCCGCCTTTTTCAAGAGTGCCCGCATAAGCTCTAAACGCTGTCTTTCTCCAGCTGAAAAGTCACGCTCACCGTCAATAATTGTATCCAAACCATCCGGCAATCTTTCTAGACACTCTTTTAGTCGGCATCTTTCTGCCAACTTCCAGATACTCTCATCACTAATGTCGTTTCTCCCCAGTAAGAGATTTTCTCTCAAAGATTGATGAAAAAGCTGAGCTATCTGTGGTACATAGGCAAATGAAGCTTGCAAACGCTGACGATTAACTTCTCTGGAGTCTACACCAGTAAGAAAAACTGAACCAGCATTGCTGTCATACCAACGCATAAGGAGCTTCATCAGGGTTGATTTACCACTACCACTCTTACCAATCAAGCCAATAATCTTCCCTTTTTTAAAATGCGCAGAGAAATTATTAAACAGCTTTTGCTGACGATTGTCGTAAGCAAAATCCATATTCTCAATCAGAACATCGTCTAAAGTGACAGCTATTTCCTGACCAGTTTGGACGGGCTCTACCTCATCTAAAAGAGCAAAAACAGTACGACCAGCATTCATAGCACGTTTAAAACCTAAAGGCAGGCGTCCTAATTCTAAAAAAGGAGCAAAAGAGCTAGAAAAAGCAACTAACACGAGAACCGCTTCTTGCCAAGATAACTGATGATTTTCCACTTGATAGAATGCCAAAAGAGCAACGCTTGTAAGAGACAGTCCCACCACCAAAAAGGTTACCGTTTGCTGTAGATATTGTTTCTGGGCAACCTGCCTTTCCAACTGGTTCACAGCCTGACTTTTGCCCGTCAATTCTGCAAATCGCTCGTGACTCTTGCCAAATTGAGATAAATCGCCCATCGCTTTCAGACTTTCCAAGAAAAAGGAAACATAATTCGAGCGTTCCTGATTTTGTTTCTGCAGAATATCTTGCAAACTGAGAGCAAACATTCTCGGTAAAATAATAGCTAAAATCCCATAGGTCACTAAAGCCACTAAAGCAAACCAAAACGAGAAATGTGCAAAATACATTCCCATCAAAAGAGCTGTCAAGAACCCTGTACAGATAGGAGCTATCGTATGTGCAAAAAAGATTTCCAGCGCTTCAATATCTTCACTAATCATCTTGAGCAATTTGCCGCTGTCCTGACGATCCAACTTTGCTGGTGCCAGACGGCGTAACTTCGCAAAAATGAGCTTACGTAAATCTGCCAGAGAATAGAAGGCAACAAAATGCCCAAAATAATGCTCGCCATAACGAAAGGCGCCCCGAGCCAAGGCTAGTCCAATCAGTAAAATCAGACTCCACCAAACAGGCTGCTGACCATTTAAAGCATGAAAACCTAGTACAATCACCAGAGTTGGAATTGCCACCGTCGTGATAAAGCCAAGCACCGCAAAGAAAACCGCTAGAGCGATAAAAGGGAGCAAATGGTTCATCACCTGAAAAAATCTGCTGAGGATAACACGCGTTGTGTAACGTTTTTTAGTTTCCATGCGTTAATTCCTCCAATTCTTGCTGGGTATTTGCCAATTGGCGGTATTCTTCACTCTGTTCATAGACTTCTGTCGGTGTTCCCAAAACCGTTTTTTCTTTTCCTATAAAGAGAACTTGACTTGCTTTAGCGACTTGTTTCATCTTATGGGTAATCTCAATGACAAGCGCATCTTGCGCTACCAAATTTAGCAAATCATAGATAGCCGCTTCATTGTCTTTATCTACACTGGACGTTACTTCATCAAACAGATAGAGCGAACGCTTGGCCAAGATAGCTCGCACACAAATGATCTGCTGACGCTGCCCCAGTGACAATTGACTACCGTTTTCTCCCACAAAAGTATCAAAACCTTGAGGCAGCTCTCTTACAAATGCTAAAACGCCTTTTTCAGCCAGCCAGTCCTCTAATTCAACCCGCGACCAATCTACTGCCAACTGTAAATTTTCAATAATGGATGCGTTTAAAAGGACACTGTTTGCTGACACGTACATGACTTCCTGATAAATGGTTGATTTGAATAGGCTTTTGATTTCTTTTTCTCCTAAGAAAATGGAGCCTCTGTCCGCCTGTCGTTTTCCCAACAACAGCTTGGCTAACGTCGTTTTCCCACGACCGCTTTCTCCTGCAATTGCTAAGATTTGTCCACGTTTCATTTTAAAGCTTAGATTTTCAAATAATTTTCTATCCGCAAAAGCAAAATCCAAGCCACTAACTGTCAATTCACTAAAAGGAGGCAATTCCTGCCGTTCCTCTTTTGATTCTTTTTCAATCGAATCCAAAAACCCAAAAATTCGATCAGCCATTTTGGTATTCATCATCACTAAATGCATTCCATAACCGGCTTCACGAATCGGCGTGAAAAACTCAGTTGCAATGAACACAAAGTAAATCATAGCAAATAGTGATAAATTTCCTGCTTGTAACATGGAAGCTGCAACGAAGCCTGACACACCAATCCCCAAGTACATAACGGCATCCATGTAGCCAACCGACTGTAGCTGAAATCCTAGAAGTTCCATCGTTGCATCACGAAAATCCTCTGCCTGCGCTGCAAACTCCTTTTCATATTTAGCATCTGCCTGATAAGAATAAAGAGTATTCAGCCCTTGAAGATCATCTAAAAAGAGATTACCAACGTCCATATAAGAAGCCCAGTAACGATTCATAATCCTGCGCGAACGCTTCTGCATGAGAACGATAGAAATGGGAATCAAAGGCAGTGAGAGAATAAAAATCAAACCGCCAGCAGGGAACAGAAAGAACACAACCACCAACACTGTCAAGCAATTCAAATACGTTCGTAGACTTAAGGGGAGATAATAAGAATAATACGTATCTAAACTGTCAATTCCTTGTGACGCTACCGTCAGCACATCTGCAGCCGTCTTACTATCCTGAAATTCTCCATCTTTATCTACGAAAGCCTGAAAAAATGCTGCTTTTAGTTTATTGCGAGCAAACTGCGAAGCTACTCCTTGGAAATTTTTCGCCAGAAGCGAAAGCGTAAAACCTAAGCTAGAAAAGAAGAACAGCCAAAAAAGAACCGACAAAAAGTTCAATGGTATTCTCTCATATAAATCCGATAAAACTTTTGCTATCAATGCAAAGCTCAAAATCCGCATGATAAATTGAAGCCAGGCTAAAAAAGCCGATAGATAAACCAGTTTCATTTTAGGCTGGATCTGTTCTTTCAAACGAGCAATCAGCTCTTTCTTTCTGCTCCGTGATATTTTTTCTTGCTCTTGTGCCATCACTTTCTCCTCATATTCTTCATTCTATCCTACATTTATTCATTATAACACTCCCAAGCAGAGAAATAAATTAAATTTTCAGTTTTTTTAATTTGTACAGTCCATGAAAACTTTCCTTCCTTGTGAAATCTATTCATAAGATAAAGAATTAGTCAGCCTTTCTACGCTAGGAAACAAAAAACCAGCTGGCCCTTCCAACTGGTTTTGAGTAAAGTGAACCATTACCAAATAATCACGCGGTCTTCTGGTTTGCGCCACATGCCATCGCCTTCTTTAACATCAAAAGTCGTAAAGAAATCATCAAAGTTTGGCAATTGTACATTTGTACGGAGTTTTCCGGGAGCATGAACGTCCACACTTGCTAGCATTTGCATGTATTCTGGACGAGCTTTCATGCGCCAGATACGGGCAAAGTTAGTAAAGAATTCTTCTGCAGAGAAGTCTGCTTCTTTCTTAGCTGCTTCCAATGCTGCCGCAATCCCACCAAGGTCTGCAATATTTTCTGAAACAGTTAGTTTCCCATTGACTTTAGCACCGTAAGAATCCTGTCTGTCAAATTGCTCAATCACCTTTTGAGTACGTGCTTGGAAGGCCTCGTAATCTTCTGGCTTCCACCAATTGTTCAAACTTCCGTGTTCATCAAATGAAGCTCCATTTGAGTCAAAAGCATGAGAAATCTCATGAGCAATTACCGCACCGATTCCACCATAATTAGCTGATGAAGATTGATGCAAATCATAAAATGGCGCTTGGAGAATGGCTGCTGGGAACACAATTTGATTTTGCTGTGGGTCATAATACGCGTTGACCATATGGGCTGGCATGTGCCATTCACTGCGATCCACTTCCTTATTCCACTTGCTCCATGTATGCGCAATAGAAATTTTTGCTAAGTTTTGAGCATTCCCCACCAAACTCAATTTCTCATCAATCACTTTTTTAGCATAGGTTTCTGGCAATTTCTCTGGATAGCCGATATGCGGTGTAATGACGTTGAGCTTGACAATCGCTTTATCACGTGTTTCCTTAGCAAGCCAATCTGCCTTTTCCAGACGCGACTTATAAACATCAATCATAGCAGCAACTTTATGCTCTACATCAGCTTTGGCTTCAGGTGAGAATTTTTCTCCCGCATACCACAAACCAAGTGCTTGGTTATACGGACCTTGCGCTAGCTGGTAAGCTGCCTTTTCTTTCGGACGGGGTTCTGGGACACCTGAGATAGCGCGTGCATAGGTACCTGAAAGGACACGAATTTCTTCAGTGAGCAAAGAAGTCCATGCTCCAGTAGAGAATAACTTCAGTGCCGCATGCAAATGCTCCCAATTCTTTTCTGAATAACATTCTGCTGCAAATTCTTTCCAGAAGCGCTCTTGAGGAACAATCACTTTGTCTGGGACTTGTCCCAAAATCTCTGTAAAAATCGCGTCAAGCGGCAATTCTGGAGCTAGCTTCGTAAAATCTGCCCAATCGTAAGGATGATACAATTTCACATATTCTGAACTTTCTTCATTAGAGAGGACATACTTGGCTAATTTAGCATCCAATTCCAGATATTTATCCAAAATATCTTTTGTTTCCTCTGTCGAAAAGCCAAATTTAGGCAACAATTCTTCCTGCATTTTCCGCCAGATTACCAGCAATTCCTTGCCTTTTTCATTTCCTTCTTCATAGTAGGTTGTATCTGGCAAAATGATCCCAGGCGCATCGGCCCAGAGAACATTCATTTGCGCATTCATAAAGTCTGGAGCAACATCAAAAGTAAAGAAATTTGGCTTTCCAGCCATTTCATATTCAGCAATCTTATCTGCAAATTCCTTAAAAGAGCCAAGCGCTTTATATTCTTCCACAAGCGGCATCGCTGGAGCAACTCCTGCTTGTTCCCGTCCGTCAAAATCTGCTACCAAACGATGGTATTTCACAAAATTTTGCAAGATTGGATCATCCGGTACATCTTGACCTGCTAACCATTTATCAGTTGTAGCTAGCATCAATTTTTCAATATCTTGATCCAGATCCATAAATCCACCTGTCATAGGCTTGTCATCAGGAATAACTGCTGTTTTTTCCCATTCACCATTAACATAGTCAAAAAAATCATCTTGTAAACGTGTCATCTTGTTCTCGCTTTCATTGTTTTATCTTAATCCTATCAAAAAAGTTCTGAATAATCAAACTTTTATCAAAAGGGAGTTTTCTGGAAAACCTTGCTTCTGATTTTTCTTAAAAATTCTAAAAATTAACTTGACTTAATTTTTATTTTAATGTATATTAACAGTAGGGGTGTATAAAAATGATACGTATCGAAAATTTAAGTGTCTCTTATCAGGAAACGCTTGCTCTCAATCAGATTTCTTTGGAAATCCAAGGCCCAACTATCATGGGAGTTATCGGTCCAAACGGAGCTGGTAAATCCACTCTTTTAAAAGGAATGTTGGGTATCATTGACCACGCTGGACAAACTTATCTTGATGATAAAGAATTCTCAAAAGTGCTCAGTCACGTAGCTTATGTGGAACAAAAAATTCACATTGACTACAACTTTCCTATCAAAGTAAAAGAATGTGTGTCGCTTGGACTGTATCCAAAAGTGAAATTGTTTCACAGACTAAAAAGCACAGACTGGGACAAGGTGACAAATGCGCTGCGCATTGTCGGCTTAGAGGATTATGCTGAACGCCAAATCAGCCAGTTGTCAGGAGGGCAATTTCAACGGGTCTTGATTGCGCGCTGTCTGGTACAAGAAGCAGACTGTATCTTTCTGGACGAACCGTTTGTCGGGATTGATTCGATCAGCGAAGAAATTATCATGACAACGCTACGCATTCTAAAAGAACAAGGAAAAACGATTCTCATCGTCCACCATGACTTAGGAAAAGTCCCGCATTATTTTGATCAAGTTTTAATTTTGAATAAAGAACTCATTGCCATTGGGGAAACTTCATCAACTTTCACAGAAGAAAACTTGAAAAAAGCCTATGGCTCTCAGCTTTTTGTGAATGGAGGTCTCTAATATGTTTTCAGAATTTATTGATGGACTACAAAATTTCCATTTTCTACAAAATGCACTGATTACAGCCATTGTCATCGGGATTGTTGCTGGAGCAGTTGGTTGCTTCATCATTCTAAGAGGCATGTCTTTGATGGGCGATGCCATTTCACATGCGGTCTTACCGGGAGTTGCGCTCTCCTTTATTTTAGGAATCAACTTCTTTATCGGAGCCATTGTTTTTGGACTTTTAGCCTCGGTTATTATTACTTATATTAGAGGAAATTCAATTATTAAAAGTGATACTGCCATTGGAATAACTTTTAGCTCCTTTTTAGCTCTTGGAGTCATCTTGATCGGGGTTGCGAATAGTTCAACCGACCTTTTCCATATTCTTTTTGGAAATATCTTAGCTGTGCAAGACATTGATATGTGGATTACAATTGGTGTAGGAATCGCTGTTCTAATTATTATTGGACTATTCTTCAAAGAGTTATTGATTACATCTTTCGATCCACTTCTGGCAAAAGCGATGGGGATGCCAGTCAATTTTTATCATTATCTCTTGATGATTCTCTTGACGCTAGTTGCAGTTACAGCTATGCAAAGCGTGGGAACAATTTTGATTGTTGCTATGCTGATTACACCTGCTGCTACGGCTTATCTTTACGCTAACAGTCTTAAAACAATGATTATCTTGTCTTCTAGCTTGGGGGCAATTGCATCTGTCTTAGGACTCTTCATTGGCTATACCTTTAATGTTGCGGCCGGCTCAAGTATTGTACTGACATCCGCCATTATCTTTGCCATTAGTTTCTTTATCGCTCCAAAACAACGATTTAACAAACTAAAAAATAAACCCAAGCTAAAATAAAATTAGTATTTCATTTATTAAAGGAGAACCTTATATGAAAAAATTAGGTTTTATCGCCGTTCTGTTTTTGGCTGTCGTAGGACTCTTTGCCTGCGCTGGTCAAAAAGGAACTTCTACCAAGAATTCAAAATTGAATGTTGTTGCTACCAACTCGATCATCGCTGATATTACAAAAAATATCGCCGGTGATAAAATCAATCTGCACAGTATCGTTCCTGTCGGAAAAGATCCACATGAATACGAACCATTACCAGAAGATGTGAAAAAAACATCAAAAGCTGATTTGATTTTCTACAATGGTATCAATTTGGAAACAGGCGGAAATGCTTGGTTTACAAAATTAGTTAAAAACGCGAAAAAGAAAGAAAACAAAGATTACTATGCTGTAAGTGACGGTGTTGAGGTCATTTATCTTGAAGGTCAAAGCGAAAAAGGAAAAGAAGACCCACACGCTTGGCTCAATCTTGAAAACGGAGTTATCTATGCAAAAAATATTGCAAAACGGTTGATTGAAAAAGACCCTAAAAACAAAGAAACTTACGAAAAGAATCTGAAAGCCTATACTGCGAAACTTGAAGCATTGGACAAGGAAGCAAAAGCAAAATTCAACAACATTCCTGCTGAAAAGAAAATGATTGTTACCAGCGAAGGTTGCTTCAAATACTTCTCTAAAGCCTACGGCGTGCCATCTGCTTACATCTGGGAAATCAACACAGAAGAAGAAGGAACTCCAGACCAAATCAAAACATTGGTTGAAAAACTTCGTAAAACAAAAGTGCCATCACTCTTTGTTGAAAGTAGTGTTGATGACCGTCCAATGAAGACTGTTTCAAAAGATACGAAGATTCCAATTTATGCTAAAATTTTCACCGACTCAGTTGCTGAAAAAGGCGAAAAAGGCGATAGCTATTACGATATGATGAAATGGAACTTAGATAAGATTTCAGAAGGTCTTAGCAAATAAGAACTGTAAAAGGAGCCGGACTTGATTGCCAGTTCCTTTTTACTTGAAATTCTTCTTGAATAATAAGCCTTTCATTCTCTGAAACAAGCGGTTATCGGCTGTATTCTTAAGTTATTTTTGATATACTAGTAAGATAAGGAGTAAAAGGACAACATGACCCCAAACAAAGAAGATTACCTCAAATGTATTTATGAGATTGGTACGCATACTCAAAAAATTACAAATAAAGAAATTGCCGCCCAAATGCAGGTATCTCCTCCAGCTGTTACAGAAATGATTAAAAAGATGAAAGCCGAAAAATTGATTGTAAAAGATAAAACAAGTGGTTATTTACTGACAGATCTTGGTTTACATCTTGTTTCTGAGCTATATCGCAAGCACCGACTCATCGAGGCTTTTCTCGTACATGATTTGGGATATACGACTGATCAAATCCATGAAGAAGCGGAAGTCTTAGAACACACCGTTTCAGAATTATTTGTCGAGCGCTTAGAAAAAATGCTGAATTTCCCAGAAACCTGTCCCCACGGCGGAACCATTCCTGCAAAAGGTGAATTATTGGTCGAAAAATACCAATTGACTTTAAATCAAGTCGAAAATGCTGGAACCTATCGTTTAGCACGAGTTCACGATGAATTTGAACTATTAAAATATTTGGAAAAACACGATTTACATCTGGGAGATACGCTGATACTGGAGCAATACGATCCTTACGCTCAACTGTATGCGCTCAAGGTCAATGAAAAAGAGCTGCAAGTCAACTCTGTTATCGCTCAACAGCTTTATGTGGAAAAAATATAAAAGGAAGTCAAAGCTGATAACATCAACACATTAGAGACTGCTCAATGCGTATTGAGTTCTATCCTAGAAAGCAAACAAGTCTGGAACAGTTTTGTCCAGACTCGTTTTTATTATCATTTTCTCAACGATTCTTCGTATCTAATACAATCGTCACCGGTCCGTCATTGACTAACTCAACCTGCATATCAGCTGCGAAAACACCTGTTTTAACAGCTATTTCTTGACCTAGCAATTCGTTGAAGTCATCATATAACTGACTAGCCAAGTCTGGTTGCGCAGCGCCTGTAAAAGCTGGGCGATTACCTTTTTTTGTATCTGCGTAAAGGGTAAATTGAGAAATAGAAAGAATCTCTCCCTTTACATCTTTGATAGACAAGTTCATCTTGTCTTCATCATCTGAAAAAATCCGCATATTGGCAATTTTTCTCGCCGCATATGCCACATCTTCTCGAACATCATCTGGAGCAACACCGACTAGCAACAGCAGGCCTTGCTGAATTTGATTATAAAGTTCGCTATCAATCGATACCGAAGCCCGCTTCACACGCTGAATCACTATTTTCATTGTTGAACTTCCTAATTTCCGTTACATTTTGTGAATTAATTCGCAAAAACGCAATTTTAGCAAAACATTTCCGCTCTGCTGTCCTCACCTAGCCATTTGTCCGTTTGACAGAATAAACTTCTGGCACGCTCTTAATCTTATCTACAACTGTTGTGAGCATAGATAGATTAGCAATTCCGAAAGAAACATGGATGTTGGCAAATTTCATATCCTTCGTTGGCTGTGCATTAACAGTGGAGATATTTTTAGTTGTATTGGACAAGACTTGTAGCACATCGTTCAAAAGGCCTGCTCGATTCAAACCATAAATATCAATATGCGCTGTGTATTCCTTCGTAGAGGTATTTTCTTCCCATTCGACATCAATCAAGCGCTGTTCATAATTTTCCTGCGCCCGCAGATTCATACAGTCCTTACGGTGAATTGCCACCCCACGACCTTTGGTAATGTACCCGACAATCTCGTCACCAGGAACTGGATTGCAACATTTGGCAATCCGTATCAAAAGCCCCGACGCACCTTGGATAATAACGCCGCCCTCATGCTTGACTTTCAGCGTTTCTTTATTCTCACGCTTCACTTCACCGCCCTTGACAAGCTCTTCTGCTTCAGCTCTCGCTTTAGCACGCTCTTCCTCACGGCGCTCTTTTTCGGTCAAACGGTTAAAAATAGAAATCGCACTAATCTCACCAAAACCAATCGCCGCAAAAAGAGCTTCTTCTGTTTTGTAGCTCGTTTTTTGCAGGACTTCTTCCATGTGCTTTTTGTCCATGTATTTATTAGCTACATAGCCATGTTCTTGGAATTGTGCCTGTAAAAGTTCGCGCCCTTTAGAAATGGATAATTCCTTGTCTTGGTTTTTGAAAAATTGACGAATCTTATTGCGGGCCTTGCTTGTTTTTACAACATTAATCCAGTCACGACTCGGTCCAAAGGAATTGGTACTGGTAATAATCTCAACTTGATCTCCAGTTTTTAGCTTCGTAGTTAACGGCACCATGCGACCATTGACCTTGGCACCAACCGCCTTTTCACCAACTTTAGTATGGATTTCATAGGCAAAATCAATCGGTCCTGAGTCTTTTGGTAGCGAACGAACAGCACCATCCGGCGTGAAGACATAGATTTCTTCAGCAAGGTAATTTTCTTTGACAGAATCCACAAAATCCTGTGCATCATTAGACTGGTCTTGGAGTTCCATCATCTCCTTAATCCAATTCATCCCAATCGCCGATTCTTTGCTATCAACCTGCCCTTTAATACCTTTTTTATAGGCCCAGTGTGCAGCAACCCCGTATTCAGCCACTTCGTGCATTTCTTTCGTCCGAATTTGAAACTCAATCGGACCTTTAGGTCCATAAACGGTGGTGTGGATAGACTGATAACCGTTCGCTTTGCGATTGGCGATATAGTCTTTGAAACGCCCAGGCATGGGGCGCCAAAGTTCATGAATGTAACCCAGCATAGCGTACACATCACTTTGCGTATCTAAAATGCAGCGAATGGCAATCAGGTCATAAATTTCATCAAAGCGCTTTTTCTTGTCTTGCATTTTGCGATAAATGGAATAAATATGTTTTGGACGACCGTAAATTTCCCCATGAAGATTACGCTCAGACGCATAGGTTTCAATCTTATGAACCACTTCGTCCACTAACTCCTCACGTTCCCGACGTTTTTCTTTCATCAGGTGGGAAATCTTATAAAACTCTGTCGGATTCAAATATCGAAAAGCTAAATCTTCCAATTCCCATTTGACGCTCGAAATCCCCAAGCGATGAGCCAACGGAGCATAAATTTCCATGGTTTCACGTGAGATGCGTTCCTGCTTGTCTTTGCGCAGGTGCTTGAGCGTTCGCATATTGTGCAGGCGATCCGCCAACTTGACCAAAATAACACGAATATCCTTGGACATCGCCATTAACATTTTCCGGTGGTTTTCAGCCAACTGCTCCTCATGAGACATATACTTGACTTTACCAAGTTTAGTCACACCATCGACAATCACGCGCACTTCATGACCAAATTCACGATCTAAATCATCTAAAGTCGCATTTGTATCTTCTACTACGTCATGCAAAAAACCGCAAGCAACACTAATAGCATCTAACTTCAACTTAGCTAAAATTCCTGCAACTTGAATCGGATGAATAATATATGGTTCACCCGATTGACGAAATTGCCCACGATGCCGATCTACTGCATAAACCAAAGCTTTTTGAACCAAGGCAACATCTTCTGATGATAAATACTTTCTAGTAAGAGCGACCACTTGATCGCCCGTCAAATTCACTTCTTTTGGCATTTTCTCTCTCCAGTTCTTCCTACCATTTTATCATTTTTAGACCGATATGAAAACAAGGAAATACAAAAGCAAGCAATAGAATCATAAGAAATACCTAAAAGCTGCAGATTCAATACCATTTCCCCAATATTAGGAAAAAGAACATGGCACCATTTCAGGTAAAAAGCCCGCCTTTAAATAGGCGGGTTGTGATGGAAGAAGTGATGTTTTTCAGTATGCAACATATCTCCGATAAATTCAACATAAGCATAAATGAGATAGCAAGCTGATACAACGCCTAGCATAGCAATCAACAACTCAAATAAGGTAGATAAAGACATGATGAACCTCCTCTCCTTACCAAGCAAAAGCAATTTTCGCCATCTAGCTAGCAAATTTGTTCCTGTACTTCCATCCTTTCTAGCTAAGCTAGATATTTCACTTATATTATACCAAAGTTAGGAGTTAAGAACAATAAAGATCAGCCCTATTAATGAAACTTTCCGACTACATCAACTCTGTCAGTACACTGACTGCACTGAGTGCGTAAAGTGGAGCTGTCTCTGTCCGCAAGATACGTGGACCCAGCCCTGCAAGTATAGCTCCCATCTCTTCCAATGTGGCAATTTCTGCTGGAGACAGGCCACCTTCTGGACCAAAAATAAATAAAATCCGACTTCCTTTTTTGAGTTCTGTCACAGCCTTGACCAAAGCAGCAGACTCTCCCTCTTTAGCAGATTCCTCATAAGCTACAATAACACGGTCAAACTGGCTCAAACAATCTAAAAAATCAATTTTCTTCTCGAAAAGTCGAACTTCTGGTACCCAATTGCGTTTGCTCTGCTCTGCTGCTCCCAAAACAATCTTCTCTAGTTTTTCTTCCTTTTTAGCTAATTTCTTGCCGTCCCACTTGGCAACAGACCAGTCTGCCGGAAAAGCCCAGATAGCAGCTGCACCCAGTTCTGTCGTTTTCTGAGCCACCCATTCTAGCTTGTCTCCCTTGGGAAAGCCAGAAGCAACCGTCACATGAAGTGGCAGCTCCGCGTTGTCTGGCAATTCTTCTACCAGATTCAGCACATGGCGCTCTCTATCTGCAACTCTTGCTAGACGTTTAATACCATCCTCAAAAACCAGTACTACCTCATCATCTTCTACCAAACGCATAACAGAAAACATATGCTTAAGGGTATCTTTATCTTTGATAATGACAGGCTTTTCAACCTGTCCCTTCACAAAATACTGCTGCATCTAGCCTCCTATCACTCCTGAAATCTCCTTGGTTTTCTTAAAGACACAGGCATTCCACTCGCCCTGAATCATGTGGGTCTCAAGGAAAAATCCAGCAGCTTCTGCTGACTCCCGCACCAGATCCCATTTCTCAGAGATAATCCCGCTCATAATCAGATAGCCCTCATCCTTAAGCAAACGGTAAGCATCATCCGTCAGATTTACCAAAATATCCGCCAGAATATTAGCTACAATGACATCAGCCTCAATATCAACGCCTTTGAGAAGGTCGCCAGCTGCCACATGAATATTTTCAGTCCCAGCATTCAGCGCAATATTTTCCTGAGCAACACGGACAGCCACATCGTCTAGGTCATAGGCGAAAATCTCCTTGGCACCCAAGAGAGAGCTGGCAATGGAGAGAACCCCACTGCCTGTACCCACATCCAGCACCGTTTCTCCGCCCCGCAGGACCTGCTCCAGAGCAAAGAGGCTCATCTTGGTCGTCGGGTGAGTGCCCGTACCAAAGGCCATGCCAGGATCCAGCTTGATAATCTTCTCACCAGTGGTCACCTCGTAGTCCGTCCAGGACGGCACGATGGTCAAGTCATGGGTGATTCGAGCCGGTTCAAAATATTTTTTCCAATTGTCCGCCCAATCTTCCTCTGCCAGCTGCTGAGTGGTTAACTGGGTTTCTCCAATATCCAAACCAAAATCCCTCAACTGCGCCAAACGCTCTTTCACTTCCTGACGAATCATTTCAAGGTTCACTGTTTCTGGGTAATAAGCCGTAATGGCAACCGTATTCAGCTGCTTTACCTGAGGCAGCACCTCCCCAAAAGGACCAGCTTCCCCCAGATAATCTGCGCTGTCATCAATAGCCACGCCTTGACTACCTAGGTCAATTAGAATATTACTGACCGCTTCTTCCGCCTCACGGCTGACCGTAATGGTTAGTTCTTGCCAAGTGTTCATGTGTCATTCCTTTCTTTTAATACTCTTCGTCATATAAACCATATCCATGCCCTCTTGCTCTGGTTCAGTATGCGTTTGATGATAGCCGCATTTTTCATAAAATTTGACCATAGGTTCATCTTGGAAAACTGTACACAAATCCCACTGAGTAATCGTCGGAAATTTTTTCTCTAGCAGGCGAATTCCTTCGTAGCCATAGCCTTTTCGCTGATATTGAGGTAAAATTGCAGCTGTCCCAAGCCAACCTGCTGTTCGCGCATCATTGGTCTGCAAGCGAAGAAAGCCAACAATTTTCTCATCATCTTTGACAAAATAGTAAAAACTATTAGGACGTTCCACCAACTTCCACTTGATCCGCTCTCTATCTTCCAGATAAGGGTCATACTGATCATGATATTTTTCATAGACAGCTTTAAAACTAGCACGTTGAATACTGATAATGGTTTCTAAATCTGTAGCTTCTGCTTGTTCTATATGAATCATCTCTGCACCTCCAAATAATCTCTCAATCTACTTTTCAACTGCGGGATGACGTTTTCATCCGCTAATAATTCTTCTATATTTACTAATTTGTAGCCTTGTCCTTCGTCACCAAAGACAATCTGATCTATCAGTTCTTGACAGATAGAAGCTACCATGAAAACAGAAACTTCCTCAGGATGAACAAAGCCTTGATAACATTTGACCCATGTAATGGATTCCTCTTTGAGTTCAATGCCCAGCTCCTCAAAGACTTCTCTTCTAATGCACTCAAAAGGTGTCTCGTCCTTTTCTCTCCCACCGCCGGGAAAATCCCACATATTCGGGTAAGGAATAGTCGAAATATCGTCTCTTAAAATGGTTAAAATTGTATCGCCATGCAGCAAAGCAATTTTACAGCCTGAGAAATCAAACGTTTGATACAAAACAGTCATATCACTCATTCTTCCCTACCTCCGTAAAATCAGTGATCTTCTTAGGCACGCTTGTATTTCAGTATCTAGGATAGGGATAAAAGTCTGTCTCTTTCAAATCTGCTCTGGCTTTTTCAAAAACTTTATTATTCCAGACAATTTCAAATTCCTCTGCCGCTGGATCTGCCAGAAAGTCCATGAGAGTATCTAATCCCTCTTCGGCCGTCTTCTTCAAGAAGTCCACAAAGTAGGTCAGGAATTCACGAGACAGGCCTTTCTTTGGCTCATAAGGAACAACTGTTAGATAATCCTCTGTTTCAAAGTGAGACTTAGCAGGATTATAAAAGAGAACGCTTTCTTCAAAGAAAATGTCTTCTGTGCTGCTTTCTCCATCCACATCTAACAGTTCGATGCCATTTGCATTTTGTACTTCTAAGAGAAAGGACACTTCTACGGCATGATTCTTCTTATCCCAGTTTATCTCATAGTCAAATGGAAAACATTTCTCCATTTCTTCATTTAATATATCCAAAAATCCATATTTAACCATAGCCAGCCTCTCTCCAATCCTTTAAAATGTGTTAAAATAGATACAACTATAGTAACATAAATCAGAACAGTTGAAAAGAATACCAGTAAGGAGGAAAATGTATGCCAGAAAATTTAGCGATCCGTATGCGGCCTAAAAATATCAATCAGGTCATCGGTCAGAAGCATCTGGTCGGACCTGGAAAAATCATCCGTCGCATGGTTGAAGCCAATCGCCTGTCTTCTATGATTCTCTACGGACCGCCCGGCATCGGTAAGACTTCAATTGCTTCGGCTATTGCCGGAACTACCAAATTTGCTTTTCGGACCTTTAATGCTACCGTTGATAGTAAGAAGCGTCTGCAAGAGATTGCAGAAGAAGCCAAGTTCTCTGGTGGTTTGGTGCTGCTGTTAGATGAGATTCACCGCTTGGATAAGACAAAGCAGGACTTTCTCCTCCCTCTGTTAGAAAACGGTCTAATCATCATGATTGGTGCCACAACAGAAAATCCCTTTTTCTCTGTCACTCCCGCTATTCGCAGCCGGGTACAGATTTTCGAGCTGGAACCTCTGACAAATGATGATATTAAACAAGCCATTCAAACAGCCCTGACGGACACCGAACGAGGTTTTGATTTTCCTGTCCAGCTAGATGATGACGCTCTGGATTTCATTACCACTTCCACCAACGGTGACCTGCGCTCAGCCTTTAATTCTCTAGATTTAGCAGTTCTCTCTACCAAAGAGGATACTGAAGGGGTTCGCCATATCTCTCTGGATATTATGGAAAACAGCCTGCAAAAGAGCTACATCACTATGGACAAAGACGGAGACGGTCATTATGACGTCCTGTCCGCCTTACAGAAGTCCATCCGCGGGTCTGATGTCAATGCCAGTCTCCATTATGCAGCTCGCTTGATTGAAGCTGGAGACCTTCCCAGCCTCGCACGACGCCTGACGGTCATTGCTTATGAAGACATTGGTTTGGCAAATCCCGATGCTCAGATTCATACAGTGACCGCACTTGAAGCCGCTCAAAAAATTGGGTTCCCAGAAGCTCGCATCCTCATTGCCAACATTGTCATTGACCTAGCACTTTCTCCTAAGTCCAACTCTGCCATAGTAGCTATAGATAAAGCTCTTTCTGATTTGCGACAAAATGGAAACTTACCTATCCCCCGCCATCTACGAGACGGTCACTACGCTGGTAGCAAGGAGCTGGGAAATGCGCAAGATTACAAATATCCACATAACTATCCTGGTAATTGGGTGCAGCAAGACTACCTTCCTGAAAAAATTAAAAATGCCGATTATTTCACTCCGAACGAAAACGGGAAGTACGAACGAGCCCTTGGCATGACTAAAAATAAGATTGAACAACTCAAAAACCACTAAAAAATCGTGGTATCGTTTGCAAAAAATCAATTTTTTCTCTTGAATTTTTCAAAAATTGTGGTATCATAATTATAGAAACGCTGTGGTGTACGACTTCACACTTAAGTGTTGACCGACTATTTTTTGTATTATTAGGGAAACAAAAGACTTCTAACAGCTTGCAGGCCGTTTCACGCGGAAGCAGCTTCAGTTAGAGCGAGTTGCCCACCTGCTTAATTGCGCGGGTTCAATACAAATCGTGAAGGTCCGGCACCAATACAGCTTTTTCTGTTGCCTCCTTAGCTCAGTTGGTAGAGCAGTGGACTCTTAATCCATGGGTCACAGGTTCGAGCCCTGTAGGGGGCATCTAATATTTACATACAAAAGCCTATCATATAGGCTTTTTTACTTACTCTCAACTATTTTTGCCCCATCATTTGCCCCACTTTTAAATCTATCTTTTCTTTTTGAATCAAATTACATCTTAACAAATAGTGTAAAGCCAGTTACTTTTGCTTTGATGCCATACAATATTTTCATGTAGAGAAGACAAATTTTATCTTCTCTTTTTATTTTCAAAATGATAAAAACTGATTTTCTTTTCATGAATCAGACTGAAACTTCCAAATTGTCCATTTATTTTATTGACATTTCCTATAAAAAAATGTAGAATACTTTTATTATCAAACTATACTATATAGGGGGTATTGAAATGAAATTTTCTAATCGTTTATTGCTATTCCTTGCAGGAGTTGTTTTTGTCCTTTTAGCACTTTTTCTATTTACAAACCCAGCAGCTAATCTTGTTGCTTACAGCTGGTGGATTGCATTTGGTTTACTGGTTGCTTCTATAGCAGCTATTTTAGGCTATTTCTCTGTACCAAAAGAGCTTCGCTCACCAGCTTATCTTTTCCAAGGGATTGTTAATCTTCTCTTAGCTCTTTACCTCGTTGCCTATGGCTTTGTGACCCTGCCGGTTGTCATTCCAACTATTTTAGGAATTTGGTTAATTGTAGAAGCCATTATAGCTTTCTTTAAAGGCAATCGTCTGGGATTGATTTTCCCTATTATTGGCAACCATATCATGTGGATAGCGTTGCTTGCATTTTTACTAGGTCTAGTGATTCTGTTCAATCCAGTAGCTACAAGTGTCTTTGTCGTTTATGTCGTTGCCTTTGCATTTTTAGTTGCTGGCTTCACCTATATCGTTGATGCCTTTCGTAAATAATCTAGCTGCCATTTTGGGCATATTAAAATAGCTGGGAAGTTACATTCTCAGCTTTTTCGTATCTTTAATTGTCACTTTTTCGCATCCCATTCTGCATAGAATTGCTCTAGGTATTCTTCCAAAAAACGATGCCTGCCCATGGCTAATTGCTTGGCATAATTTGTATTCATCAAATCTTTTAACTTCAACAACTTTTCATAAAAATGTAGAATTGCTGTTCCTTTATTGCTTCGATATTCTTCTACCGTCATATCTTCTCGTGGTCGCAAGGCAGGGTCATGAATGGGTCTGCCCGTATGTCCAGAATAAGCCATAGCTCGCGCTATTCCAATCGCTCCAATCGCATCCAAACGGTCAGCGTCTTGAACAATTTTCCCCTCCAAAGTGCTGACATTTTTCTGCTGATGTCCACCTTCAAATGACATCGTTGAAATAATATCCAGCACATGAGCTATTTCCGCATCTGAAGCCTGATGATTCTGTAGCCATTGCTCAACCTTTTGCAAGCCCACCTCTTCATTCTTATTTAATTTCCCGTCAGCTATATCATGCAGCAAGGCAGCTAGCTCGCAAATAAAAACATCTGCTTGTTCTTGTATAGCAATTTCTACAGCATTGTTCGTGACACGCACAATATGCCACCAGTCATGCCCGCTCATCTCGTCTTTCAGTTCAGCATAAACAAAATCTCTCGCTTCTTGAAGAATTTTCGCTTGTCTATCCGTTATCATCTGTCACCCTTTTTATTTATATACACAAAAATCTCGAAGCGATTTCGAGATTTTTTGATTGAACTCACTTTTCAAGCCCAATCGTTTTCATTTTTTGTTGAATTTGTTGATACACGTGATTCCAGTCATTTGGATTTGCAATATCTAAATCATCCGTTGCAATTCTCATTTTAGGACTATAATTGTAATCTTCATACCAATTTTGATAATGCTTGTAAAGCAGCTGATAGTAGTCAGCGAGCCCATTTTCTTCATTTGGTTGCTCATAATCGCGACCACGTTTTTTGATATTGTTCATAATATGATCGAAACTTCCGTCTAAATAAATCAACAAATCTGGCGCCTTCTTAGGCAAACCTTGGATTTCTTCCATCATATTGTCCAAAAGTTCCAAGTAGATATTGTACTCTTGCTCACTAATGCTGCCTTTGAGGGTATTGATGTAAGTAAACAGAGCATCTTCATAAATAGAACGATCTAGAATGTTATTGTCATCATGATAGGCCGCTTTAATCATTTTAAAGCGTTTGTTTAGAAAGTAAATCTGCAAAGCAAAACCATATTTATCAGGGTCTTCATAATACTTATCCAAAATAGGGTTTTCTTCTACAGGTTCAAAAAAAGGCTGCGTTCCTAATTCCTCGGCTAGTCGATAAGTGTAAGTCGTCTTGCCTACCCCAATCATGCCCGCTAAAATAATCACTATCTTCCTGCACCTCCCAAATCTATCCAATATCAGGTTATCAGTCTCAACCGAACCACCACATATTGTACCAAAGAAAATGTTAGCACAATATATTGATGACGTCAAGATATAAAACTTCTAAATGTACAAACAAAAATAACCTTGTATAAAGAAGCGCAATCAACTCCAATACAAGCGTTATTTTAGGATTCTCCATTCGTGACAGTAAATTTGATATGCGAATAATCTTTTTCTAAATCTTTTCCTTTCAAAAAAGCCGTCGCATCTTTTTTAATCTGAATGAGGTCAATTCCTTGCGCTTGTGCTGCAAATACACAACCACAATAGCATTGGCGGTAAATGTCGTACTCCTCGCACATTTCGACCGAGCGCTTATAGCCTTGATTTTTCTTGAAATCACTAGGAAGATACTGCGTTGCGTAAACTTTCTGCACTTCAATTCCAACGCTATTGATCGTCTGCGAATTTTTATGAGGGCTGATTGTCAAGGCACTTCCAAAATAGTCAAATCCCAAATCAACCGCCACTTGCGCTGTCTTATCCAAGCGATAATCATAGCAGACTTTGCAACGATCGCCACCTTCTGGCTCTTCTTCCAAACCGTGTACTGTCCGGAAAAATTCCTGAGGCTCATAGGGAGCTTCTAAATATTGAACATGATTACCAGTATTTTCATTAAAATCGTGAACAAATTTTTGGGCAACATAGGCGCGGCGTTGGTATTCTACTTTGGGGTGAACATTTGAATTGGCAAAATAAACCGTCACGTCCGCATACTGGGTCAAATACTCCAGCGTATAAGTTGAGCAAGGTGCACAGCAGGTGTGCATTAAAATCGTAGGACGCTTCTGGTCTGCTTCCCAAACTTTGACCATTTTTTGCATCACGCGGTCATAATTGATCTTTTGATTGGGATTCATCTTGCTCAAAACGTCTTCAACATCAATCATCGTTCTCTCCTTAGAATGTAAGACTATTTTACCACAGAAAGAGAGTAGAGACAAATGGACAAAAGAGAATAACTTTTTCAAACAGAACTAATTATTAAGTAACAGCAATAAATTCCTAATATTCATCGAACATTTTTGGAGCTTCTATTTTTACTTTGTATCCTTTTTGTCTTCTCTATGAACCCAAGCTAAAAAAGAGGTTGGGACAGAAATTCCCAACCTCATGCATTTATAGTTTGGCCTGCAAGACGCAGTGGTTGGTTGGATATCCTTATCCCTTGTTATACCGATGATAACGGCTATTCTAACCAACTGTGCGAAGGTGAAAGTCAAAACAGTCCAGTGGACTGTTTTAGGTCAGCAACTAGAAATTGGGACTTGCTGAAAAATCAAATTCTTCGAATGATTGATTTCTGTCCCACTCTCAAAATTGAACATGGTTAAGAGCTGCATTTCAAAAAGCATTTAACTAGCCACATATTCAGACATTCTCACATCTCTTTATTGTCCGTGCTAAACCTGTCACTTAAGGTAATTATGGAGCGAGTAGGACACTCTGACCCTGAAACTACTCTAGCTATTTATAATCACGTCACAAAAGACGCAAGAAAGAATGCTATAGACGCTCTAAACAAGTTATAATCTTTTGCCCCTTTTTTGCCCCTCCTTGCCTTTAATCGTGTTTCAGACAATAGTAAAACCCTTGATATTACAAGGGTTTTAGTTATATATTACATCATGCCGCCCATCATACTTGGATCCATTGCTGGAGTTGGACTGGCTGGTTCTGGTTGGTTAGCAACAACTGCTTCAGTTGTTAAGATGAGACTCGCTACTGAAGCTGCATTTTGAAGGGCAGAACGAGTAACCTTGACTGGGTCAATAATCCCAGCATCAATCATGTTCACCCATTCACCTATAGCAGCATTAAAACCAGTTCCAGCTTCCGAATTTTTCAAGCGGTCAATGACGATAGAACCTTCAAATCCTGCATTCAAAGCGATTTGGCGAACAGGTTCTTCTAACGCACGAAGAACGATGTTGCGACCAGTTGCTTCGTCACCTGACAAGTCTAGCGCTTCAACGGCACTTAAAACATTGACAAAGGCTGTTCCACCACCTGAAACAATTCCTTCTTCGACAGCTGCGCGAGTTGCATTGAGGGCATCTTCGATGCGGAGTTTCATTTCTTTGAGTTCTGTTTCTGTTGCAGCACCAACTTTGATGACAGCCACACCGCCTGACAATTTCGCTAAGCGTTCTTGTAGCTTTTCACGGTCAAAGTCAGACGTAGAACTTTCGATTTGGGATTTGATAACAGCCACACGGTTGGCAATAGCTTCGGCATCGCCAGAACCTTCAACGATAACGGTGCTATCTTTATCCACAGTTACTTTTGAGGCTTGTCCGAGCGCTTCAATCGTTGCGTCTTTCAATTCCAGACCAAGATCTTCTGTAATCACTGTACCGCCAGTCAAGATAGCAATATCTTCTAGCATTGCTTTACGACGGTCCCCAAATCCTGGCGCCTTCACAGCGACGACATTGAAAGTACCGCGGATTTTATTCAACACAAGAGTTGGAAGAGCTTCACCATCCACATCATCTGCGATAATCAAAAGCGGACGGCTTGTTTTCAAAATATTTTCCAGCAAAGGAAGAATTTCTTGGATATTAGAAATCTTCTTATCTGTAATCAAGATATATGGATTATCTAAGTCAGCAACCATTTTTTCATTGTCTGTCACCATGTATTGGGAAAGGTAACCGCGGTCAAATTGCATTCCTTCAACCACATCTAGCTCCGTTTCCATACCTTTTGATTCTTCAATAGTAATAACACCGTCATTGCCAACTTTTTCCATAGCTTCAGAGATGTATTCTCCGACTTTTTCAGAACGTGATGAGACAGCCGCAACTTGCGCAATGGCTTCTTTATTAGAAACCGGAACAGAATTTGCTTTTAAGGCTTCAACAGCTGTTGCAACAGCTGTTTCAATACCACGACGAATGCCAATTGGGTTTGCACCAGCAGTTACATTTTTGATTCCTTCGCGGACAATTGCTTGCGTCAAGACAGTCGCAGTGGTTGTTCCGTCACCAGCAATATCATTGGTTTTTGAAGCAACTTCTGACACCAACTTAGCTCCCATATTTTCAAAATGATCTTCGAGTTCGATTTCTTTTGCAATGGTTACACCGTCGTTTGTGATGAGTGGTGAGCCAAATGATTTTTCAAGAACAACATTACGGCCTTTAGGACCTAAGGTTACTTTAACGGTATCTGCTAAAATATCGACGCCGCGCACCATGGCGCTTCTTGCATCTGCTGAAAATTTAATATCTTTTGCCATTTTTACAATTCCTCTTTCTATAAATTTTTATTTATTCAACAATCGCTAAAATATTTGCTTCATTGACAACGAGGTACTTTTCTTCGCCGTCTTTAACTTCAATTCCCGCATGGCTTTCAACGAGAACGGTATCACCAGCTTTTACGCTTGGCGCAACGAGTTCACCGTTGAGTGTACGAATTCCATCCCCGGCAGCTACAACTTTTGCTGTCTTTGTTGCGTCTTGTCCTGCACCTGCAATGACAAAACCACCAACTTTTTGTTCTTTTTCTTCTACTTTTAAGACCACACGGTCGCCTAATGGTTTAAGCATTTGTTTACCTCCAATATCTTGTTTTAGCACTCTACAAGTGCGAGTGCTAATATTTACATTTTCTATTGTATCACTTGGTCAGAAATAGTCAAGAAAAAAACTCTGTCAAACGACAAAGTTTTTAGGGGGAAAGCAAATAAATTTTTATCGAACCAATCTTAATTTTTCTTCAAAATCATCAATGACTCTTTGAAGATTCAGTCGTCCTTTGTAAATACCATAACCAAAGACAAGCATGGCTAATATTCCCAACACTGCTAGGATTATTCCAAGAACAAAGGCAATGAGATTGGTTTGACGGAAGAAATAGATCAGAACAAGACCGATACTAGCAATAGTAAAGAAGAGACTAAACCAACGCCCTAGATTTTCAATCATGTGTTTTTGGTATTGAATTTCCGTTTCATATCCTTGAATCAATTCTTGTTCTGTCATATTTTTCTCCTATTTAGTATTTCAATCCTGGGTTGAAGAAGCCAACCAATACACCAAGGAAAGCTACTACAACGAGAAGCAACATTACTTTAATTGGTGAAAGGTTTTTCTTCGCCATCAACCACCAGCAAAAGACGATAAACAAAGCTGTCAATAGACCTGGATAGACACCGTCTAATTGATCTTGTAGTACCAAGAAAGCTTTTCCTGAAGAGTCTTTCAATTTGAAAGCTGTCTTAACAGGTACCCATGTCGCTGCAACAGCACCGATAACCATACCACCAATGATAGAAACAGACTTACGGATAGCTTGTCCTTGAGGTCCGACAAGAAATTCAACTGCTTTGTCACCAAGTTCATAGCCTTTAAAGTAGGCAAATTTCATACCGAAATAAGCGAGCAAGTTCCAAACAACGATATAGAAAATTGCACCAAGTGGCGAACCACCATTTGACAAACCAAGAGCAATACCTAGTATAATCGGAATCAAGGTACCAACAATCAGTGAATCACCAATCCCTGCAACAGGTCCCATCAGACCAGCACGAAGACCGTTGATCGTTTCGTCATCCACTCCATCAGCGCCATTAGCACGCGCTTCTTCTAGACCAGCTGTAATCCCTACAATCAAAGTACCTAATTGAGGTTCTGTGTTGAAGAATGCAGTGTAAGTATGCATTGCTTTGGCTTGGTCTTCTTTTTTAGGATACAATTCTTCCACGATTGGCAGCATTGAAGCTAGGTAACCAAAGGTTTGCATGTGTTCTTGTGAGAAGCAAGTTAAGTTCCCATAATACCAATGATGGAAAGATTTTCCTAATGTTTTTTTCGTTAATTTAACCATTTTAAATATCCTCCTCATCGTCGTCATCATCAAAACTTGCACTTGAAGCTGCTTGTGCTCTTACATTTTTAGCCATTTGAATTTCATAGAATAATACTGCGAAAATCAATGAAATTACTGCACAAGATACAAGGTTAAGTCCTAGTGAAGCTGCTAAAGTAAATCCAACAAAGAATGGAATGAAATCGACAGCTTTTTCAACAATTTGTTTCAAGAGAATTGCAATTCCGACACATGGAAGAAGAGAACCAACTGTGAAGAGGGTTTTCATTGGAATACCGTCCAATGGAAGTGTCGTTTTCAAGGCCGTAACTGCATCTGCACCTAATTTACACATAATGAGGGTTGGCAAGAATGAGAATATCAAGTGTGAAATCCAAGGGAAGCCCCAGTCTACCATGTACAGGCGTTTAAATTCACCTTTTTCAACAGCTTTCCAACCAATATGTTGCCAAAGCAAGTTCATAGTAGCGGTACCATAGAAAAGAACTGTACCGACTGTACCAACGAGTGTTCCCATTGATTTAGCCAAGTTAGCAGCGTCTGCAGAGTCAAGTGATAGTCCTTGCGATTGAATGGCAACCATTGCCAGAGGAATCCCAATATAAGAAACCGCACGCACGTCAGCTGAAACCGTACCACCAGGTGTTACCAAAGCGATATAAACGAGCTGCATAGCAACCCCACAGATAATACCTAATTTCACATCTCCTAAAATCAGTCCTGAAACTAAACCACCTACAAGCGGGCGCCCAAGAGTATAGTTACCAATGGAAGTACCACCTAGACCAGGCATAGATGATAGACAGGCAAATAACCCTAGTAAAGCGGCTTGAAACCACGAAATTGTCATAATAAAGCCTCCTTAATGCTTATTATATTTTGTTAAAAACCAAATTTAGATTTGAAATCGTCCCAATAGCCAATAGACACATCTGGCAAGAGTTGGAATTTCACTTTATAGCCAGCTTTTTGAATCGCTTCAAGTGCTTCCGCTTCCTCTTGTGTGATGGATTGGTTGTTTCCTAATTTAATAGCTCCTGGACGGTCATTGGCTGGACCAACGATGATTTCTTTGATATCACTAGGCACAAAACCTTGATCAACTAGTATTTCTTTCATATCAATTGGATTTTTAGTAATCAAGAAATAGCGACTATCGGAATCCAATACCTTTTGTGATTTTTCTTTCCATGCTTCTTTTGTCCAAACGAATGTTTTTTTATCAGAAGCTGCTTTGTAGGCTTGTTTCAAAACTGTATTTCCTGCTGCAGCATTATTGACAGCAACTAAGCCGTCACAAGGATATTCTTTTGCCCAACGAGTTACTGTTTGACCGTGAATCATACGGTCATCAATACGTACAAATGAAATTGTCATGATAAATCTCCTTTTTAATCTTTTTTAAATATCGTCTTCATCCTCTTCGTCACTAGCAACTACATCAAATTCTTGCAGCGCTGCGGATGCTTCTGAGAGAATGGCTTGTGCCAATTCTTTTCCTTCCAACATATCTTTCATCACTAAGCCTGTGAGTGCCATTGTCAAATTGAGACCACCAAGTACGACTGCAGTGTTTAACTTGCCAAGTTCTGATAAAACATTGCAAGCTGTCGTCAAAGGGCTTCCTCCGACAATGTCTGCCAACACCAAAACCGTATCTTCTGTTCCCAGATTTGCTAACGCTTGACGAAAGTCAAGAGCGAAATCTTCAACAGACTTGCCTTCTTTTAGACCTACTGCAATGACTTGGTCGGTCTTATCCCCAGCGAACATCCTCAATGAGCTTTGCACGCCTTCTGCTAGTCCACCATGACTGACTAGTACTAGATATTTCATGTTCTTTCCTCCTTCATTTCTGTCTTTATTTTACTAAATCTGAAACCGGTTTCACATTGTCAAATGTCACTTTGTAAAGATGACATTTGTTAGTTAAAATATGACAAATGTCATATAGTTTTCAAAAAGAAAAATAGCCAGCTTTGAGCTCAAAAATCTCTCATCTGACTATTTTGATATTTATTCTTCGTTAAACCTCTATTTGCCTGTTTCTTCCATTTCCCTTTGAATACTTGGTAAGATACTGTCTATTTCATTGTTTTTGAGAGCATTTCCTAGTAAATAATCCAGTCGTTCCAAAGAATGATAATCTAAGTCTCTGCTAATATCTAACACCGAATGCTTCATCATATGATCCAGTCGTTGCGATGTCAGCGAATCCAGTCCAAAGTCATCTGCCTGTAAAATCTTTTTCGTCTGACTGCTTTTAACTACGGAAGTCAAGACAGAGGTCCCTTGTGATTTTGCAAATAGCTCTTGCTGATTTTTATGATTTTGACACAGCAATTTCATAAACTTCCAAGCTAATTTGTCCTGTTTTGTCTTTGAAGAAATAGCAAAAAGAGATGTTTTCACTTGGGTCGCAGGAATGCCCGCTTTAGCGGCCGGCATAGGAATGCAGGTCCAAGAAAATCTAGAATATTTTGCCACATGGTAGGGATAGGGTTTGTAGGTTCGATATTGAGCCAAACTCATTGGATAAAAGGCGACCTTACCTTCATCAAAATCATTTGACGTTACCTTGTACCGTTGATTTAATGAATCCAATTTACTGATAAAGGAGAGTGCTTGATGCATTTCGACACTATCAATATTAACACCATTTTGATTTCTTAAATGCCCGTTATACGCCACCAAGGCTTGCTTCCAAGTATAATCCGTAATGCCATACTGGTCAATCAGACCGTCACCATCTGTATCCTTTGTTACTTTTTGACAAATCGCATATAAATCCTCTAAAGTCCAATTGGAGTCAGGAATTGAAATACCTTCTTTTTCCAACAAATCCTTATTGACACACATCATGACGGGATTGCTTTCAATCGGCAAAGCATAACTGTTCCCCTGATATTGCCCGGCTTGGTAGGCAACTGGATAGTAAACCGCGGCTTCTTCCTTACTAATCAAAGAATCTAAGGATTTAAAAGCCCCAGAAGATGCCAACATTGAAAAATCATTTTCAGGCACCATAAAAACATCTGCCTGCTCACCCTTTAGAATCTTTTCTGCTAGCCAATTGTCATAGTCCTTTTTAGGAATTCCACTCTCATAGACGACCTTGACATTGGGATGTGACTTTTCAAATTGGCGAATAATATTGTCTAACACTCTATTCTCACGACTATTCGGAACGTCCCAGCTGCTACCTGCATACACTCCAATTCGCAAAATCTTTTTTTGATTGGAAGTCCATAAAACAAAGCTAAGGGCCACTAAAAGGAGAGCCGAGACGAACATCGTCAAATACCTCATCCGCCACTTCATTTGTCATTGTCCTTACTAAAATCACGTTGGGTAACACCTGTCTGCACAGCCCAAATAGCTAATTGCGTGCGATCTCGCAAATTTAATTTCGTCAGAATACCTGACAAGTAATTCCGCACTGTCCCTTCAGACAAGAACAACTTCGCTGCAATTTCCTTGTTTGAAACTCCAAAACCAATTTGTTGGATAATCTTCCACTCAGTCTGACTCATATCTTCTACATTTTCTTCCGCAACAGAAATGGCAAAATTCGACTGCGCCATTTGTGAAAAGATTTTAAACACTTTGCTAGCAATGTTGGGGTTAATCATAGCACCGCCTTTGTGAACCGTTTGAATGGCTTGGTGCAGTTCGTCAGTAGAAACTCCTTTTAAAATGTAACCAGAAGCTCCGTATTTCAATGCTGAAAAAATGAAATCATCGTCATCAAAAGTTGTTAAAATGATAATTTTGATATCTGGATAGTGCTCCTTGACCGCTTTTGTACAGAGAACGCCATCCATAACAGGCATTCGAATGTCCATCAAAATCACATCTGGATGTATATGGTGAAGTTTTTCGAGCACTTCCTTGCCGTCACCGACTGTTCCCACCACTTCAATATCTGCATGAGCTGATAAAATAATCTGTAAAGACTCACGAATCAAGGCTTGATCATCTGCTATTAAAACTTTAATCATTTTTTCCTCCTATTTTAGGAATTTCAATATGAGTATAGAAACCGTTGCGATTTTCAAAATGAACACTCCCACCAATAATCGCCAAACGCTCCTGCATTTGTTTGAGACCATAACCATAGTAAAGCTCATCAAAGCCGACTCCATCGTCTTGAATGGTCATGATATAATTTTCTTTTTCCAATAATTCAATCCAAATCGTCTTGGCGTGTCCATGCCGCACCGAATTTGTAATGGATTCTTGAATCACCCGAAAGACAATATCTTCTTTTGCAACATCCAAATCAATCGTGTCCCATTCATAGAGAAAATGGATTTCTAAATTAGAAATGGCTTCGTACTCTCGAATAATTTTAAGCAGTGCTTCTTTTAAACTATTGTTTTCTAGAGCGCCGGGACGCATTTTATTGAGCGAGCCTCGCACATCACGGATACCGTCTCGCACAACCACAGAAACATTTTCCAACTGCTCCTTAGCACGATTTTTGTCAATATCCACCAGTACTTTAACCGCATCAATCCCAGCTGAAATTCCTGTCAAAGCATGCCCTAGCGTATCGTGGATTTCTCTGGCAATCCGCTTTCTTTCACGGTCTTCCGCAATTTTTTCAGATAAGGCTAAATAACTATTCAACTCGCGATTGGCTTGTGCCGCCATCCGCAGTTCTTCTTCAATATGGTGCTTTTCGGTCATTGCAGATAAAATGTAGAATAGCAAAGAAATCATAAAGACAACCAGATTTAGTGAAAAGAGAAAATTCTTTCCAAAAAGGAGTGCCATGCGAATAGATTCTGGACAAAAGCGAATGTAAGTATCTAACGAAGGCAATTTAACAAAAAGCGACATCAAATCATAGTTGGATAAGAGCAACATACTAAAGCTCAAAATGATAAAAGAAAACCAATATTTCCGATCTTTTGAGGTGTTAAATTCTTTAGAACCGTAAAAAATATCCGCAAAAACCAAGAGAATCAAACCATTATAAGAAGAATGCAGGACAGAAAAGATAACTAACATCAGCAAAATCTCAATAATAGTTACTTTATCATAAACGGATAGCTGATTTGGGTGTTTCTCACGGTAATAAAATACTAATAGCAAGCAAGCATAAAAGATAATAGCTAACCAAAAACTAAAGCTCGGCGAGCCTGGGATAGCATCCAAACGCCCCAATAGTGAATGAGCATAACCTCTTGCGACCACGTAATTCGTCGCAAAAAGATAAATAGAGGCATTATAAACAATGGCAATAAAATTGATGACCATTAAAGCAATTTTGCTATAAAAAATACTTTTATTTCGTCTCATTATTGCCACCCTGTAATTGTATATTGCCCGATGTTATCTTTATTCACCAAATGAACAGGAATCAGGTACTCCTTTTTGTAAGATTGATGCTTCATCATGCGCTCAATCACTTCTGTCACCTTTCTGCCCATTTGAATCGGAGACTGGGCAACCGTTCCTTGAATATCATTGGTATTGGCAAGGAAATTCTTAATATCAGGCGAGCCATCTACGCCATAAATTGCAATCTTATCTGTCACACCTTGATCTTTTATGGCCGCGAGAGCTCCGATAGCAGCACGATCATTTAAAGACATGACCACATTAAATTGCATTCCTTCGTTCAATGCTTTTTTTACTTGAGGCATACTTTCTTCCGTTTGCCCCAATGTTTCCCGCTCAGAAACCACCTGATAAGCAGGATGCCCTTTAATCGTATCTAAAAATCCTTGAATCCGATCCATCGCAGACACAGCGTTATGATGTTCCAATAGTAAAATCTTCGCACTTGACAATCGTTTCATCATATCGTTTGCTATCAACACACCGGCTTGATAATTGTCTGACACAATAGTAGTATCAACTTTTGCATCTTTGCTAACAGGTGCATCCACGACAATGATCTTGATTCCCGCTTTTCTGGCTTTATTTAAAGAAGTCAGAATCTTTGGACTGTCACTCTTAACTGGGTTTATAACAATCACATTCACTTTTTCTTGAACAAAATAATCAATCTGCTGACTTTGCTTATCTTCGTCTAATTCTGGGTCCCGCACATAAAGTCGACTTCCTTGTTGATTGGTTTTTTTCTCAATTTCAGCATTTAAGGTTTTATAAAAATCATTGTTCATCGTCATATAGGTCGCTCCTATCTTAACTTGCTTGCTATCTGATGAATTCCCTTTTACATAGAGGAAAACTAAGCCAGCCAAGACGAAGACAAACAGAAAAAATAATAGATATTTACGATAATAGCGATATTGCTTTTTTCCTTTACCTGCTCTCATTTTTTCTCCTTATTAACAGCAATCTTAAACAGAAAACTTTGTTTTATCTAGGTTTATTATATTATATTTATGGCAAAATATGTACATTTTTACTTACCAAAATTGATACAAACCTAGACATATCAGCTTTTACTAATCATTCCTAACTTTTTTAAAACGACAACATTAGACAATATTCACCATTGTTTCTCCTATTTTTGGTTAATTTCTGGTAAACTTAAATCAATTTTTTCCAACTTATCAATTACTTCTGACTTCATGTTCTGAGTAACATGAGTATAAATTGACAACGTTGTTTTCTCGTTCGAATGTCCTACTCTCTCCATAATCGCTCTTAAAGGAACTCCCAACTCTGATAATAACGAAATATGGGAATGACGAAAAACATGACTAGTCAATCTAAAATCTTCACTTTTATCAATCCCTGATTTCTTAAAAGTTCTTTTCAAAAATGTGTTAAAAGTAGTCAGTAATATAGGATATTTCTGCTCATAAATAAAAACTAAATCACTTTTTTCCTCAAGTTGACTATACTCAGATAATATTTCAATTACTCTATTAGAAACTGCTATAGTACGAATAGAACTAATTGTTTTTGGAGAAGTCAAATAATAATTTTCAGCACTTTCTTCTGTTACTAAAGTATATTGGATATGAATTTCTCTATTCTCTATATTTACATTTTCCCACTTCAACCCCAACGCTTCTCCAACTCTCATTCCTGTCCAATACAAAAATTCCGCCAATAAAATGAACCTTTTATCCTCGTTAGACTTTTGTAAATAAAATAAATATTCACTCATTTCTTCTTTAGATAAAAAATGTTCCATTTTTTGTTTCATCACTTTTATATTTTTCTTAGCCTTAGGTAAAACTACTCTTTTAACTGGATTTTCTTCAATATATCCTACTTTGAAACAATATGCAAAAAATACATCTAGAATAGATATAAATAATTTACGATAACCTACAGACCAATCATTTGACAATAAATACTTTTGCAACATTATATTTGATATTTTTCTAACTTTTTGTTTTCCAAATTCTCTTAAAAAAGCATCAAACATAAATTTTTGTCTAACATACGTATTTCTTTTTAATTCTGATTCCCGAATAGATAACCATTCATTCGCTATTTCAGATACTAATAAATCTTGTGAAACACCAAATACTGTGTTTGTCTTTTGCTCAATTTTGGATTCTAAAATTTTTCTTGCCTCAGCTTGTGCCGCTCTTGTTTTAGAAGTTAATGTACAGGATACTTGCTTCCACTTTCCCTCACTTTCATCAAAATATTTCTCGTAATATCGTACTTTTTTTACATCAATTACTTTAAAAAACATAGAACCTCCTATTTCTAGCAGGTATATTTTTAGTCAATACCTACAATTATATCATTTAAATTTATTCTTTTCCTTATACAACAAAAACAAGTAAAAACCTCTTACATTAATCATAACTTTTCCACCTGTTCCAATTGAAATATTCCTAAACTTTCTAATAGCTCTAGATTCCTCTAAGCGTCGTTCAATCGTTTTTATAGAGATAGCTGAAAACCACCCCTCTTTTAATTGCTTTTTTGAAACAAACTTATCTGGATAATTATTATACAATTCTTGTACTTCCATTATTATTTCCTCGCTTTCTATCTATTCCTAAAATACAATAACCAACTTCTAAACCAGTATAATCTGCCAGCTTATAAACAACATCTACCTCAACTTCACGTCCTGTCAAAACATTATCCTTTACTTCACTCAACAACAATTTATCTCCTACTTGATAATTTCTATCATCTTTACGAAGCTCAAAGTTCTTTTTCCCATTCTGAACATCATTAAAATACAAATACGATAACTTAATTCTATGTATCACAACCTACTCCCTTCAAAATAAACAAAGCAAGCCACTAACGACTTGCTTTATTAAATTTCTTCAAAAGTGCTACTCCAGCTAACATCAAGACACCTATTAGGCTCAAAGCAAGGCTGGCAACCGTTCCCGTTTTAGGCAAGACTTTTAATTCACCTTTCTCATCTTTCAAGGCAACTGTACCATCTTGTTGCTTAACCGCTCCAATTTCAGACGCATTCTTCAGTTCAACTGCTCCATCTGGATTTTGAACATACACTTGACCTTCTTTTGTCCCAACAACTGTATGACCAGTATTGGTCACAATTGGTTGCTGCTCAATTTGTTCTTCCGTAACATTGGTTTGTTTTGGAGTATCAGTCGCTTTGACACCTGTATTTTCTTCTGCTTTCTTTTCCTCTGGTGTAGGAGTAATCGGTTTTGTAGCCTCATCCGTCTTAGGAGTTTCTGCAGGCTTTTCTTCATTCTTTGAAGGTTCAGTTGATGGCTCAACTGGTTCTGTGGAAGGTTCGCTTGGCTTGACCTGTTCCTGATTTCCCCCTGAGTTATCTGGAATAGTCGGATTAACTGGTGTCTCAGGAGTCACCTCACCCGTTTGCGTTTTGTCGTCTTTAGGTTTCTCCTCTTTTTCCGTCGGAACTGGAACTTTTTCATTATCCGAAGGAGAAGGAACTACTACATCTACTGGACTTGTGACCTTTCCTTCTTCTGCTAGAGCAGCCAAAGGACTTGTACCTAAAACGCTAACTGCTACTAATAAACTTGCAACTACTTGTTTTTTCGTCATTTCTTTTTACCTCATTTTCTTTCTATTGTCATTTTAATGACCATCTACATACCATAACTGACTAGCTGTTCCCCTATCTAATACCCGATAGGAAACTGTCATTGCTGGTACTCCAAATACATTCATTTCTGAAATTAAAATTGATCCATCACTTCTTACCTCTTCACAAAAAGCTACGTGTCCATAAGTCGGATCAGAACCAGCTAACCCTTGAACAAAAGAAACAGCCGTATGTTTCTTAGGCGTATGGCTAGAAGAAAAACCTGCTTTTCTAAACCAATCACCACCATTTCCCATAAAGGAATCAAACTGAATGCCTAACTGTTTTGCACGATTATAAACATACCAGGTACATTGACCTGCTGGATAAGAACCACTTCCGTCGTATGCGTGACCATCATATTGGCTGATATTACCCCAACCTGCAGGAATCGCTGTGGTACTTGTACCCGTATTATTATCCTTAGAAAACGTACCTTGTGCTGTTTTCAAAATATCATAGATGACCTCTGCCCATTCTTCAATCGCACTTACTTTCGTTTGAGAATCAGAAATTGCCACTCCTTCATAATATTGTGACCAATCCCTAGCTGCCTGTTTCGGATCTCCACTAGAGCCCATTTTTATAACCACTCTAGCATAAGCTCCCTCTAACTCGGTACTCATCAAATCCATTTGAATTTGTTTGTCGAGTTTCTTTTCTTTCGCTTGACCCCAACGATTGCCATTGATTGTACTACCCCAGCCAGACCACTGGTAAAATCCAGCTACACCACCACTAGGATTCACCGCCCTTACATCAAAACCACATTCCCGATAAGCCACCGCCAACGAACCACTGGTCGCCTGAAGCGTAAAATGATGACGAGAAATAAGTCGATTTGCGAAATCCAACGCATTTTGTGCATTTTCTTCACTCAACTGCCGACCTGTTTTTTCTGTAAATTGTTGCGCAAAGTCTTTAGCAGAGATGGTAATGCCTCCTGTTGTAGATTCAAATGTTTGTGAATCAGCAGCTCCACCTCCAACAATTAAAATCATAAAGCTTAAAAAAAGAGTAAGAAGTAAAAACAGACCAACCAAGCTACGTTTTACTAATTTCATTTTTTCCTCTTTTCAAACAATTCTCTTGAGATAGCCGATTTTTCTTCTACAATAGGAGAACTTTCTAAAGGTTCTTTAGACTGAATGGACGGCATTTCCTGTTTCCGTTTCAATTGTTCCTTATGAAATTCTCGCTTCATTTGCGGCTTCACCAACTCGTTTTCAATCATAGAAGAAAGCGTTGGCTTCTCATCAGACTGTTGTTGATATTCCCTAAAAGCGACTTGTTCTCTTTTTCGTTCTTCTTGTCTTTCTTGACGTTCCAAGTAACGATTTTCTCGTTCTTTGAAAGCTACTTGAGCAGGGGCATTCGTATCTCCAGCTAAATCATGTAACTTAGACCGAAGACGTTCTCCTTTTGGAATAGTTGCGACATGACGTAAATGATCTGCCGTATCTAATAAACGCTGTTTAAATTCTGCTCTCTTATCCAAAGCCACCTGTTTATCCAATGTTTCACCTGCACCATACCGAAGCGTATCATAACCTTCTAATGCCCGATTAGCTCCTTGCTTCATGGTGTTTTTAGTTGCTCGAAACAACGTTCGCACCCCAGAAGATGATGGAATAGATGGCTCTAAAACTTCATTCCCTAGACTATCTGTCAAAGGTTGTGACGAATCAACTGTTGAACGATCTAGAGTTCGATTTTTAGAGAAAGGATTCACCGTCGGAATTAAATCTGGTTGGTACAAGTGTCCAAGATTTTGTTGAACACGTTGTGCCACTTCTTGAGCAGACAACGTACCTCGAACAAACAAACCCATTAACATGGAGCGACAACGCCAAAGGACAAACCAAATCAAGCCCTGCAGAATTGCTACCCAGAAATAAACCTTACTCATACCGCCTGCGACCCCTTCAATCAAACTATTGACAAAGAGAAAAGCCCGAATCCCAAAGAGACCCAAACCACCTAAAAAAGCAAACTGGAGAATCTTCTTTCCTGCATTCCCCAAGACCTGCTCAAAACTCGGAATCATGGCAATAAAGAGTAAGAAAACCAAGGCTACAATCATCAGAAGTACCATGTACTTAAAGACTAGTGAAATCAAACCAATCATAATTAAAGCCAGACCAACTACCATAGCTTTGACTAACGACGCAAAAGCAGTTAGGAACTTGCTACCAATACTTGACCAAGATAAATTGGATATTTTTTCATTTTCATCTGAAAATGTCTTTACATCTTTAGTTTTCCCCTCTGTTTCAAACAAAGCCCTCACTTTCTCTTCTGGGACATCTGTTGTATTGAAGTTTAAAGCGAGAAATGGTTTATAGACCATTTCTTGAAAAATCGCTTCTTTAACAGTTGCCAAGTTATTGGCATTTGTGCCAATAGATTGATGTTCTTTATCCAGCTGATCAAAGCCAGAAATCGCAATCTTTGTCATATCCGAAGAAACGCCATCCACAATCTGAATCACTCGAGACAGATTATATTTGGCTTCAAATTGTTGATTCCCGACATTCGTTGAAAAGATAGACGGGCGATACAAAAATAGCGCTAAAAACCAAACCAATAAGAAGCGAAACATTCGAAAAGGGAAACGTTTCGTTTTAAAGAACTCTACCAAGCCACCTATCATCGCTAACGCATAAACCAAATACTGATAATCATCCATAAAGTTTTGAAACATTTGAGCCGAGAAAGAAACAATCTGATCCAATACTTGATAGACATTTGCACTAAAGACTTGTTCCAAAATAATAATCACCAAGCAATACAATGTTTTTGTCACAAAAAACAAGCCCTGCACAATGGCATTAACTACTTTGGGGAAAATATCTGTTATTCCAAAAAAGCCATCTTCTAAATAAATATAACTCGTCAATTTAGACAATTTTGTTGGATCTACCGTATTTTTAGCCTGTTCCAAATAAGTCTGTGCTTCTTCCCGCTTTTTAGCAGTTTCTTCTAAAGAAACAAATTTTTCTTCATAGTTACGAATGGTTGTCTGCAAACCTTGTATCTGGCTTGAATCATTTTTATCCGTATTCTTTGCAATGTAATTTTTAATACTTTCAATATCTCTTGCAGCCTGTTCCAATTCTTTTACAGTTGGAGATTTTTTCTCTAGTGTTTGGTCTACGCGTTCAGCTACTTGCTTAACACTCTCATAGGAAGAATCCTTTTGAATCGCTCGCTCGTTTTTTTCTTTTTTCTCTTGAGCTTGCTTCTTTCTAGCTGCTTCCTGACTTTGACTTTCCTGGACATTGGCAGGTACATAACCCTGATTTGAATTTTTGGGAATGATTTTCTCATTTGGATTTGGAACAGTATTATAACCATTTATTCCTGGAGTATCTGCCAAAACACTGATTGGAAGAAATAATAGAAACAGACTAACAAATAATATCTGTTTCATTGTTTTATTCATTAAGCTACCTCCTGCTCTTCAGGTTTCCGTACTGTTTCAAACAGTTTCGCAATTTCTGGGAAAAACAAACCATCAACCGTCACTCGCTCTACGCGACCATAAGTATCTTTATAGAGACATTGAGCCTTAGTCATATTGTTAAACCACTCTTTACTATCTTCTGTAACTTGCACTTTCAAGCGACGGAGTACCTTTTCTGCCGCATTCTCCGCTTCATTATGAAAACAGAAATACGTCCCAAAGGCAGAGGTTTCTCCATCTTCTCGGTTTGAATCATCTGGTTCTTGCGAAATAAAGACCAAGAAATTATTTTGAGAGCGTCCAACCCGTTTGATTCGATTTAACAAACCACGACCATAAGCCGTAATTTTAAACAACCAGGCTTCATCCATAAACTCTACCGTCTTACTAGCATAATCCCGTTCACCAAACTTGATACAATAATGACCTAAAGCATACATTACCGCCAAAGACTTCTTATTTTCATAAGATAATTGCACCTTTTCATCATTTGGTAAATCTAAGTTCGCAATTTCCAAGATTGTATTTCGAGCTGTGAAGTCAACTGCTGGATTGATACCGTCAGAAAAAATCAAGCTTAAAACCGAATCCTTCGTTTCTTCTATCAACAGTTCCGCTGTCTCTCGAACCTCTTCATTTTCATGTTTAGCTAAAGCCTTAAAAACAGAAAGTGTCCCAACTTTTTCTCCTTTTGCCCGTCTTTCCGCAAACTCTCGAATCATTTTTGATAACTCTGTCTTGAATTTTTTCTCTTTGTCAAGAGGCATAAACTCATCAATCATCGAAATAATCAAGCCTTTTGCCTGTGTACGATCTAAAAAGACAAGCGGATCCAATACTCCAGCATTTTCTTCCTTAGTATAATCTAATGTGATAAAATGAAGACTTCGGATATAATCTTGAATTTCTGGAAAACGATCTGTCTCCTCTAATTCTCTTAACATCTTTTCATACCAATAACGCTTTTCCATTTTCGGATCAATATACAAGGTTTGGTCATTGAGTAAACTAGAGTAAAAATGAAGCATACTAGCCGCAAAAGTCTTCCCTCTTCCTGTATCTCCCGATATAGAAATATGAGGATTGTTTGTCTCTCTACCGTCTGCCTGCTCATTCGCTTCTAAAATATTAACAAAGACTGGTTTATCACTTGCTGCAATCGCTTTTTCAAAACGAGAATGCCAAGATTTTCTTTGATTATCAATCATGCCAAAATAAAAACCAATTTCTTCACCAACCATTTGACTTGTAAAAAACAAGTCTTCCGCAAAAGCTCCCGCTTCAACTGGCTGAATAAAATTCTTATCTCCTGGCATAAGAATTTCACCAAAACGATTTTTTGAAAACAAATATAACTGATAAGGTGTTGCCCTGGAAAGACTAATCTTACTATCTTTCATGGAATCCATGAGAATATTGATTTTTTGTTTTAAAACCGTATAATCTGCATCCGATACAACCATCGTCTGCAAATAACTAATCATTGGAATCCCTTCATCAATCTTCTCTTCCATTTTTTCAACCAAGTATTTTGATTGACCGACCGACTTCTTCCCAACCGAATCCGCCTGTTGGGCTTCTGTTTGTGCTCCCTTTAATCTTTCACGAGCAAAACGTCCTTTTGTACGAATATTATTAAATGGCAATCCCTTTGTTTTCGCAAACTTTGCTTTCGTCCACACCTCAACTGGAAATCCTAATGCTCTGGCTCGTTCAATTGTATGCAAATAAGAAGCATTCTCTGCTTTATAAGCCACTGGCAAAAATACCACATACTGACTACCTTCCTCATTAAACAACTCCAAAACATTCATCTTCTTAAAGTCAACTGACTTATCCCCTAGATTTCCCATATAATTTTCAACCAACTTCACTTCATACTCTTTATCTACGTTTAAAGAATGAAGATAAGCATACCGATTGACAAAAATCGTTTCTTGGGTTTCTAGCCGTCTAAACTCTAACAAATCTAGCTTTTTTTCTAATTCTTCACGTTGACGAACATACCTTTCTTCCCAGCCATCCAACACATTCTTTTGAAAGCCCAAGTTTTCAATCAATAAATCAGAAGCGGCTTGAATAGAAGATTGAATCACTTCTTTTACATCTACCGAAATAGAAAAAGATTTTAACGGAATCGAAATAAAATAATGATAATCACACAATTCTTTCGTAGACATCAAATAATCATAGGACTTTTCCAACACAGAATACGCCATTTCTTCCGTATCTTTAGAAAATTTATAAGATAACTGTCTAAATTTCCCCAACAAATCTTTTGGAAAAGGTAACATGACAACATCAAAATCACCATACCCTCTTATTTCTTGCAACCAATCTACCACTAAATTCTTAGAAGCTTCTTTTTTAACTTCATCCACTGGATTGAGAACTTGTGGTTCAACTTCATACAAAGCAAAGACACTTCCATCTTTCTTTAAGATCAGATTTTCAACAATATCTTCAACTTCGTTGTTTAATGCCATTCTTTTTCCTCTCTTTCTTTAAAATATAAGATGGTTTAAAATACAATAAACCATCATTCAAATAGAAACGTTTTCGCTTTCGTCCATATCTCCAATAAAAACGAACATAATCTTTTAAAAACTTTACCACTGGCTGTTGTTCAATTTTCAAATCTGATAAAATGATTCCCAAACTCCAGATTGGAAGAAATCCCAGGGTTGCCCAAAAAATCAACGGAATCGGGATCGCCTTTTCTACACGAGACATAATCCACAAATACAAAACATACAAAGTTAAGCTCCAACCAATCGTTGATAGTTTAATCGCATTTGACAGAGATATTTTTTCAGACAGCTTCTGAATCCAAATCGGTTGTTCCAAAGCCGACCGATAATTATAGACTTTTTTATCTACTCGCTGTTTTTCTGCCATTACTTACCCCTTAAAATTTAAGATGACTCAATGCCCAATTCATGAATTCCCCAAATTTCGCTAAAACTTGTTCTGGATATAAACAGAAAAATGCAATCACAAAACCAGCCGACAAAACCGTCAAAGCTTTTCCAAAGCTCTTGGTTTTCATAAATTCATAAATCCCAGCACCAACACCAATTCCTAACGCAACCCATACTCCTTGTTCCTTTAAAAACGTTGTTACTAAATCTTTCATTTATTCTTTTCCTCCACTATTTCAATTCTGCTGCATATTTTTTTGAGATACCATGCTCTAGTTTTTGAACACGATACGTTTCTTCTTTTTTATCTACTTGTAAAGTTACTACGAAATTCTCTTGGTGAGTTAGCCCTAATCCGTCTGTAAAAGTAACCTGTACCACATTCACTAGCACATCTTCTTTTTGCTTATCCTGAATAAAATAAAAATAATCTACGGACTTAAAGACATAACCTTTTACTGGACGAACTTCCTTAGAAAAAGGAGACATTTGCGTCTCGTCACCACTTGCATAAGCCTTGAAAAATGCTTCTACATATTCTTTAGCCTTAGAGTATTTTGAATCATCCGCTTGAAGATTCAACTGCACCTTATTTTTCGGATTTTTCGCAATATAAGAATCTTCATCTGTAAAATAAGGCAAGTCAGAAACATAATATTTGTTATTTTTTACTCCATAAGGAATATTGATCACTCCAACATTATTTTTCCATTCATCATTGACATTTACGGAATAACCCACACGATAAGTCGCAAGATGATTTGTAATTTCAATCAAAACTGCACCTGTCAATTTACTTTCAAGATTCGTTGTTTTTGTACTTTTCACATCGATTCCTGCACCATAAAACTTCTTTAATTTCTCTTGATTTTCAGGACTATTATCTGAAAAATAAGAGTTTAAGAAATCTGTCATGAATAAACCAACTTTATTTGACAAGTTCCGTGAATCTTGATTTGTTACCTGGACTATTTTCTTTTCACCTCGCAACGTTCTAACTGCATTAGAAACAATTACTAAACCAGCCAAGCCAACCACACCAACTATAAAACCAAGCAATAAAAAATTAGCCGCTCTTTGACTAATCTTTCTTGGTCTTATCTGCACATTTTCTTGTTTCCGTTTTGGAAACTTTATTTTTTTCTTTTCTTTCCTAGAAGAAAAGAATTTCAACCCTCTCAATTGTTTTCTCCTTTCAAATTATTTCCTTTAGAGCGGAAATTTTTGAAAATTTCCGCTCTAAAGGAAATTGTCTACATCTACATAAAACCCTCGTGTTGTATTGAGTACCACTCCTTTCTCTATATAAGCCTGAACAGCTGTCACCCAATTATTAGCCTTGTAAAAAAACTCAACAACCGAGGACATTTCACATTGATTCAAAATTTTTGTCATTAGCTGCACTTCGTCCTTTGTCACAAAACAATAATGATGACTAATGATGTCACTAACCGACCAATGATTTTTCAAACAATGAACAATAATAAAATCATCTCCAGCGTACAATCCTTCAATCACCCGTCTTAACAAATACGCTTCATCAAGGCTCATCATTGTATCTACCTGCCAATCTTCAAAGCCACAAATAAAAAATGATTCACCACTGAATCCTCTTTCTACCATTCTAGCCTCAATAACCTCTTTAGGATATTTCATAATATCTAACTGACACAATGAACTGGATTGACCGTCTGCATGCACTCGAATATTTGCAATCATCCTTCTACCTCATAAATAAGAAAATAAGATTTCTTACATTTTTATTTTCCATTCCATCTTTTAACAATACTTTTCACTTCCTCAAGCTGCTCTTCACCAAAAATTTCCACAAAGACAGAAGGCATATAGCCAAAATCTCTAACTATCTCTTGACCACCTTCATCAAGTACAAAAAATACCATTAAGACATATTTGCCATTTTTAAAAAACGTCAAATCATATCTTATTTTCCTAGCATTAGTGCGAACTTTAGCACGATGATAAGACATTCTCTTGCCATGTGCCAACGAAACCAATCGTTCAAATATCTCTTCTGCAGTCATTTCATTTTCTCTCTCTCATACAAACACATGCCATTGATTATCAACATAACCCAAAAGAGAACATCTATCACTTAATCGCTCATTAATTTCTTCTAAGTGCTGTTCAATATAGCCCTCTAACTCACCACTTTCAAGAAGTTCTTGATAGTTTTCGTCAGTCAACATCCTTGTCTGATAAGTCAAAACATCTTCTGCATCTAAACCTTCATAATGATTCACCCACATATCATCTGGATTTCCATCTCCAAACGCTTCAATTTCTGCACCATTAAAATATTCATCTACAGCATCTTGAATTTCTTCTGGTAAATCCAAAAAGTTTTTACCATACATATAATCTTCGCATAAATTGATATAACAGTTATAAGTCACTTTTACAGACATCTCGTCATCTCCTATTCTTAAATAAAAAAAGAGAGGCTTTTACCTCTCAAGTTTTTTTAACTAATTCGCCAACTCAGACAATGCTTTCCCACGCCCACGAAGAATCCCTTGGAAACGTCGCATTTCTTTATTAGCCCACCAGTATTTTTTAAGTTCGCTTTGAATATCTTCAAGTCCTGATTCTTTAATCTGTTTTCCAGTCAATTCCTCAAACTGTTCACTTTTCAAAAGATTATTTAAACGTTGGGAAGCGTCAAATGCTTCCTCAAATTTATTTGCCTGTAAAAGTTCGCCCAATTCAGAAGAAGTGCCTTTTACTTGTTTAATAAATGTTTTTGTTGTTTCAGCCATTTTTGTTTCTCCTTTTTATTATATTATTTATAGCTTTACTTTTATATCAACTAACTTTCTTTTTTGTAGGTGAACGAATCATTCTCATCTTTTTTATCTCTACTTTCTAAAGGATTCCCTTCGTGCTAACAAGCGCTTATACAAACGATGTTCCGCACAAAGTTTTAATACAACTTCCCTTTGTTTTTTCTCAGACTGCATTAAAATCCCAAAAATCAATAACCTTCTTTTCAAAGTAACTAACTGTCTTAAATCCCGTTCATAATCTTGTTGTAAAACAAATAAACCTGCAAAAGTATCTTTATCACAAGAAGAACGAGCTTGACGAACCAATTCTTGAATATCCATCTGATAAGTATTCATTGTCCCTTGTTCTATTTCAGGATGATAAAATACTCTATCTGGAATCATCAAAACACAACTTTTTACAATTGGTTCTAAGTCCTTTCTGCTTTCCAAAAATAACTTCAACTGCTTTTCTGCATACATGAAAGACTGCTCCTTACTGAATTTAAAATTTTCTCACCTCGATCATTTAGCTCTCCTGAATTGATAATCATTCGCAAATTTTCTTCACAAACTAATTTGTCATATTCTTCTACCAAAGCAAGTGAATCAGATACCTGGTGCATTAACCAGCGAATCGTACGTTCAATGTTATACGATTCAGGCTGAGTTGATAATTTCAACGGTTCAACTCCGCCAAATAACAATTGCCATTTTTTATCCATAAGATAAGCGCCATAATCATTCAAACCGTCATAAACATTGATTTTACTATTGATTAAAGCTCGTGCAATTTCTGCTAGGTCTACACCTAACAAGTATTCTTCCACTACTCCTTGAGCCTTTCCATGAGATAAACGAATTTCATACCGATTCCAAATTCCAAATACTTCCAAGGACTCTTCTACACTTAGATTTTCTTGTTTCGCTAACTCATATCGTTTTTCATAAAAGTTAAAATACATTTCAGATTGACGACTGCCAAAATAAAGAGAAATACCTTGACGATTTTCCTCAATTTCCTGTTCATCTTCAAAGTTTAAAGAACCACCACCAATGTAATTCCATGTCCGCATACTATTAAAATCCAATTCTTTATGATAATACTTTGTAATCATATCTGATAACAAGAATTGTTCTGTTTCCTTTTCATATCCTTGATATAATTCATCAATTGCTAAATCTAAGCGAGTAACACGCATATCTTCTCCGTAAGCTATCTTTAATTCTTGAAAAAAATCAAGCCAAGTAATTCCCTCATTTTCAAAAATGAGTTCCATTTGACGACAACCTTTCCCAGACAGCTGCATTGTGATTTGATAATTACCCGTTTCAAATTTATCAAAATAATCAAAAATCCAAATATCACCCCGTTTCCACAAGTGGTTATAATTCATCAGCTTAGATTCATACGACTGAAAATCTTTAAAAGCAACATGCAAAAATTTCTTACAAAAAAATTCTAAGTCTCGTATGCTCATTAACGTAATTCTCACATAGTCCACCATCACACGTAATCGAGACGGATCATGTTCTAAACAACCAAACTTAGACTTTATTTCACGAAACTTATCTAGTGTCAATTCACGACGACCAGTTTCATAGAATTTTAAACTCTGCAAGCTAATCCCTGCAGATAATGCAAACTTCTTTTGAGTTAGTTTTCGTTTCTTCCTAAAATCCTTTAAATACATTGGATTCATGCAAATTTTCTCCTTTTTTCTTCATAAAGTTTACAGTTTTTTGCCCAAAAGTTTACAGTATCAAAAACTCGCAAACCCTTGATACACTTAGGACAAGGCGGGTTGTAATTTGTATTTTTTCAAATATTACCCCCCTATTAGAAATCGGGGGTTGAAAATTGAAAATCCCTCTGATGAGAGATAGGATAACCGGTGTATCGGGATAAACGGCTGCCCTACGGTCAGACCTATCCCTACACCTATCCTATCTCTCATCAGAAGGAGCTCAATAGCCCTTCTTCTACTATTCTCCCGTAAAATACTGAGATAATAGTTGTTTCCACGTGCCTGTAAAATTCTCTTTCTTTTCAAAAAGACGACTTACCAACTGCAATTCATCATCTGAAAAAATAATATTTCCTTCCTCACGTGTAAACTGATGATAGTTTTCCTCTTCCAGGAGAGCTACCAATTTTGTAACTTGACTAAAGGATTTTTTTGATTCCTTAGCCACATCCATTACACTAAACAATACTTCATCTTCCAATGGCATTTCCTCCATTTCTTCTACATCAAATGGTTCTAATTTCTCTTGAACAATAGATTGACCTTCCGTCGCCTTCTTCGCAAACTCTAACAAATCATCACTCATCAGCAAATCTGCTTGTAATTGTGTATTCTCCACTGGATCAAATTGATTTTCATGACGTTTAATTTTCACAAATTCATCATAAAATGAAAAACCTTTTGTCAACAATGGTGAATAAAATTCTCGTGCTACTTCTCCAAAAACAGCTGCATATCCTCGCCCATAGACACGACGACCAGAAACGTATTTCACATACTTAAATTCCTTATTACGATTTTCAGCACCAAATAAAGAATCATAACCATACTCATCCAATCGACCTACAGAAATCCGAAAGTTAATATTTGCTTGTAATTTCGAACCTAAATCATCACGAGATGGCTTTTGCATAGCTATAATCCCAAAACACCCAGCTTGACGTCCTAACAATAGAAATTGACCAATTGCATCATCTACTAAATTCCTTTGTTTAAAATCCAGCATAGACATTAAAGCATTGTACTCATCACAAACAAAAAAGTATGGCTCTAACCCATACTCATAATATTTCTTCAAATCCTTATGCCTCAAACGTTTCATTTCACTACGCATAAAATCGTATCTAGCCATCATTATAACAACAGCATCTTGAAAACGCTGAACAATATCCTGAATTTCAAAAACAACACGACCTTGAAAAGCTGGCATATCTGTCATAGTCACAAAGTCTGCACGTTTTGGATCACACATATCTACTACACCAATCTTTGCCAAACAATCAATCAATGAACGTAGTAAAACCGTCTTACCTCCACCAATACCACCTGCAACAAGCAAATGAGGATCACTAATAAAATCCCAATAAAGATTTTTCATTAAACGAACCCCTTTTTCCTTATCCCAAATAACTTCTGGTATTGAAATCCGATTCAAATAAGCGGAATAAGCCAGTTTATAGGTTTTAAACTTTGGTTCATCTAACGTTTCCATGAAATCCATAAAAAATGTATCTTCTAGTTCTCCACCCATTTTTTTAAATTTTTCCTGAAACTTATTTCCAGCCATTTTAAATGAGATAGATAAGTCATATTTACCTTGTTGCATATAAACAGGCGGAAATTTAATAGACTTCTGCTTACTCCCCTGCTTCGTCTTTTCATAAACATAACCATGTTCAAATAAATAAAAAGACAATTTGCCCAATCGTTCCATTTTCTTAAAAAATGGTGTGACTTCCTGCAAAAACCAAGTTAAATAAATTGAGAAAAAAACAGATAATAAAAAGAAACCTACTGTTAAACCAATTTGAACATAATCAAGAACTTGATAATCTTTTATATGTATATACATATAAAATAATACAGCCATAAAAAAAGGAGAAAAAAAGAAACCAAATAAAATATAATTCATATGCCGCATATAAGGTTTTATCCTTACTCCACGATATTGCGGTAACAAACGTACCATCTAATTCCTCCTTATTTCACATTATCCTTTATGCTCCTCTTGTTTCTGTTGTTTAGGAGCTTGATTAGTTCCTACACGTTTAATTGCAGAAGCAAACAACTTAAACTGATTATTCCCAACAGAAGAATACGTTACCACAATATTATCAAAATCTACCTCTTCACGATTTTTTAATTTTAAAGCTTCAATATCTGATAAAGATTGATCTGTAACTGTTACAAAAATTGGTTGATGTTGTACATAAGATTTCACACCAACCACAATTCCACGAACTTCCCCAGTAGAAACTGTAGGATAAGAGCCATCTTGACGACGTGGTTGAGTTGTATCTTCTTCATAAATAACATCTTGCCCTTCAACACTCAAAAACACCATTTTCCCAAAAATTTGTTTTAAATCAATCAAACCATCATTTAAAACACGATACTGTTTATCAGCAATCTGCAATTTTTCACCAAAATTCAATCCTACTTTTGCCATTAGTTAACTCCTCCCACTTTTTTCAAACCTTTCGCCAATACATTCAACGCTGGCGCAACATTACGACCATTCAAACTACGATCTTCAAAGAAACGTGGCTCAACCACTTCTACCAAAGAATCTTCCTCAAATACTTCATTAGAAGCTGGTGTAATCACATGAAATACCCCATGTTTTTCATTACTTAAAACATGACGTTGATACTGTCCTGCCTGTCCTTCAACTTGACGAGGGGCAGTCCCTAAACATTCATAATATGCTTGTCCAATAAATTTTGGATCTAATTTTAAAGTTGCAATATCCATACTATTTTTCCTCTTTTCTATAAATAAAAGGCATGACAACTTATTTATCATGCCTACTTTCATTCTTAATGTTCTTTTTGTTTTTTCAAACCAAACAGACCAAAGCCTGCAAGAATCATTCCCAAAACTGAAAGTCCAACCGATGAAGCTGTACCTGTTTGTGGTAAAGCTGGAGCTGGTGTTTTTGGAGCTGGAGTTGGTTTCTTAGGTTGTGGTTTCTCTGGTTCAGGTGTCGTTGTCTTAACTGTGTTAGAAACAAGCTCATGACCATTTACCACATTTTTGTAGGTATTTTCAAATGTTCCAGCTGAAATCCGTTTCATCTGAATAGCCGCATTCACGTCAAACTCAGAAGCATTGTCTACTTTATCCAAGAAATCTTGCTTCATTGAAATTTCAACAATACCTTTTGCTTTATCGTATTTCAATGAAGCGTATTGTGACAAGTCTGTACCAGCTTTAATCACTGAACCATCTTTGAGCTTAATATCAACCCCTGCAATAGCTTTATATTCGCCAGTAAATTCATCACCTTTTTGGTCAAAATCATCAAAGAATCGGTATTCTTTGAGTGCTTCTCCACGGTCAGATGGCAATTTAGCTCCATCTAAATAGTAATAGAATTTATCACCCAGCTTAATCAATTTACCATCAAGATTTTGACCATCACCAAGTTTATTATAAACCTGTTTTTGGACTTTTAGCTCTGGTACATGATTTACCACCACATTTGAATAATAACCATTGCCGAACTGTACTTGGAAAGTTTGGTTGGTATATTTTCCAGTAAAACCTTTCTTATTTTGCATTGGTGTATGGAAATACAAATCCATTCCCGTCTGTACGTAGGCTTTGTAAAACTCTTCTGGTTTTTCTACTACCCACATGTAAAATGCGCCTTTAGGGGAAATACCTGATTTGTCAATCATGTCATTCAAAGCCTTAGAAAGTGTTTTACGGTCTAATACATGATACATCTTCAATCCATTCACAGCTTTGCCTTCAGCATCTTTTACTTGGAAACGACTTTCAAGCGGTGTGACGGCATCATCTTGATAATCTTCAATGTAAGCAAATCCTTTCGCAATCGCTTCTTTACCAGATTTATCACCCTTATTTGGACGATTCGTCCACTTAGAAACGTAGTAGTTGATTCCTTCAGGTAACATTTCTTTCCCGTCAACAAGTTTTCCTTGTTCATTATAGTTATGCTTTTCTGGTTTCAATGGGTCACGATTAGGGTTCTTAGGGTCATTTGGTTTGTTTGGATCTTGTTTACCAGGAGTGTGAACCAAGACCTTGTTCGACTTACGAACATAGCCATTTGAACCACCACCGTTCACGACCATTTCAAAAACGTTTTCGTAGTCAGCTGCGTCATTTTGAGGACGACCCCAAACAGACAAGTCAGCTAATTTGTACTCTTTAGCTAAATCTTTATTAACCGAAGTAAGAGTAGCTATAGTTGCCCTAAATGTCAGCAAGTTTGCCTTTTCATCATAAGAAACATCATACCCCTTGTTGGCTTCTTTGGTTTTCTCTACATCCAACTTAAATCCTTGAGGTAAATGATCATTAAAGACTAGCTGTGTTGTTGTCTTACGAGAAGATGGCAAAGTTTCCGTTTGCAAAACAAATCTATTTAATGAGTTCTTCGCAACATATTGACCATTGATGTTCACCTTATCTGCATTTTCAACTGCTTTTTGCACTTGAGGACGAGTAGATAACTTGTAATCATGCACATGTACTGTTGGTACTACCGGAGGAGTTGGCATCTTTTCATTTGGTTTATAAGTTGGAGCTGGAACACCATTCACTGTTACCAAATTCAATTTAGCTTTTGGAGTTGGAACTGTTTTTTCCTTTTCTGGAGTAAAGTTCTTTGGAGTTTCCAATTTAGGAGTTGGAACTTCTTTCAATTTTTCTGGTATGAAGTTCTTAGGTTCTTTTGTCTTTTGATAACGTGGAGGTGTTGGAACACCAGTCGCCGCAAGCTCACTTGTAACTGTGAACCAAATAGATGGTGTAAAGCGACCTTCACCTTTACGATCACCTAATTTATCCCAAGATGTAACTGTAATACCATATTCTGGGTTAGTACCCTTCAAGGCTAAAGCACCTGCAAGATACCAATAATAAGGACTGGTAGTGCTATCAATAATGTTATGTTGGTTTAATCCAAAGTGATTACCATTTGAATTATCTCGTTCGTTTGAGTAAACCAACCCATTATCATGCTTAACAATAGACGAACCAGAAATCTGAATGAAACGAGCAGTATCTGATGGACGGGCTGTCTCTACGTGATTCTTATAAGCATTCAAACTTGATAGAGACAAAAGACCTTTTGCTTCATTAGGATTATCTTTATTATCTTCAAAGTTAATAAGATTTCCATCTGCATCATAGAACCGAGTTCTTAAACCAAGATCTAACTTATAATCTTTATTAGTATCTTTATAGCGAGCTGCTACCTCAATACCCTTAGACGGATTTTTAGAAAAACCAAAGACCACATCATCTTGGATATTCTCAGAAGTAGATTTAACAGTAATATCTAATTCCATCTTAGAGATAGCTTTACCTTTATATGATGAATTTTTTAGATTTGTATAAGTAACAGTAACTGTTTTACCAACTTTAGAGTTAACTGCACCAAACTGATTACCTTCTCCACCGAAGGCAAAGCCTGCTTTAGCTTTATACAACTCAAATTTTGAAGTTAGACGACTAGGATCTTTACTAATTTTTAAATCTTGTGCACTTGGTAAAGAGAAGTATGTTACATATTGTTGTAATTGATCTTCTCCTAGACCCATAGATTTCGTAATATCTTTAAATGCTTCATGCAAACCTTTAGCACTAATGTAACTATCAGCACCTTTTACATCAATATGAGCGTCAGCTTCATTCTTAAAAACAAGACCTTGGGAAACAACTTCACTCAAATACCCATCTTTTACTCTGTTTTTCTCAGCTTCTGCTTTTTCTTTTGCAACACGAGCATCTTCCGCTTTATTGTGCTCAGTGACTGTCTTATTATAGGCGTCAATTACTTTATTTTCTGCATCGACTTTAGCCTTACCTGCTTCGTTACGTTTAGTAATTTCTGCATTTTCTGCTTCAACTGATTTCTTATGATCTAATTGAGCCTTGTTTCGTTTAGCAATTTCGGCATTTTCTGCATCTACTTTTGCTTTTCCTTCTACATTACGTTTCCGAACACCTTCATTATAAGCCTTTGTATCCGCAATATCCTTGTTTTCTTTGCGTTTTTCTACAACATAAGTATCAGTTGCCTTTTGGTTGTCTTCTTTTACCTTGGTAACTTCTTTTGTATAAGCGTCATAAGAATCCTTGGTCGCTTCTACTTTAAGGGTTTTAGAACTTTCAGATACTTGAGCATCTTTAAACTCAGCTTTTACCTTTTCTTTCGCAGTTGCGGTAGCTTGATTGACATCTTGACCTGCTTTTTCAGCTTTATCATGCGCTTCTTTCAATGCTGCATTATCAGCATTGATTTTAGCATTTGCTTGTTTAGTTTCTTCAACCGCTTTTGCATGGTCTTCTTTTGCTTTTGCATAATCTGCAGTTGTTTTTTCAACTTCAGCTTTTTGTTTTGCTTGGTCTTGCGCAATTTCCGCTTGAGCCTTTTGAGTTTCAGCTAGGCTATTTGTAGTCCCTTTATCAACAGGAGCATCTTGAACAACCTTTACACCTTCATTTTGAGCTGCTTGTGCTGCTTGATTCACTTGACTATTGTCAACTTGCGCTGGTACAGTACCTTGTGCTTGACCAGCTTGATTCAACTGATTTTGTTGTTCAGCTGTTTTAGCTGGTTGACTATCTGGCAAATTAGTAGCTGTATTTGCAGGTGCAACCGTTGTAGGCTCTGTTTTAGCGACTTCATCTGCTTGTACACCATTAGTTGTCGCTACAGCTAGTGCTGCAAGCCCTAAAATAACTCCACAAGCTCCATAGGCTTTAATTTTGCGGATAGAACCATACGTTTTTGTTTCATTTGATTTCATTTTTTGATTTCTCCTAAATCTATTTTTTATTTTTTTACTCTTATGCTTCTAAAAAAACAGAAGAAGGCGCACGAGCCTTCTTCAAAAATAATACAACCATTTTTTATCCTTCTTTAACTATTTTAAAAAGCCATCACATAGGATGACTTTGTTTTATCGTTATTTTACACGTTTGCGAAAAACAAAACTAAGAGCTAAAAGAATGACTCCTCCAAACAATCCCAATAAAGAAGTTGTTTCTCCAGTAGAAGGCAAGTGATTAGTGGATACATTATAATTAACTTTCACTTGCTTATGATTGATTGGAGTGAGTGTTGGTGTAACAGCTTGTTTCTTTCCGTCCACATAACTTGTAATTTTTCCTGTTTCGTCCACAACCGGAATTGCTTGTCCGCCTGCTTGTTCAATCGCTGCTTTTTGTGCTGCTAATTTTGCCAAGCGTTCTGCTTCCAATTGAGCCTGATATGTTTTTACAAGCTTAGTATGTTGAGCGACCACTTCTGCTTGAGTTGCTTTTAACACTTGCAATTTTGCTTCTTCTTTCTCAAGCAGAACTTTCTTTTCTGCTAAAGTTTGTTTAACTGTCAATAAGCTTTGTTTTGCTTGATCTAAACGTGCAGGTGCATCTTTCAATTGACGCACTTTTTCTTGAGCCGCTGTCAAACGTGCTTTAGCTTGAACCAACTCATTGTTACGTTGGCTAACCAATGCTTGTGCTTTTGTTAAATCAGCTTTCTTAGTAGCTAATTTGTTTTGTTCCATCAAAAGGTCATTTTTAAGAACTTCTAGCTCTGACTGTTGTTGAGCTAATTCAGCTTTGGCTTGTGCTAAAGCTGCTTGTTTAGCTTTCACGTCCGCATTCAATTGAGCAACGGCTTCTTGGGCTGCTTTATTTTCAACTTCATCCGCTTTTAAAGTTGCCTGTGCTTGATCCAATTGAGTTTGTGCTGCAGGAGTTTTAACTTCTATAGCTTTAATAGCGTCACGTTGTGCCGTTACTCCTGTTAAATAAGCAGTAGCTTCTTTAACAGAAGTTTCTGCTTTCGACTTATCTGCTTGTGCACGTTCATCATCTTGTTTTGCAGCATCATAAGTACTTTGAGCTTCTTTTTGAGTATTCAATAATTCTTGGCTATCAAATGGATTAGCTAATGCTGTACGATTAAAGGTACTGTTTGTTAGTGCTTTATCATGTACAAACAAGAAATTAACAACCTGCCAAAAATCATCTTTGTAAGAAGTTCCTACCCCAAGATAAGAAGTTTTAGCTTCTGGGGCAAACAACCCTGCCATACTTGAGGCATGTAGGAATTCATTATTCACATTATCTTCTACATCATCAAAAGCATTAAACATCAAATTCAAAATAGTGTTATACACCAAACGCTTTAATTCTGCTTTTGTTACAAACTTTTTCGCACTATAAATACCACTACCGCCCATTAAGCCAATATTTTCATCTGTTTCTGAAGAAGTAATATTGTATTGTGCTAGAAGTTTATTAAGATGTTCAGTGTCATGACCTTTCACGCCATTTGTTTTAGAAGTTGAAACATGGTCGTTAATAATTTTAGTTACATCTTTTGTCACTTCAACCTTTGATGTACCAAAAGCTGCATGAATTTGATTTAATAAGTCCGCTGCAAAGAGGGACAATTCTTCTCTCGTTGCTTCTGAAAGATTATTCAAGTCAAGTTTTTCTTGGCTATCATTTTTATTCGCTTTAAAGCGATTTTGTTTCGCCAAGACTTTTCCAAGAGCCACTAATTTATCCGTCATGGCTTTTTCTTCAGCTGGAGAAGCTGTGGCGACTTTTGAAGCATAGTCTCTTAAAGCGGCAATATATTCTTGAGTCAATTTGATTTGGTTGATAGCTTCAACATCTTGATTAGCTTTTGTCAAATCAACTGTTGCCTTTTCTAAAGCTTCTGCTGTTTTGTTTGCCATAGCAACCTTTTTATCTAAATCAGCTTTGAAAGTAGTTACCACCTTTTGAGATTGAGTTACTACTTTTTCTGCTTCATCTAAATCGGAAGTACGTTTCCGGTCATCTTGTTTTGCTTTAGCTAAATCTGTCTGAGCCTTAGCAACTGCTTCTTTATCAGCGTTTACTTTTGCTTGTGTTTGTTCAGCTTTAGCAATAATTTCTTTAGTACCCGTACCATCTAAAATGGCTTGTTTTTCGGCTACTTTCTTTTCTGCTTGAGTTACTTCTGCTTGTTTTTTAGTAACTGTCTCTTGTACTTTTGCGACCGCTTCTGTTTGTTTAGTCACTTCACTTTGAGCTGTTTGTTGGGCTGTTTGACTAGCAGATACAGCATTTTCAGCTTGGGTGACTTGACCAGTAGCTTCTTTAACAGAAGTTTCTGCTTTAGCCACATTTTCTGGAGTCGCTTCTTGAGCGACTTTTTCAGCTTGAGCGACATTCGTTGTTTCTGTTTTGACCGTATTTTCAGCATTTTCTGCTTCTATTTTTGCTTGATTAGTTACTTGTTCTTGTGCTTTGACTGCTGCAGTTGCGGTATCTACTTTTGTTTGACTGGTTGCCACCTCTTCTTTGGTTACAGTTGCTTTTGATTGAGTGACTTCTGTACCTTTAATTTCTTTTGGTTGTACATCTTCTGCCTGCACCACTTGACCAGCGCCCACCACAGCAACAGTCGCAACTGTTGTCATCAATGTTTTACTAACTTTATTCATTTTAATTTCTCCTAAATCTATTTTTTATTTATTTTATAACAATATAAACATTTCTACAAAAATTATATACTACTATCTAATTAACTCATAATTTTTCTCCACCATATTCAAATAACGTCGATACAATCCATAAGTTGAAACACCATAACAACGCAAATATTCTTTATGTAATCTATCAATTTCCTCCAATGTCTCTACACACAAACGACGCTGAAAAACAATATTTGCTTGATACACTCTAAAAGAAAATTTAAAATTTTGCCAAATTCGCTCATATCCTTTCTCAAAATACTCATAATTCTCCATCACATTTTACTCAACCTCACTATCTATCAATTTCTAACTTAGTCTTCCCAAGTCACTATATCTCGCCATTTCCATCTAGTCTTCATCACATAATTATAAATTCCTGATTGAACTACTCCAGAATAAATTAAAAAAGATCCATCCAATAAATACTGATGAATCATCTCTATATCATGTTTAGGTAAACGAACCGCAAAATACTTATTCAAATGCTTCCCTGTTTTAACAAAAATTAAATTATCATTATCAAAATAAACAGCTACATCATTCTTTTTGCCTCTGTCTCTCAAAAGCAATAGTAACTGTTGCTTTTTCAACCATTCTTTAAATATCATTCATAAACTACCTCAATTTCAATACTTCTTAAAAGTAAAATTTTTCTTATCTTTTTATCATATAAAATGCCTTCACTTAAGAATAAAAAACTAATAATATCATTCAACTTTTTTCTGCCACTTATTTTGTACCCAAAAATTTTACGCATTTCTCTTAAGAAATCATCTGTTTTATAAATATCATAAGCTTTATTCCCATTAGGATATTTCACACTTACTCCTGATTTCTTTAATAGCTCAACAAATCTATCTGCAGATAAACCATATAAACAAAATTCAAAGTCACCGTAATTACTCATATTTTTCTTATCATACACATGTATAATAAATTCAATATAATGATGATTGCCTAGAAGAAATGAAGACTCTCCCTTACCAATAAACATCCTTTTTAATGTCTCATAAAAATTCATTTTATACTCCCTGAAAGCCATGCCCACAATATTACAATAATAGGAATCAAAAAATACATATACACAAATTATATCTAAATACTTCATGAATCTATCCGATTCTTCCTTTTTCTTATCCTCCTCTTCTTTAGCTAACTTAGTATTTTTTCTATGCAATTTATCCTCTATATCCATTCTGGAATCTCCTTTCATGCTCACAAACAACACAGCAATTCAAAAGGATTCTTCCTTTCTTAAAAACGCAACAAAAAACCTAACATCTTAAAAATCAACATCAATAACAAAACGGGTGCAAAAACAATCAAACTTACACCCATAACTATAGCCCTTACCAACTATCATTCACCCCCTTTTTATAAATTTTCTCTTGAAAATACTCTTCCACCTCAGCAATCATTCTCTCTTTTTCATTTATTGCTTCTTTCAATGTTTTTGCTCGAGTTCTAAAATATTTTCCATGTCGCTTCATGGAAATAACATAACATTGTTCTCTATCACTCCAAGAAATATTTCTAATTCCTGTTGTCTTATTAGTAGATAAAGGAACATCTTTACTCGTTCTAGTTTCATAAGCTTTTTCTTGATTAAGATTAGCCTTATGTAATTTTCCATTCTCTACTCTCAAATGACCACAAGATTTTATTTCTCCACCTATAACGTGCGATAAACGACGTACTACAACTTTTCCACAAGAACATCTACATTTACACAATCGCATAGAATCATAGGTTTTTAATGGAGAAGTATAAGATAAAATCATTAACTCTCCATATTTACAACCAATCACATCTTTATAATCTTTTTCATTAAAATGCTTATTATTCATCTCTCACCTCATTTCACATAATAAAAAAAGACGACTTGCCATAAACAAATCGTCTCATCAACATTACCTACTTAATAGAACAGAAAAATTTCAACAATTATTATCATAATTAGTTGGATAATCTAATTTCAAGGCTGGGAACTCCTAGCCTTTTTCTTTCTGCTCTACTAAATAGGTAACTATCCTATCTAGTGCATGCTCGTATCTTCGCATACCATTTTTCAGCAAGAGTTATACCTTACCTAGCGCCTGTCCCGTATAAAAGGTTATCGTCTCTCTCCGACATTGCCCTCGATCGCTCTTCCAACTGTTCTCAGCCAGCACCTCTAGTTTTTTGCTCTACACAGGATAACTAGCATAAACCCCAATACCTAATGTATAAACTCGCTAGAACCTAATTTTGACTTCTTAAAATATTTATGATACAATAAAGAAAATTTAAAAAGTAACTGAATAACAAATCAATCCTCGGGCAGATGGAAACACCCCTTGGATGATTTTTATTCTTCATTATACACATAATTTCAAGGAGAACTAGACATGAAAGACATTATTAAAGGAATTACAAAACTCATTTTTAAAATAATTCGATTTGTACTCTCGTACTATTTTCAAATGTTTTTAACCTACCCACTTGTCTCTATTATCCTAATCATCATTGCTATCCTCGCTTGGATTTAATAACAACAACCAAAATTAAGTTCTAGTGAATTTATACATCCCCACAAACCTATACATCTCACACTTCAACACAACCTATATCTTAAAGTCTTTTGACAAAAATCTTATTTTAAGATATAATGAAATTGGTATTTTTTTTGGTGCGTTTACAGTCTGGATTTTCGGATTGCAGACGTACTTTTTATTTAATTTTCAATGTTCTAATAAAGAATTCTAGGAACGGACATTATTAAATGAATACTTTTTAAAATATTTCTTATCGCGTTTATCATTTACATTGTTCATTTGTATTAACGCTTTATAATAAAATATTCAAGAAATAAATCCTATTCTTTATGTTTTGATAAAGATACTTCTTTCTCTTCATCAATAGATACATCAAATACTATTTAATATATCTAGTCATAAGGAGAAAAGCATGGGATCAAAACGAAAAATAAACTCAACTAACAGACAAATGGAAAGAGAATCTATCTTTCGTGAAAAAGAAATTGAGTTTAAGAAAAGTGGGAAATATAAACCACAAAAGAATTCAAATAGAAGTCTCCCGAAAAGGAAGAAGGAGAAAAACAGAAGGACAACTTCTTCCAGAAAAAACTCAAATGGAAAATGGGTATTGAATTATCTCCCAAAAAGAAAATCTGATGATTAAATTTCAACCTCACTATATGAACACTCCTGACAAGGTGTGGCATCTAATAAACTGTTTTCAATTATTTTATCTATTAAAACCAGAGAAGAACGTCTAAAATCTTCCACCAAATCAAAATATTCTTCTCTATATTCAGTAGGAATTAAACTATATAACCCATTCTCTTCTAAATCAGTTTGTACACTTTCAAACTGATCAGCAATACCTAAAACAGCATTTGTAAAATTTAATATGACTGCTCGATTTAATTTATCTCCCGTTTCTTCCATCTATTCTTCCTCCATCTGTTTGTTATAATGGTTATTATTCCTCTTTAATAAGCTATGGTTATATTATAACTTGAAGTTATTAAAATGTCAATACTTTTTTTAAAAAAATTAAAATTTTTTTGAAAGGCTCAAAATATGTTTACAAAACGCCTAAAAGCTCTACGAAAGGAAGCTGGTTTAACTCAAAAAGAACTAGCCGATAAACTCAATATTTCACAAGCAGCATACGCACAATGGGAAAATGGTGTAAAAAAACCTGCAAGAGAAAATCTAACTACACTAGCTAATATCTTAGACACCTCTATAGATTATCTTCTAGACAATACCAATTCTGAACACCCTGAAGATGACCTCTCAAATGTTGAAATTCTATTTCGAAAAACCTCAAAAAATATGACCCCTGAACAAAAAGAGATTTTCAAAAAAGAACTCTTAGAATTTATGGAGATTAGAAGAAAAGCATTTGAGGAAGAAGAGCAGTGAGAGACGTTTATTTCAAAGTCTGGGATATTGCTAAGAAAGAAATTTATCATTTCATTAAACTTTACAATATCTCCAAAATCCATTACACTTTTGAAAACTATTTCAACCACATTACTACTCAATACAAGATTAAAACATTGCCTCATCATTTTTCAGACGAGGCAATTTTAGGATTGACCTTAATTGATAACTTAGGAATCTCTTTCTCTTACGAATCAGAAAGCAGCCCAAACAGACAAAACTTTACCAAATGCCACGAATTAGGACACTTAGTCTTACAACATTCTGGAACAGTCTTTGCGGAAAATGCACAAAACCAAGACTGGCAAGAAAAAGAAGCCAACTACTTTTCTTCTTTTATTCTTATGCCTGACATTATTCTTTTATCCAAAATTGTCTATCAGCACCAATCCTTTCAAGACCTTAGTAAAGAATTAAAAGTCTCTCCACAAGCTCTAGAAATCCGTTTAGAGGACTTTTTACACTACCAAGGACATTTCTCCATAGAACAAGCTAAAGAAGTTGTTTTCCAATATAAAACCAGAAAATCTGATATTCTAATACAACTCATTCAAGCCTTTAAAGAGAAAATCATTAAAGAATACGAAGCTGTTCAAATAGAAGACATTGACTACTTTAAAAAATTAACTACTGAAACAGACTTTATCACTAATCAAGAAATTACTTCTTTGATAGATCCCGATTTCCAACAAACTCTTAAAAAGCAATTTCCACATTTCAGAATATCTGCTTACTATGATAAAGGTCTAGCCATTTGGTACACTTGGAATACCCAAGCACTATCTGAAATAGACAGTCGGCGTAAAGCCAAACTCAAACACTATGACATACAAAACAAAGGGACTAGTTGATAGCCCCTTTTCCCTTTCTATTAACTGTTTCTTCTAATTTATCCAATCGCACTCGCAATTGAAAAATACGCCATTTCAATTCATTATCTGATACATGATAATGTAATTCGTTCGCAATCGCTTTTATATCAAAAATCATTTCTTCTTTCATACTACAACTATAACATGGATTTTTAATAACATTAAAACAATTCTCTAAACAGATAGTTTTTACAGCCGAAATAAAAAAAGGACATTATCAGTCCTTTTCTGTTTTTTTCAATTCCTTATATCTTTTAGAATCTTTCTTTATAAATTGTTCATCTCCACTCATAATCCCAGCAGAAAGAACTCCACTCTCTTTATCATATGAATAAGCTAAAGTTTTGCCTTCTCCTGTCAAAGTTTTCTTTTCTGTATCAATAGAATATTTCAATGTCCCACTTGGTTTATCTTTTCCACCAAAATAATAAGTCAAAGTCTTGTCCTTAATGACAATCCAAGGAGACTTACTTAAACCATCTTTACTAAATTTAGATGTAGTATAATATTCACCATCTAAGCTGGCTTGTTGAGTAGATGAACAAGATACTAGGAAGATTGCTGCTGCAATCATTGTCACCAATAACAATACTTTCTTTTTCATATCTCTATTCCCTTTCTATAAAAACATTAAAGCTCTTTATTTCTTATATATTCTTTTAAGCGACTAATGTCACGATCACTCAATCTACCAATCACCTTAATTTGAAAACCATCTTTTTCAATATCGTATAACTGAACCATATCAATCCAAGATGGTTTTTTCAACCCAGCTTTGAACCAATCAATAATTTCTAAATATTGTGACTTAATGTAATCAGATTTCGTTTCATATTTACTTGTAATACGAAAAGTACGTATTATCTCATCACCGATTTTCACAACTACTGCTGGACGAATTTTCGATCCTGTCTTATCACGATATTCTATCCGTGTTACCAAAACCGAATAAACCTCAATATCAGTCATTAAATACACCCTCATATTCTGAAAAATCTTCATCACCGAAAAATGCTGCTAAACTTTCCTTATCAGTAGCACTTACCTTTACACTAGGAATCTTTTTATCAATCATTTCTTGAAATTCTTCATCACTTATATTTTGCTTCACCGCAAAAGGAATACTCCTAGTCTGAACAGATTGAATAAGAAACATCTTAACTGCTGTACTCATATCGATTCCCAATGAATCAAATAATTCAGCTGCTTCTGCTTTTAATTTATCATCTACACGAACAGCAATTGTTGACATAATATTCACCTCATCTCTTCCTTGTATATCTATTGTAACACAAATAGTCATACAAATCAAATTTTTATCATTTTATGCAACCACTTATACAGAAAAAGCTTCTCATCATATTATGCAACATTTTAATACATTTGTTGAACGAATTCATCCATAAATACAAAACAAAATATACCAGGAATATCCTGATATACTTTATTTTATAAATATTGACTAAAAATATAACTTGCTTGGTTAATTTTTGGTTAAAATTCTCAAATTTTAAAATCTATAGCTGATAAATACTTATAATATAACAAAAAAATTTTTATTATGATATCTTATATTTATACAAAAAAGCAAAACCTCGCCAAGAAAAAGAAGTGTGAAAACTTGAAAAATCCCCCTAACTTCCTTATTTTTAAACTCAAGTTGAAATCAAATACAACACCTTCTCAGACTGTTGACTTCTATCTTGCGCATGTTATTCGTACCTTGTTAAAAGTATAAAATGTTGATTATTTTTCACCAACTAAAAATAGCTAAACTGAATTTTATCCAGCCTAGCTTATCTTTATTAAAATGGCAATTCCTCTTCTTCCAGAAGCAAATCTGCCAAGTCTGCACCTGCATTATTTTCACGAAGAGCTCGCTGTGCACGACTTTCTAATAGCTGGAAGCCATTGCAAAGTACTTCTGTGACATAGTGGGTAACATTGTCCTTCTCATAGCGGCGAGTGCGAAGTTCACCGTCTAGCGAAATCAGGCTGCCTTTACTTGCATAACTTGCCAAAGTTTCGGCTAACTTACCCCAGACAACGACATTTACAAAGTCCGCTTCTCGTTCACCATTTTGTCCTTTGTAGCGACGATTGACAGCAAGTGTTGCACGCGCCACAGATTTATCATTAGCTGTTTTGTTTAACTCTGGTGTATTCACCAAACGACCGATTAAAATTACTTTATTATACATTTTATTTTCCTCCTAACTATTTATTCGTAAGAGAAAAGAAAAAATCGTGAAAATTCACGATTAAAAACTAATTTATTGCTTACCCTTGCCAATGCTTAGCTGGATCAAAGGCTGTTCCTACTACTTCAGAGCTTACTAATTCAATAATCCCACGTTTTTGCGGAGCATTGGGCAATTGCAATTCGCGAGGACTACACATCATACCAAAACTCTTTTCTCCACGCAGCTCACTAGGAAAAATCAAGTTTCCCTTTGGCATCATAGCACCCGGAAGCGCCACAATCGTCTTGAGACCTACTTTAGCATTAGGCGCACCTGCTACGATTTGAACCACTTTATCTGCTGCTACTTTTACTTGACAAATATTAAGGTGGTCACTATCTGGATGAGCTACCATTTCCACAATTTCACCAACTACAAATTTCGGCTCAAGGTCATTGACCAATTCTGGTTCAAAACCTGCTTGGCTCAATTCTTGATTCAGAATTGAAATTTCTTCATCTGTCAGAAAAACTTGCCCACGTTCGGTAATATTAAAAAGATTAGAAACCTGAAAAATATTCCAAGCAACTGTTTCTCCATTGTCCAAACGATAAATACGCGCTACGTTTCCCTTGCGTTCAGCAGCTAACTTAACTCCTTGACCGTCTGCAACAATCACCATCAGCACGTCTCCAACGTGCTCTTTATTATATGTAAAAATCATTATTTCTCCTATATGTTCAGTTTAACTGGGCTAAAAATTCATTGATTTGCGTCTTCGTTTTTCGCTCGCGATTAACAAAACGACCAATTTCTTGTCCATTTTCTAGGACTACTAGGCTAGGAATCCCATACACATCCCACTTTTTGGCAACTTCCATATAATCGTCACGATTGACCTCAACAAAGGTAAAATCAGGATTTTCTGCTTCAATCTCAGGCAAAAAAGGTTTAATAAAACGACAATCTCCACACCACTCGGCTGTGAAAAAGAACACAATCTTTCCTTCGCGTTTCACAAATGATGCCAATTCTTCTATATTTGCTGGAATAATCATTGTTCTTCCTCATAGGTCAATTCGCCATTTTCATATACAAATGTGATGTGCCGATCATCTTCATACACCACACCACCAACCAATCGATGCTCATCTGACTTGTATAACTGCACATATAGTGTGGCAATATCGCCTAGCTCAGACAAACTTTTCCGAATTTCCGCAACTAATTGCTCACGCCGCTCAGCTTCTTTTCGCTCGTCCAACGTTTTTTTAGTAGCATAAGCTGCAAGCCCTACTCCCGCAAGTGCAGCCGTTGTTAATAGAATCTTTTTAGCTTTCATGACAATATTTTAACACAAAAGATAAATTGGGACAAATCGAAACACTACTGTTTTTTATATTTGAATGCTACCCAACTATGATAGAAAATGCTAAAATAAGAACAGAAAGAAGGTTAATGATGTCAGAATTATTTTCAAAAATCAAAGAAGTAACAGAAATTGCTGCTATTTCAGGGCATGAAGCGCCTGTTCGCAATTATTTGCGTAAAAAAATCACTCCTCATGTAGACGAAGTCATAACTGACGGCTTAGGAGGCATTTTTGGAGTGAAATATTCAGAAACTGTTGATGCACCGCGTGTCTTAGTAGCTGCCCACATGGATGAAGTTGGCTTCATGGTGAGTGAAATCAAACCCGACGGAACATTTCGTGTAGTGCAAATCGGCGGTTGGAATCCACTCGTCGTTAGCAGCCAACGATTTAAATTGTTTACTCGTACAGGAGATGAAATTCCTGTGATTTCAGGCTCCGTTCCGCCACATTTGACACGTGGAACAGGTGGACCGACTCTGCCAAGAATTGAAGATATTGTCTTTGACGGTGGATTTGCTGATAAAGCAGAAGCTGAAAGCTACGGCATTCGTCCAGGCGATACGATTGTACCAGACAGCTCTGCTATTCTCACAGCTAATGGGAAAAACGTTATCTCAAAAGCTTGGGACAATCGTTACGGTGTCCTCATGGTGAGTGAACTGGTTCAAGCTCTGGCTGGACAAAAGCTTAACAACGAACTTTATGTTGGAGCCAATGTCCAAGAAGAAGTCGGATTGCGTGGAGCCCATGTTTCAACGACTAAGTTTGACCCAGAAGTTTTCTTGGCAGTAGACTGTTCGCCTGCTGGCGACATTTACGGAGATCAAGGAGCTATCGGAGAAGGGACTCTAATTCGTTTCTTTGACCCAGGTCACCTCATGTTGCCAAATATGAAAGATTTCCTTCTAACAACGGCAGAAGAAGCAGGCATCAAGTATCAATACTACTGTGGCAAAGGCGGAACCGATGCAGGCGCTGCTCATCTCAAAAACGGTGGTGTGCCTTCTACAACTATTGGTGTTTGTGCACGTTACATTCATTCTCATCAAACACTCTACGCAATGGACGACTTTCTACAAGCTCAAGCTTTCTTACAAGCTCTTGTTAAGAAATTGGATCGTTCAACCGTTGATTTGATAAAAAACTATTAAAAAATGCATATTTGAAAAGGCTGTAGACAGTGATGTCTCAGCCTTTTTCTGCTCTCGTTTTTTCACTTATTGTTTAATCCCATTAACTTACGTAATTCGGGGATTCGTTGCAACTGTGGGACAATGAGCATTGTCACAAATACTCGTAAAGGAATTTCAAAAACAGACCATGCCCGAGTAGCGTATAGTGCAACAAAGGGTACTCCATATTGTAAATGGAGAGCTAAGGGCGTTAAGGTAAAGGTCCCCACTCCCATAACAGCGACAGTTGCTAGTGTCACCCAAAGCCAGTCTTTCTTCCGTTCAAATCGTAATTCTTTGCCATAAAAGAAATAACCATAGAGAATACCTTGCAAGGCTTCAATCAATGTAAACCAGATAATGAATGGTTGCCCCTGACTCAAAAAGAAAAAGGAAAGCATATCATATACGGCAGAAACCAGACCAGATAAAATCGGACCAGCGACACTTCCCATAAGAGTATAACCAATGAAAGCTGGGCTCAGCTTCAACAAACGAGGGATGACAAAGATTGAAAACTTCTCTAAGACAAAGCAGAGAGCTACAATCATAGCAAGGGCAACCAAAAGTTGCACCGACAACTTAGGCGAGTTTTTTCTCATATTCGCTCCTTTTCTTTCGGGAGCCGTCAAAATGACAGCGGATGCAATGGTCTACCGCACAAATGTTTCGTTGTATGGCAACATCCCATCCATACACACTTAACGCAGACCACTTACTCTGTGCAAATGAATTGCTCTTTCATTCTATCACATTTTAACTATTTAGAAAACCTCCTTTTACCTAATCGCTTATTAGATATTTTCTCACATTTGCAAGGAAATAGAGAGAGCCTGTGATGAGCAGCAGCTCTCTCTCTCCATGCTTGACTTTTTTGTATTGCTCCAAATAAGGCAACCACTCTACATATGCTAACTTTTCTCGCTTTGCCAAACCTTGCATTTCTTCTGTTGAAAAACTCCGTGAATCCTCAAATGTAGTGAGAAATAACTGAGATTTGGAAACAGTTTTTAACAAAGCAACCATTTCATCCAAGGCCTTGGTCTGAATACAAGAAAATAAAATGTGCTTTTGATAATCTGGGAAATAGCTTTCTAGGGAAGCTATCAGAGCTTTCATTGCATGAGGATTGTGCGCACCATCTAGCAAAATCAACGGTGCATTTGTAATTTTCTCCAAGCGAGCAGGCCAATACGTTTGTTTCAATGCTCGTCGCACCTCATTTTCACTCAACAATGGTAAACCTTTCAAGTAGCAATATTGATCGCATAATTCAAGTGCAAGTCCTGCATTCTCAACTTGATGAACGCCCAAAAGAACACTTTGATAGTCTTCTTTCTGCCGAAATGCATTTGAAAAACGAAATTTTTCTCCTTCTGCCAAGCTTTGCACAGACTCCACTTGATAATCTTTCCCATAGCAGACATGAGAAGCCTGACGTTGCTGAGCAATAGTGTGAATAACTGCCAGTGCTTCTGAAGAAATCTTGCCTGTCACCACTGGCACCCTCTCTTTGATAATACCTGCCTTTTGCACTGCAATGTCTGCCAGTGTGGTACCTAAAATAGCCATGTGATCTAGTCCGATTGTCGTAATAGCTGTCAAATCCGGTCGACACACATTAGTACTGTCCAATAAACCACCCAGACCTACTTCCATTATGACCACATCTACCTCTTGCTGGCAGAAATAATCATAAGCCAATGCTGTGATAATCTCAAACTCTGTTATTTCCTGCAATATCGTATCATCTGCCTGCTCTTTTAATAACCTTTGATAAGATTGCAACAAAGAACAAAAGTCTTCGTCTGAAATAAGCAAACCATTGATTGCAATTTGCTCATTATAGTTAAGAAGATAAGGCGATGTAAACGTTCCAATACACAACCTCTTTGCTTGCAATAGCTGACGTAAATGCGCAATCGTTGATCCTTTTCCATTGGTACCTGCAATGTGAATGACCGAGATTTGTAAATGCGGATTACCTCGCAATGCTAATAGTCGTCTCACTCGTTCTAAGCCTAAATGCGGCTCTTTTGTTTGGTGTTGGTGCAACCATTCTAACTGTTCTTCCTTTTGTATCATTGTCCTTCTCATCCAATCTATAATGCTCTCATTTTATCATAGAAGTGAGATTTCTACAAAAGGAATTTACCAAAAAATGAGCAAGAAAAGAAGAGAAAAGCTATTGCGCACCAAATGACTGAAAATGGAGAACTCCAAACGAGGAAGTGGCTTGGGAATAAAGAGCGAAAACAGAAATCCTAAGCCTGTATAAACGATAAAACAACTGATATCAGCTGGATTTCGTAAAAGGATAAAAAACAAACTCCCTATCACAAAACTCATTCTTGCTTGATCTTTTGAAACAAAAAGATGAATAATAAATGACCGTACTTCAGGCACCAGAGCTATCACATCAACACCCAGCAAAAAAAGAGAGGAGTGGATGAAGAGGCTCATAAATAATTGTTGACTTTCTGAAACAGCAGCCGTCCCTTCTAAAATCATCAGATAAACTCCTATCGCATTGATAAATACCATCATGAGATAGGATAATCGCAGGAGAGGCCAGTAACGAGCCGTTAAGATCTCTGATTTAAAATCTGTTAATTCTCTGGAAAAATAGCGAAAATAAAGCAAGCCACAAGAAAATAGAATGAACAAAAATACAAAACTTGACTGCTGAAAGGTCAATGATTTGGACAATGGCGTCGTCAGCAATACCAAGGCAATCTGTGTCAGAACGATTAGCAAACTCATTTGAAGAATATTTTTTATCTTTCTCATTTCAACTCCTTTTTCTACCTTTTTAGTATAAAATATTTCAAAGGTTTCCTCAGAAGATGCCCTAAAAAGTTATTTTTTATCTTCAAATAGTAAAAAATGAAAGCAAAGTAAAACACATTTCCCTCAACAGTCCTTCTTTGTCCCACGCCAACAAGTCGACGCAAAGTATCAACTCAAAAAAAACAGGCAAAATCTCTTTCGGATTGTCTCCAATTAAGATTTTTCCTGTTTTTTGAATGATAATTTAGCTCTTGTTTTAGACCTATTTATTCATTTTTCTTCGTTAAGATTGCAAGTGTTTCAAGAAGATTGTCAACATGCACTTCAATGGTATCACCTGTCGCTTTAATTTTGACTTCAACGATGCGGTCAGCAGCTTTTTTCCCGATCGTCACACGGATTGGTAGGCCAATCAAGTCACTATCGCTGAATTTCACACCAGCACGTTCATTACGATCATCTGTCAAGACCTCGTAGCCAGCTTTGAGCAGCTCCGCTTCTAGTTGTTCTGTCAATGCAAGAGCTTCCTCGTCTTTGACATTTACAGGGATTAGATGCACATCAAACGGTGCCAATTCTTTTGGAAAATTGATTCCCCAAGCATAGCGATAGTCTCCCTTTGGTGTCTTATTGACAAAGAGACGAGCGTGTTGCTCCATAACAGCTGATAAGAGGCGACTGACACCAATACCATAGCAGCCCATTACGACAGGAACTGCACGACCATTTTCATCTAAAACAGTCGCATTCATGCTTTCTGAATAACGAGTTCCTAATTTAAAGATATGTCCAATTTCAATGCCGCGTGCAAATTTCAAAACGCCTTGTCCGTCTGGTGAAACTTCTCCTTCACGCACCTCGCGAATATCTACATATTCTGCTGTGAAGTCTCGCCCTGGATTGACACCTGTCAAATGATAACCATCTTCATTCGCACCAACAACTGCATTGCGAACGTCCTCCACCTTGCGATCTGCGATGATTTGAACATTTTCTGGAAGATGAACGGGTCCAAGAGAACCAAAGTTTGCACCAAACAGTTCACGAACTTCTTCTTCGCTTGCCGGTTCAAAGAAATCAGCACCCAAATAATTTTTCAACTTCACTTCATTCAGTTGATCATTTCCAACAAGCAGAGCCACAATCGGTTTTTCATCAGCAATATAAACCAACGTTTTGATTGTCTGGCTTTCATCCATATGAAGAAAGGCAGCAACTTCATCAATCGACTTGCAATCCGGAGTCTCTACACGAGTTAATTCGTCTTCGGCCACAACACGATTGCTTGGTTTGTATTCATTTGTTGCCATTTCAAGGTTTGCAGCATATCCTGACTCACTTGAATAAACAACAGTATCCTCACCAGACACTAACCAGCCTGTCAATTCTTCTTTGATTGCTTCTTGAACGTCTGTCGGAATTTCATCAAAGCTAGTGACTGACTTATCCAAGACAACCCAGCGCGTAAGATCGGTACGGTCAGGTGTAATGGCCATAAATTCTTGGCTATCTTTCCCACCCATAGCACCACCGTCACCGATAATCCCTTTGAAATCAACCTCACTTCGTGTAAAAATATTCTCGTAGGCCGTCTTATACTCATCGTAAGTCACATCTAGGCTATCATAATTAGCATGGAAGCTATAACCGTCTTTCATGATAAACTCACGTGTCCGCAATAAGCCATTTCGAGGACGCTTTTCATCACGGTATTTAGCCTGAATCTGATAAAGATTGAGCGGTAATTGCTTATAAGATTTTACAGAATCCCGTACAATTGCGGTGAATGTTTCTTCATGAGTGGGCCCCAAGATAAAATCTGAACCTTCGCGATTTTTTAACTTATAGAGATCTTCACCGTAGGTATCATAACGACCTGATTCACGCCAAAGGTCGGCACTAAGGAGGGCTGGAGCTAACATTTCGACCGCACCGATTTTTTCAAATTCTTCTCGCATGATTTTTTTTACTTTTTCAATCACGCGATTAGCCAATGGTAAGTAAGAGTAAACACCTGCTGAAATTTGGCGGACATAGCCCGCACGCAGCATAAGTGCATGACTGATGACTTGTGCATCACTAGGCATTTCACGTAGTGTTGGGATTAACATTTTACTTTGTTTCATAAATTCTTCCTTTTATTTATTATTTAGAATTCACCTTTTAAAAGAAGGTTCTCATAATATCATTCCAAGTCACCGCAATCAGCAACACCACCATAATGGCGACACCTGCTAAAGTGACATAGGTTTCTGTTTCCTGTTTTAATGGCTTGCGCCGAATGGCTTCAAGAAGATTGAGCACAATCTTTCCACCGTCAAGCGCTGGGATAGGAATGAGATTAAAAATACCAATATTTAGAGATAGCATAGCTAATAAAGCGATAACACTTTCAAGACCGCCTTTAGCAGCGTCACTGCTGGCTTTGTAAATCGCCACAGGACCGCCTAGTTTATTGATGTCTGGGTGGAAAATTAAATTTTTTAAAGCGTCAAAGATGCGGAAACTAGCGTTCCAAGCCATGCTAAACCCACCCGCGATCATAGACGGAAAATCTGATTTCAAGCCCGGCATCACTCCTAATAGATATCTTCCTTGCTCTTTTTTAGGCTTAACTGTCAGCTCTCGAACTTTATTTCCGCTTTTAACCGTCACATTTAGTTCTGATTGCCCTTTACTGTTTTTCGTCTCAGACTGAACAGCTTGGGTCAAATCCGACCAATTCTTAATTTCGGCTTGACCAACTTTTAAAATCTGGTCGTTATTTTTTACACCAGCTTGTGCCAAGGCACCGTCCTGTAAGACACGAATGTGATTTGTATTGGGATTGGCAACGCCACCCTGCATGAAAATCAACAACAGAAAAGCTACAATCCCCAAAATGAAATTGTTCATCGGTCCTGCAAAGTTGGTAATGAGGCGCCCGCCTAAACTAGCATTTTGATACTGCACATCAAGCGGAGCAATCCGAACCTCTGTGCCGTCTTCTTCTACGATTGTTGCATCATGGTCAACCGCATAGGTCTTTTGTTCATCTAGTACCAAACCAGTGATTTCAAGCTTGTTTTCTAAATCAAAGCCCGTCACATTCATCGGCAGAGCAGTTTGATCAATTTTCTTGCCCGAAAGGTTGATTCGGACGACCTTGCCTGCCTCATTTAAAGTCAAACTAGCAGGTGTTCCGGTTTTAATCTCGGTCGAATCTTCACCCCAACCAGCCATACGAACATAGCCACCCAGCGGTAACATCCGAATAGTATAGGCCGTGCCGTCTTTTCCGATATGAGCAAAAATTTTCGGGCCCATTCCAATAGCAAACTCCCGCACCAAAATGCCCGATTTTTTCGCAAAATAGAAATGTCCAAACTCATGAACAACTACAATAATTCCAAAAACAATGATAAAGGTGATAATTCCTATAATACCAGACTGCATTACACCAACCTTTCTACTTTCTGACATGATCATCTTACTGAATTGTACCCAGCAAATCAAGATTACTTCACTCGGCTTAAGATTTCCTTATAAAGTTCATTCACAAAGAGGCTGGAAGGAACGTTTCCCAGACTCTTACAATAATTATTTTTACAACAAAACGCAGTAATGAGAAACTCTGTTGACTTTAGTCAATTTAGAGTTTCTATGCACAATTGATTAGATACTTTAGTGCCAATCAATCACTGTTGAGTGGCAGTTCTAATCCCTTGCTACGCAAGGCATGACGACCAAACCCTAGTCAACTGCACAAAGTAAAATGACAAAATCAATTTCTTGCGAAATATTGATTTTTTATGTCATCTTCTCAGATTTCATTTTTCTGTGAGTGATTACAAAACAATCACATTAGTCTGTCCACTTCATTTCACCATTCTCATTAGAACAATCCAAAGAAATGCATCAAGGGAAAGACAAATAGCATGCTGTCAAAACGATCTAACACACCACCATGTCCGGGTATAAATTTACCAGAATCTTTGACTCCAAAATGGCGCTTAATTGCACTTTCTACCAAGTCACCAAACTGACCTGCAATACTAAAGAATACTGTGAAAAGAAGCATGACAAACATATGATGAGGTGCGGCAACGTTTCTATCAAACAACATAAAAATAAATGTTACAAGGACTGCTGAAGCAATGCCTCCTAGGCTGCCCTCAACAGTTTTATTTGGTGAAACTCGCGGAGCTAAGCGACGTACGCCATATCTCCGTCCGACCAAGTAAGCTCCGCTATCCGTTGCCCAGACGATAAACAAGGCTAAGAGCACTTTGTCAAAACCAGCCACCCGTGCATCTAGCAAAGCATTGAAGCCAATTCCCACGTAAAAACTCGCAGCGATTGGATAAGCCGCATCTTCAAAACTGTAATTTTTCCCTAGAACAGTTGAGCCTAATAGAAGAAAAACAACTAAACTATAGGCCACAACATTTCCGTCTACCGGCAAAAATTTCAAATAGTTTTCGAGTGGAATCGTCAGCACAAAACCTGCTAACATGGCTAAGACACCTTCTAGTGTGGTACTTCTCAGCCCTTTCATTTGCAGCAATTCATGAACACCCAACATGGCTAGAAGCCCCATTCCAATTTGCAGAAGAGCGCCTCCTATCATCAAAACTGGAATGAAGATAGCAAGTGCCACTCCGCCAAAAATAACACGTCTTTGTAAATCCTTATCCATAAATTCTCCTACACGCCGCCAAATCGACGATTTCGTTTACTATATTCTTCAATAGCTGCTTTCAAAGCTTTCTCATCAAAATCCGGCCATAAAATGTCTGTAAAATACAGCTCACTATATGCACTTTGCCAAGGTAAGAAATTACTCAAACGCAATTCTCCGCTCGTTCGAATGACCAAATCCGGATCGCGCAATAATCGAGGTAGATTGCTGGTTTGTAGATAATTGGCAATTATCTCTTCATCAATCTCGCCTGGACTGAACTTGGCATCTAACACATCTTGAGCAATCATTTTAACCGCCTGAACAATCTCAGCACGACCACCATAATTCAAGGCAAAATTCAGAATCAAGCCTGTGTTGAGCCGCGTTAATTCTTCTGCTTTGCAAAGCGCATCATACGTTCCCTTAGGCAGCCGCTCCGTATCCCCAATCATTTGAATTTTTACGTTATTTCTATGCAACTCAGGCACATAACGGTCGTAAAATTCAACCGGCAAGTTCATGATAAAGCTGACTTCTTTTTCAGGACGCGACCAATTTTCTGTGGAGAAAGCGTAAACCGTCAATACTTGGACACCCAACTCTTTAGCTGCAATGGTAACGTTTTGCAAAGCTTCCATTCCAGACTTGTGTCCGAAAACGCGCGGCTGCATTCTCTTTTTAGCCCAACGACCATTCCCGTCCATAATAATACCGATATGTCTCGGTATTTGTAGTGGAACTTCAATTTTTTCTTTTTTCTTAAAACTAAACATCTGCTTGTTTTCCTAATAAAGTTTTACATTTCATTATATCATAAATCCTCTAAAAATGGGATTTATGCTAAATTTCAGATAAAAAAGAAGCCGAAACATAGAAATTTTTGGCTCCAACTTCTTTTTCACATTATTTTACGATAAAAATTAAATACTTTATCTTTTTTAAATTCCTATTCTGCTAAGGAAATATTTGTTACTTAGTTAGCTTTGGCATCAAAATAGCTAATTGACAACGTCAAAGTAGTAAAAGAATTATTCTTATAAGTTGTAAAAGAAACCTTTCAAACAAAAATAAAAAGAACTGGAGAAACTCCAATCCCTTTTTCTAGCTTAAAACACTACTATTCTTCTTCAATAGCTGTATCTTCTGACATATCAACACTTCCGTCTGCACCAGCAACTGCTGTGATTCCCTCTGTGAGAGGTAATACAGTCTTGATAGCTGTTAATTCAAATGTCAAGTAAACACCGTCTACATCAAGAACAACTGTTTTCTTTTCAGTATCAACTTCATCAACCGTACCATACAAGCCACCAATTGTGATAACTTCATATCCTTTTTGTAGTTTGTTCAAGCTTTCCATCCGTTTGTCTGCTTGTTTCTTTTGAGAACGTTGCATGAAGAACATCAAGCCCATCATCACAACCAACATAATTAAAATTGAAAAACCGTTACCCATTTTAGTCTCCTTTAGATTTCATATATTATCTACTATAGCAGATTCCTAGAGAATTTACAAGGAAGGGCTGAAATTTCTAAAAGGATTCCTCCTTAAGCCTGATTAGCAGCGAATTCTTTTGACAGTATGCTCTGCTTTTTCCAAAAAACGTAAAAAGTCAGCATAAGCGATATTGAGCGTTGTTGTATTGACAAAAGGATGAAAACCCACGGTCAAGTTCGGATCAACCTCCTCGTCCACAATCAGCTGGACTTTCTTTTCCTTATCAAAAAGCAACCCAAAAGGTGTAACCGCACCTGGTTCTACCTGTAAAAGCTCCTCCAGCTCCTTATCATTGGCAAATGATAATCGTTTTTCATCAAGGATTTCTGCCAAATGCTTGATATCTGCCGTTTTTTCGTCCCGCAAAATGACCAAATAAAATTGACGCCCCTTTTTATTTTTCAAAAAGAGATTTTTGACCTGTTGCCCCGGTAGGACAATTCCCTTTTCAACCGCCTCAATAACGGAAGAAATTGGTTCATGATCCAGACGATCATAAGAAATTTTCAATTCATCCAACAGCTGATAAATCATACTTTCCTTTGTCATCTTCACACCTCCGAGCTAAAATTTCCTATTTTCATTATAGCATTTCTAGTTAGAAAAACCGAAGCAAGCCTCGGTTCTTTTTGAAAGTTACTATTTCAAATTTTTCACAACTTCTAAGACATGAGCAACGGTGAAGCCATATTCTTCCATTACCTTAGCAGCTGGGGCAGAAGCACCGAATTTGTCAATACCGATAACAGCTCCGTCAAGTCCGACATATTTGTACCAAGACTGGGTTGCAGCCATTTCGATAGCAACACGGCGACGAACTGCATTTGGTAAAATTTCTTCTTTGTAAGCAGCATCTTGTGCATCAAAGATGTCTGTTGACGGTACGCTGACAACGCGAATCTTTTCTCCTTGCGCTTCCAATTCTTTTGCAGCTGCAACAGCTAAGTTGACTTCAGAACCAGATGCAAGAAGGATTGTATCAAAACCATCTGTTGTCTCATACACAACATAGGCGCCTTTCGCTACCTTGTCAAAGTCAGTTCCAGCTTCAACAGTCAAGTTTTGACGCGTGAGAACCAAAGCTGTTGGAGTTGATTGACTCTTGAGTGCCAAGTACCAAGCAGCCTGTGTTTCACGCGCATCTGCTGGACGCAAAACATTGAGGTTTGGAATGGCACGAAGTCCTGCTAAATGCTCAATCGGCTCATGAGTTGGACCGTCTTCACCAACTGCGATTGAGTCATGTGTAAAGACATAGGTCACAGGCAAACCTTGCAGAGCTGACAAGCGAACAGCCGCTTTAACATAGTCTGAGAAGACGAAGAACGTACCGCCATAAACACGAAGTCCTCCGTGAAGTGCCATACCATTCAAAATAGTCCCCATAGCAAATTCACGCACACCGAATTGAATATTACGGTTAAGGCGGTGGACATCGTCTTGCAAGCCGTCTTCTTTGATGTAAGTCATATTAGAATGAGCGAGGTCAGCAGAGCCACCAAGGAAAGTTGGGAGAACTTTTGCGGCAGCATTCAAAGCATCTTGGCTAGAATTACGAGTAGCTTGTGAAAGACCTGTTTCTTTTACTGGGAAATCTTCTGGCTGAATCTCAACTGGGTCTTGTCCCGCAATAATGGCAGCAACTTCATTAGCTAAATCAGGATAGGCTTGTTTGTATTCTTCAACGAGTTTTGCCCAAGCATCATAAGCAGCTTTGCCGCGTTCTGCAACATTAACCCGATAATCTTCGTAGACTTCTTCTGGAATTTCAAATGGTGCGTAATCCCAAGCAAGAGCTTTGCGAGTAGCGGCTGCTTCTTCTGCACCAAGAGGAGCTCCATGAACAGCATTGGTTCCCTGTTTATTTGGCGAGCCATAGCCAATGACCGTTTTGACTTCAATCAAGGAAGGTTTGCCAGAAACTTTTGCGGCTTCAATCGCTGCATTGATCGCTTCCAAGTCTGTTCCGTCTTTAACCAAAGCTGTGTGCCAACCGTAAGCATTGTAACGGTCACGAACACTTTCTGTAAAGGAATCTTTCGTTTCTCCGTCCAAATTGATGTCGTTTGAATCATAGAGAACGATGAGTTTATCTAGCTTTTGCAGTCCAGCATAAGAAGCCGCTTCAGCAGACACACCTTCCATTAAGTCCCCGTCACCACAGATGACATAGGTATAGTGGTCAAAGATCGTATAGCCTTCACGGTTATACTTAGCAGCTAGGAAACGTTCTGCTTGCGCAAAACCAGTTGCCATCGAAATTCCTTGACCGAGGGGTCCAGTTGTCGCATCTACGCCAGCTGTATGTCCAAATTCTGGATGACCAGGCGTTTTAGAACCCCATTGACGGAAGTTCTTGAGTTCTTCCATTGTGACATCTTGAAAACCAGACAAATGGAGAAGGGCATAGAGTAACATAGAGCCGTGACCAGCTGATAAAACAAAACGATCGCGATTGACCCAATTTGGTACTTCTGGATTCACACGCATTTGCTTGGTAAACAAGTCATAAGCCATCGGTGCTGCGCCCATGACAACACCTGGATGCCCAGATTTTGATTTTTCAATAGCATCAATTCCCAAAAAACGAATGGCATTGACAGATAAATTTGACATTGAATTCTCCTTTTATAATACTACCCTTTCAGTAGCAATTATTCTACACTATCATTATATGAAAATTATCCGCATATCGCAATGTATACGGATAATTCCCACTTAATTTTTTATAGTAAAGCCTTAAATTGAATATTTGAATCGTGCTCGAAGCAATCATCAAAACCACGTGGATGGTGGTATTCAATTCTGTCTTTGTCTTGCGGATAAGTGTATTTACCGCCGACTTCCCAAATGAATGGATGGAATTGATATTGCAAGCGCTCTTTGCGCATTTTCCAGAGGGCAAGAATCTCATCTGTTGAAGCCATGAAATTAGACCAGATGTCGTAGTGAACTGGAATAATGACTTTGGCACGCAGATTTTCAGCCATACGAAGCAAATCAATCGAAGTCATCTTGTCTTGAATACCGATTGGGTTGTCACCGTAGTTGTTAATCGCTACATCAATATTGAAATCTTTTCCATGTTTGGCAAAATAGTTTGAGAAGTGAGAATCTGCGCCATGATAAATCGTACCGCCCGGCGTTTCAAAGACGTAGTTGACTGCCTTACGCGCCATTTCTTCGTCAGTTACAGTAAGCCCTTTCAGCTCACCGTCTCGAGCATCCGCACCGTCAACTGGAAGTGTCACTAAGCAGGTTCGGTCAAAGGATTCCACAGCTGTAACCTTTATATCTTTAAACTCAAAGCTTTCACCCGGTTTGATAATCATAATGCGTTCTTCTGGAACGCCCCATTTTTTCCAAATTTCACCACATTCGTAAGGACCAACAAATTTCACATGGTTCAATTTCGGATTGTTGACGATAGCTGCAGCAGTATTGATGTCAATATGGTCGCTGTGGAAATGAGAAACAAGGTAATAGTCCAGTTTGTTAATTGCAAATGGGTCAATCACCATTGGTTGCACACGGAGATTTGGTTGCAATTTACGGACGCCTGCCATATTCGCCATTTGGTGACCACGCACCATGTCTTTGACCTTTTTGGTTGATTTTCCGCGGTTGGACCAGAGATCCATGACAACATTTGCACCGCCAGGTGTCTTAATCCAGACACCACAGTTGCCTAGCCACCACATAGCAAAGTTGCCTTCTGGCACAACTTCTTCTTCAATTTCTTCATTGAGCCAGGTTCCCCATTCTGGGAAAGTGGATAAAATCCAAGATTCTCTTGTGATTTCTTTTACATTGGGCATGTTCATTCCTCCTCAAGATATTTTATTCTACATTCTTAGTATAGCTCCCTTCAATAGATTAAAAAAGACCAAATAAAGCACATGTCTGTGTTCAAGATTGGACTATTTTTCACAACTAAAAAAGCAGGGAATTTTATCCCTAGCCAGTCATCTTATTCTTTCATTCTTCCGTTGAAGTTGATAATAATTCTTCGTTGACAAGTTTTTGAATTTTATTTTTCAGCTCTTGTGTACGAGTTGAATCCTTGAGGTATTGTGACAAAAGTCGTTCTAAATCTTGACTAAATCGCACGCCTTTAGTAGAAAGAGCTTGATCTTTCACAAAAGAAGTAATATTCAATACATCCTCGTAATCCAAAATGGGCTGAACTTGTATCGTTGGCAGAGTAGTTTCCAACCCGTCATTTGTCGTAATCAATAAATCCACATCTAAAATATCTTCGACGCTTTTGAATTGCTCTGTCGTAAAAACAGCGCCTAAATTTTCATTTGGCAAATGATACAAGCACTGTTTGAGTAGCAATTTCTGCACAGCGACTCCCTCATCACACACTAAATAAATTCGTTTGGCATCTTGTTTTTCAGCATGATTGTGCTTTAAAAATCCACCCATGTGTAAGGCAAGGTAAGCAACTTCATCATCGGTTAGTGAAATGAGCCATGCTTCCTCCAAAATCACAGAGCAAGACTTGGTGACTGCAAACAACTCCGCATATTTTTCCTTGATTTGTCTCGTCAGCGGATTTTTAGACAAAATGCCGTAAGTTTTACGAAATAATAGAGCCTTGCAATGTGTCAAGAGATTTCGCAACAAATCTTCTTTATTTTCAATTTCAAAGTGCGAACTAACTTCAAAACGCCAGATAAACTCATCAATCGCTTCTTTTAATTGGACAAAATCTTGACTGGTTGCATGAATATCCCGATCTTTCCGGTAAGAAAGCAAAAGAACAGTTAAGAGTGAAATCTCAATATCATTTAGTTTCAAGCCAAATGTCGCCCCTAAATTGTTATTCAAATGTTTAGCCGCTTGATATTCAATCCGCTTGCGAATCAAGGTAAACTCACGCTTCAAATCTTCCTGTTCTTCCTCATTCAAAGCCATATTGCGACAGCTCAACAGAAGATATGGTAAGACTTGCAACATAAATTTGATTTCATGGCGATTGATTTTCTTACCTAAGTCTTGCTCTACATCTTGTACCCTTTGGTTAAGAAAGTCTTGTAAATCATCCGACAGAAGAATCTCATCACCAACAAAATTCCTTATCTTCTTTGTTAAAATCGTAACAAAACTATGATTTCCCTCTGCAAAAATGTGATACAAGAGAGAATGTACATATTGGATTTTATTGAGTGGATGACATTTCAAAAGATATCCTTGCGCTTTTGTGGATGTAAGGTTGACTTGATACTGCTCTGAAGCTAACTGATTGCGGATTTCATTCAAATCATTGAGAACGGTATTCCGAGACACCTCGGTCAATTCCATCAGTTTTTCAATGGTGACACGCTTGTTTGCAACACAAATATACAGAACAGTCAACTGCATGCGCTCGGTCATGCTCATGACATAACTATAAGAATCGACTCCTTCCAGCAAGGATTGGCATAATTCCTTTTGCTGTGCAGTTAAGACAATCCCTACTCTCGGACTACTGCTAATCACTTCACCAGCCTCCGCTAAGGCATCATTGATTTTTTCTAAATGATAATAAATTTTCCTCCGCGATTGATTCATCGCCCGTGAAATAGTCATAATCGTTTCTGGCTCTTCCAACTGAATGAGGTATCTTAGTAAGTCACAACTTGTTTGGTCCAATAATATCATCATTTACTCCTTGAAAGGGATTGCAAACCATTATAACATCTTTTCACACATCATTCACATGAAATCGAAAGAATTTATTCGTTATTTTGGTCATTTTTAGCGCTTTTTCATAGCAAAATGAGAAAAGCAAGGCGAGGAACCGGCATCATGACTGCTCTCAATCATGGTAGTCGTCCTCCTCCTTGATTTTTCATAATTATTTTTTCTGTCCGTAGTAAGCATTCTTTCCGTGTTTTCGCAGGTAATGCTTGTCTTTGAGATCTTGCGGCACTTCTGCCACTTCTGGATTGATAGCTTCTGTGTAGCGTGCCATACGAGCGGCTTCTTCCAGAACAACTGCATTATAAACAGCAGACTTTTCGTCCTTGCCCCAAGCAAATGGTCCGTGGTTGCGGACGGTTACACCTGCTACTGCGAGCGGATCTAAGCCACGCTTGGCAAATTCTTCAATAATAACTTTCCCAGTTTCTTTTTCGTACTCGCCATTGATTTCTTCAGTTGTCAGAGCACGAGCGCAAGGAATCGCCCCGTAGAAAGTGTCAGCGTGCGTCGTACCATAGCAAGGAATATCACGTCCTGCCTGCGCCCAAGCCACGCCTTCTGTCGAGTGCGTATGAACAATGCCACCAACTTCTGGAAACGCTTTATACAACTCGACATGCGTCGGCAAATCTGATGACGGATTGAGATCACCTTCGACAATATTGCCATCCAAATCTGTCACAACCATATTTTCTGGAGATAGATTTTCATACGCCACACCAGAAGGTTTGATGGCAATCAAACCTTTCTCGCGGTCAATCGCCGAGACATTGCCCCAGGTAAATTTCACCAAACCATGCTCTGGAAGTTCCATATTGGCTTTATAGACACGTTCTCGTAATTCTGGTACTAACATTTCATAACCCCGCTTTCTCAATGAGTGGATAAAGGAAATCTTGCGCTTCTTTGATAGCAGCTTTGGTTTCTTCCACCGTTTCACAATTTTCAGACCACATTTCAATCAAAAACGGTCCTTGGTAATTGGTTTTCTTCAAAACGGCAAACATTTCTTCCCAATTGACACAACCTTTACCAAAAGGTACATCGCGAAATTGCCCTTTAGAATGCTCTGTCACGGCATAGGTATCTTTTAAGTGCAACGCAGCAATTGCCTGATGACCAAGATAAAATTCACTCCAGAGGTCATTATGCCAAGCAGAAACATTGCCCGTATCTGGATAGACAAAGAGATAAGGCGAATTGATTTCTTTTGCCACAGCCAAATATTTTTCAATGCTGTTGATAAATGGGTCATCCATAATCTCAATAGCCAACATGACTTGCGCCTGCTCAGCCCAATCACATGCTCGTCGCAGATTTTTTAAGAAACGAGCACGCGTGACTGGGGATTTTTCTTCATAATAAACATCATATCCCGCTAATTGAATGACTCGCACACCCAAATCTTGCGCTAACTCAATACATTGTTTCATCGTTTCAAGCGATTTTGCTTCTAGCTCAGGATCATTTGAGCCCAAAGGATAGCGCCGATGACCGCTAAAGCAAATGCTTGGAATCCGCACACCTGTATCATAGATGGCTTTGATAAGTTCTAGACGTTCTTCTTTGGACCAAGTGAGACGTGCCAGCCGAGCATCACTTTCATCAACCGACATTTCCACAAAGTCAAATCCCATTTCCTTAGCAAATTCTAACCGTTCCCGCCAAGAAAAATGCTTCGGCGTCGCCTTTTCATAAATTCCAATCGGACGTGCCATGACTTACCCCCAGATTCGTTTGATTTCGTCTTTGAAAGCACGCGCAGCTGCTGCTGGATTTTCAGCTTCTGTAATGCCGCGTCCAGCAATAAAGGTAAAGACATCCACTCCTTCAAAAAGTTTGAGCGTGTCCACATTCAAACCACCCGTCACAGACACACGGAAGCCCATTTCAATCAATTTCTTAACTTTATTGAGATCTTTTTCACCCCAAGTTTCACCAGCAAGAAGTGCATCGCGTGATTGGTGATAAATAGCCTGTGAAATGCCAGCATCAAGCCAAGTCTGAGCTTGCTCATAAGTCCAGTCTCCGTAAAGTTCAATTTGAATCTCACCGCGCTCGCCACGTTCTTCTTGAATCGCTTTTAGAGCGGCTTTCATAGTTGGAATCGTTGCACAGCAAATGCAGGTCATCCAGTCCGCTCCGCGAACGGCATTGTTTTTAGCAACCGTACCGCCAGCGTCAGCACATTTAGTGTCAGCAACGATGATTTTATCAGGAAATAAACTACGCAGCACTTCTACCAGCTCACTGCCGACTTGCAAGAGACAAACCGTTCCTGCTTCAATGACATCCACTTCATGCCCGACCGACACAGCCGCTTTAATGGCTCCTTGCAAGTCTGAATGATCTAGTGCAACTTGTAAATTTGGAAGACGTTTTGACATAATTTTCTCTCTTTCTATTCTTTTCTAATGGATTGAAACACAACCATTTACTAACTATCTAAATCCAATCCTTCTAAATAAGGACTATCTTTTGATTCATCAATTAAGGCTAAAACTTCTGCTTCTGTTTGACATGCCAGCAAACGGTCAATAGAATTTTCCAATTCAAAGAGGGCAATAATCTGCGGAATGGCAACACTCGTATGAATTTTTGAACTCGTTGCTGCAAGAGCTAACAAGACACTCACGCCTTTCCCGTCTGAGAAAGTTACAGGCTCTTTCAAAGTCACCAAAGAGAAGGCATCTTTTTGTACACCAGCTTCTGGACGAGCATGTGGCATCGCCATACCCGGCATCAAAATATAATAAGGACCATATCCTTCTGTGGATTTGATGATTGCATCATAATATTCAGGCTTAACAGCTCCGCTTTCAATCAAAGGGTCAACAGAAAGTTTGACCGCTTCTTGCCAAGTCGAAGCAGAAAGCCCTAAACGAATGGATTTGTTTTCAATCAATGCTTGCTTTAAATTCATGGCTTCTTCCTTTCGTAGAAAATGGAAACTCAAAACGGATTGGCAAAGAGAAATCTTCTGCTTCTTTAAAAGCACAATAGACTTGAACTTCCCTATGTTTTCAGTTTCACCTATCCTTTTAAGCGAATGAGGCTTGGACAAACGTCCAAAGCCTCTATATCAATTTCTTAAGCGACGAGGCTGAGACAAACCTCTAGCCGCATCATTCCAGTACTTGTGATAGTTTTTCAGTGATTTCTTTGTCGTCCATCAGATTATCCAGACCGATCAATTTGCCATTTGTCCGTCCGTCTAATTCATGAATCAAATGAAGAGAGGCAATGACGATATCATAACCAGAAGCAAGGCTTTTTGCTTCTCCAACACTGCAAGAATTGACGGTAAAATCTGTTTGTCCTAATTTTCGCAGAGCATTTTCTACTTTCATCTTAATCACCATAGATGAGCCCATGCCATTTCCGCACGCTGTTAATACCTTAACCATATTATTTTCCTCCAATATTTAAATCTATTTTTATTCTTCTGCTTGAACATCACCACGATAGTAGGCTTCCTTGTCTTTTGCTTTGGCAAATTGTAGTTGTGGAATAATCAGCAAGAATACACAAACAAGAATGTAACCTACAATGCCAAGATATTTGAAAAGATAGCCAAATCCAAGCCATGGGAATTCAAAGTCAATATTTCCATGGTAACCGCCGTAAGAAGCAAGACCGAGAAGCGCCACACAGAGAGCACCAAGCGCTACTTGTAGCACCCCTGAGATAAAGGACAGGATAACCGCTGCTTTCCAGCCACCACGTTTATCCGCATAAACTGCAATCGCTGCATTGTCAAAGAATACTGGAACGAAACCGGTGATAATCAGAATTGGATTCTTAAAGACAATCAAGAGCATAATGGTAATCAATTGTCCAATCAAACCGAAAGCAAATCCTGAAAGCACCGCATTTGGTGAACCAAAACCGTAAGAAGCTGCAACGTCCACAGCTGGGAATGAACCAGGAAGCAATTTGTTAGAGATACCTTGGAAGGCATTGGTCAATTCTGCTACGAACATCCGTACACCTTGCATCAAGACAAAGAGATAAACGGAGAAAGTAAAGGCTGTTTGAATGATATACATGTAAAAATCTTGCTTAGCAGGGTTGTAAACTGTACCTGATGTAATGACTTTTGCATTTGACATGATATCTGGACCCAAGATTAAGAGAATAGCTCCAAAGAAAACCAACATCAACGTCGCCGAAGCAACCACTGTATCATGGAAAATAGACAAGAATTTTGGCAACTTCAAATTGTCAAGATTTTCTTCTTTCTTGCCAAATTTGTCTGCAACTTTATCCACAAACCAAATCGCAAATTGTTGTTGGTGACCAATCGCAAAACCACCGCCACCAGTTAAACGCTGTGTTGCTTCTACTGTCATATTGGAGCTGACTGCCCAGTAAAGTCCACAGATGACACCGATTGCCAGCACGCCCCAGCTATTACGCAATTGAGGAACAAGGAGAAGAACCATCAATGAAACGGTTGCTGCTTGTTGCACCATGATATGACCTGTAATGAACAGCGTCCGCACTTTCGTAATTTTCCGAAGAGCAACGAGCAGGATATTGACACCAAAACCAATCAAAAGTGCTGTTGTTGCTGCTCCGACAAAGTTTGGAAATTCTTCTGCAATCTTTGTATTTGCCGCTGTTAGTCCAAAGTATGGGTCAATAACCGCCGCACCAATCTTAAACTTAAAGTTCAAAGCCGCCAAAATCGGACGGAAAGTTGTTACCAAACCTCCAGCACCAACGTTCAACAGCATATAACCAACTGTCGCTTTGATGAAACCGGCATAGACATCATGCGCTGGCTTTTTCAACAGAGCATAGCCAATTAGAACCAAGAGACCTACAAAGAAGGCTGGATTCTGCAAAATGTTTTGCGAGAACCAGTTCAGAATGTTTAAAATGATGTTCATTTTAACTCTCCTTTTTCTATTTTATTTGTTCTTTATAAGCCTATTATAAACCATGTAAGCGGTAACAAAAAGACCAAGAATTACACAAGCAACTGTTCACTCTTGGACTGTGAAAAATATGGGAGCCAAAAACGCCGAGAAATTTCTCAGCGTTTGAATAATGAAATTTATTTTTCAACTTGACTATCTGCTGCTTCCTCAATGACTAATTCACCATCTTTAAGATCTGCCAAAAGATGTTTCACATCCAGATGATCCAGATGATAGTCTGTTACTTTGTCACGGATTTGTTGTTCAATCACACGGCGAAGCGGACGAACACCCATGACTTCATCGTAACCTTCTTCTGCTAGATAAGCTTTTGCGGCATCTGTTACCGTCAGAGTGATGTCTTTCTTAGCAAGCGTTTGGTTGACTTCATCCAGCATCAATTCTACAATTTCAGCCAAGTCTTCCTTACCAAGGTGTGAGAATTCAATAACCGCATTGAACCGGTTCAAGAATTCTGGACGGAAGTATGGTTTCAACCGATCCATAATTTTCATATCCTTTTCCTCATCACCAGTAAAGCTTTCATAGCCAAATCCTGCGTTAGAAGTAGCAATAATAACTGTATTCTTAAAGTTGACAGTATTTCCTTGACCGTCTGTCAAACGTCCATCATCCAAGACTTGCAGTAACAGCGTGATGACTTGCGAATCAGCTTTTTCGATTTCGTCCAGCAAAATGATCGAGTATGGATTGCGACGAACACGTTCTGTCAACGTATTGCTATTGTCGTCGTAACCCACATAGCCAGCTGTTGTACCAATCAACTTCGACACAGCTGTACGGTCAGAGTATTCAGACATATCCAAACGGATAATCGCGTCTTTTGTACCAAACATATCAAGCGCTAATTGCTTAGCTAGCTCTGTTTTTCCGACACCAGTTGGTCCGACAAAGAGGAAGCTACCAATCGGACGATTGCCTTCATCAAAACCTGCACGATTTCTCCGAATAGCACGCGCCACCGCTTCAACTGCTTCATTTTGTCCAATGACTTTTGTTTTCAGGCGCGCATTCATCTCTTTCAAGCGCTCAATATCGCTGCTGCCCATTTGGGAAACAGGAATACCCGTCATGCGTTCTACAGACTCTGCCACATCATTGACAGTTGCTGTCACTTTCATATCTTCCGTATGATTTTCAATCTTCTTTTCCAACTCTTCAATGCGTGTCTTAGCATTCAAAGCTGTTTCAAAATCTTCTTTTTCAACCGCAGCTTCTTGTTTGGCCTTTTGTTCTGCGATCTCATGTTCTACTGCATGTACATCTGTAACGGGGTGTTGAGCTGCCAAGTGAGCCGCTGTCACATCCACTAGGTCAATCGCTTTATCTGGTAAACTGCGTTGCGGAATGTATTGAATCGAATAATCCACAGCCGCTTTTAACACTTCATCTGGCAAGATGACATTGTGGTGTTTTTCGTACAAATCACGAATCCCTTGCAAAATCTTATAAGTATCTTCTGCAGACGGAGCATTGACTTTTACTTCATTGAAGCGACGAGCTAGAGCTGCATTTTTCAAAATGGTATTGCGGTATTCATCTTGTGTCGTCGCACCAATCACCGTTAAATCCCCACGAGAAAGAGCTGGTTTCAAAATGTCTGCCAAACCTTTAGATCCGCTGTCTCCACCTGTGCTTCCAGCACCGAGGATTTGATGAATTTCATCAAAGAAGAGAATGACATTGCCCGCTTCTTTCACTTCAGACACCAGATTTTGAATGTTTTCTTCAAAACTACCGCGATACTGTGTACCTGCTTCTAAGCCAGAAATATCTACAGAAATAATTTCCTTATTTTTAATAGCAGCAGGGACATCGCCATTGACAATCGCTTGTGCCAAACCTTCGACAACTGCGGTCTTACCAACCCCAGCATCTCCGACTAGCACTGGATTGTTTTTCGTCCTACGAGACAGAATTTCTGCTGTTTCTTGAATTTCCTTATTGCGTCCAATAACGGGATCCAGCATATCTTGGCGCGCTTCTTCTGTCAAATTGCGACCCAATTTCGCTAAAATACCATCTTGCTTTGGAGCACCTGCTTGTCCTTGCATTTGTGATGTCTGACCTTCCGCTACTTGCTTCGGTAATTTACCTGTTGCACGATATTGTGCAAATTCTTCTGGTGTTACTTCACGTCCATTGATGAGATAACGCCGATTTTCACTATTAAAACCGCCCATCCTTCCCATCAATTGGTTGAAAAGATCATCCATGTTATCAAAATTGTTGTAGTTGTTGTTCATATCTGTACCTCACTTGTTATTTTACATAATTTTTGCAACTGCTTAAAATATAAGACAAAGTGAGCAACTCTATCTTTTGGATTTATATTTATAAAAGGCAGTCAATAGTTTACATAATTTTAAACCTCTTCCAAAATAGAGATGAAATCCTTTTAACTGAACACAACTAGGAATTTCATCTTGTTTGGACGAGTGTAACGGATTTTATTCCTTTCCGTTTACAAATGTAATTATATACTATGAAAATAAAAAAGTCAATAGATTTTTGGAAAAAATTTACATAATTTTTGCGTTTTTCTTTTTTAAAATTGCTTTAATATTAGTCTTTCTAGTTTAAATCTTTATATTTTACATAATTTTTAAAAATTAAACTTCCCCTTTATCTCAATGGAACTAAAAAATCACCAAGCACTTTACTTGATGATCCTTTCTTTTTATTCTACGGTAACAGACTTAGCTAAATTCCGTGGTTTATCTACGTCAAGTCCACGATGCAATGTTGCAAAATAGGCAATCAACTGTGTTGGCACGACCATAGAAATTGGTGATAAATATGGATGAACAGACATTAAAACAATATCGTCTCCTTCTTTTGCTACATTTTCTTCTACAACGGTCAAGACATTTGCACCACGCGCCACCACTTCTGATACATTCCCACGAGTATGACTGGCCAATTGCTCATCGGACGAAATTAAGGCGATTACTGGCGTACCGTCTTCAATCAAGGAAATCGTTCCATGTTTTAACTCTCCCGCAGCAAATCCTTCACACTGGATATAGGAAATTTCTTTTAATTTCAAGCTGGCTTCCATGGCAACATAATAGTCTTGCCCTCGACCAATATAGAAAGCATTGCGTGTTGTAGCAAGCAGATCACGCACTTTTTCGTCAATGCTATCTTTTTCAGATAGCGTCGCCTCAATCGCTTGCGCTACAATGGATAATTCATGCACTAAATCAAACTGCTTCGCTTTTTCATTGCCATTGGCATCTCCAACTGCTTTCGCAAGGAATGCTAGAGTCGCAATTTGTGCTGTGTAAGCTTTTGTAGAAGCAACCGCAATCTCTGGTCCTGCATGAAGCAACATCGTGTGAGTTGCTTCACGAGACAAAGTTGAACCCGGTACATTGGTCACCGTCAAACTTGGAATCCCCATAGCATTGGCTTTGACCAAAACCTGACGGCTGTCGGCTGTTTCGCCAGATTGGCTGATCAAGATAAACATTGGTTTCTTGCTAAGCAATGGCCATCTGTAGCCCCATTCAGAAGAAATCCCCAATTCAACCGGCGTCTCTGTCAATTCTTCTAGCATGCGCTTGGTCGCAAAACCAGCATGGTAAGATGTCCCAGCCGCAAGAATATACAAACGGTCCGCTTCTTGAACAGCTTTGATAATGGCTGGATCTACTGAAACTTGATCATTTTCATCGGTGTAAGCTTGAATGAGTTTGCGCATCACAGTTGGCTGCTCATCAATTTCCTTCAACATGTAGTAAGGATAAGTGCCTTTACCAATGTCAGACAAATCAAGCTCTGCTGTGTAACTTTCACGCTCAACAGGATTGCCATCATAATCTTGCACTTGGACACCGTCTTTTGTCACAATAACCAATTCTTTGTCGTGAATTTCCATAAATTCACTTGTTTCACGGATCATTGCCATAGCATCCGAGCAGACCATATTGTAGCCTTCTCCTAAGCCAACCAAAAGAGGGGATTTATTTTTGGCAACATAAACTGTATCTGCATCTTTTGCATCCATCAAAGCAAAGGCATAAGAGCCTTCAATAATATGAAGAGCTTTTTTGAATGCTTCAAGAACTGATAAATTCTCTTCCTCAACGAATTTTCCAATCAAGTGAACCGCAATTTCTGTATCCGTTTGACCTTTCAAATCATGTCTAGCAAGATAAGTGTTCTTGATGTCTAGGTAATTTTCAATCACACCATTATGCACCAAAACAAAGCGTCCAGTTTGAGAAGTATGTGGATGCGCATTGCTTTCGCTTGGCTTTCCATGCGTTGCCCAGCGTGTATGCCCAATACCAGCAGTTCCAGCCACGTCAATTCCGATTTTTGCACGAAGATCAGCTATGCGACCAACTGATTTCACCAAACTAGATGTTTTCCCATTGGTCACAAAAATCCCAGCCGAATCATAACCCCGGTATTCTAATTTTTCTAGACCTTGCATTAAAATATCTGTTGCATTTCGATTTCCAACAACTCCAACGATTCCACACATACTATTATTTATAGCAAACAACTTTCAGAAGTCTGCTATCTCCTCCTTCGTTTTATAAATTGGTATAGTCTAATCACAGCTATCCAAAACAAGCGAAATCAGTATATAATTTTATTGTGAATTTGTCAACAAGAAAATTGGTATAGTTCAAAAAGAAAGTATAGAGGAAATCAAAAGACTTTTAAACAGCTCATTCTCCTACCTGTACGGTTGATTCAGACATTTTTATTCACATTTTATGTTCTAGGAGCATTAGGTAATCACTTCAACAATCTTTTTTCAAACTAAAAATGAAAGAGAGTGAGACAGACAGCCATGATTGCTGCGCACTCATGGCTGTCTGTCTCAGCTTCTCTTCTTAAATATTATGACTTGTAAATTCCAAGTTTTATTTTTGGTTTTTGAATCGCTCAACATCACGTGCAATAACTAATTCTTCATCTGTAGGAATGACAAGCACTTTCACCTTAGCAGCATCACTTGAGATGATCCCTTCAGCTCCACGTACATTTTTTTCCGGTAAAATATCACAACCAAACCAAGATAGACCTGAAATAACAGCTTCGCGCACCTCATCAGAATTTTCTCCGATGCCAGCTGTGAAAATAATCGCATCCGCACCATTTAAAACAGCAAAATATTGACCGATATGTTTTTGAATGCGATCAACAAAAATGTCAAAAGCCAGTTTACAATTATGATTGCCTTCATGCATTCCTGCAATAATGTCGCGCATATCACTTGATGTTTCAGATACTCCTAGAAGCCCAGACTGTTTGTTTAAAATATAATTGATGTCTTCTGGTGTATTAAAATCTTCTGTATGCTCTATCAAATAAGGAATGATAGCCGGGTCAATATCCCCTGTGCGAGTTCCCATCATCACGCCACCTAGCGGAGTAAAGCCCATTGAAGTGTCTACAGAAATTCCTTTATCAACCGCTGTAATAGAAGCGCCATTCCCAATATGACAAGTAATTAGCTTCAACTCTTCAAGTGGCTTACCAAGCGTTTTGGCGGCTTCCTTGGCAACATACTGATGACTTGTACCATGAGCGCCATATTTGCGAACCTTGTTCTCCGTATAGTACTTAGTCGGTAATGGATAACGATAGGCTTTTTCTGGCATTGTTGTATGGAAAGATGTATCAAACACAACGACACTTATAATGTCTGGCAACAATTCTTTAAAGGCACGAATTCCTGCTGCATTTGCTTTGTTATGAAGTGGTGCAAGAAGCGCTAATTCTTCTACTTTTTGAATCACTTCTTCGCTATCAACAAGTGCAGATTCTTTAAAGTATTCACCACCTGCAACAACACGATGACCGACACCTGTGATTTCTTCATAGGATTTGATAATACCAAAGCGCATCAAGTCATCTAACAAAATTTTTACAGCTTGCGTATGATCATCAATATCTAAAATTTGCTTTTCTGCACGACCATCAAATTTTACTGTTGAAATGGAGTCCTTGAGACCAATCCGTTCAATCAGCCCTTTGGCAATAACCTTTTCAGCTGGCATTTCGTATAATTGCCATTTTAGACTTGAACTTCCAGCATTGATTGAAATTGTTTTTGACATAAATTACCTCTTTTAAGCGTTTTCATTTATTATATCAAAAACTTGTTTAAATTTCACTTTCTTGGCTCCAATTTTGAAACTTTTCGCTAAATGTCAATAAATCCGCTTGATTCTGCAAATCAGATAAAGCATAAACAAATGGTTGGACAGCTTGTTCATCTTGCTTTTTCAGTACAAAAATTGTTTTAGCGTATGCTGCATTTCCAAAAAGAGACTCTGGTAACGCAATCATTGCAACTATTTGTGCATGCTTTTGTAGCCATTTCTTCAATAAATCACTTTGCGAACTAGTCAATAAATCATTCGGTGCAAGGAAAATAGCATAACCATCCGATTTGAGATACTTGAGCGATTGTTCCATTAACAAATGATGAGCATAAGTATGCTCCTGTCTACTAGCCACTTCATAGCGCGCCGCAATGCTATCATCAGGATAAAAGCCAACTGGTAAATCACTGATAATCACATCGCTTTCTTTCAATACTTGCGGGCGTACTGCATCACCTTGCACAAAACTAGCTTTTGCGTCCATCACATCTGCGATACTGGCTGATATATCAATTAGCAGATCGTCCAATTCCAGTCCTAGATAATCCATATTTTTTTGTGTATTATTGAGAATCGTCTCTGCTAAATTCCCCATTCCGCTACCAATTTCCAAAATATCAATGTGTTCTTTTTTACTCAATTGGTCAATGAGAAAAGTTAAGATAAACCCGATAGAATCTGGAGTAAATTGATGATTGGCTTGCAAAGGCTCTGTTTGAGCTGCTTTCATCAGCAAAAATTGGTAGGCTCGGCGCCATTCCTCTTTACTTAATTTCAACGCTTTCAGTTTTTCATTGTTCTGCCGAACACTATCTAGTTCAATATCCCCGTCCAGATAGCTGCCATTTTGCTCTATCAAAGCATCATAAAAGCTCGTTAAAAGATCATTTTGGATTTCTTGGACATTTTCTAACAAGAGCATATAGGTCTGTTCAATTTTTTCAAAATTCATAGTATCCTCCGCTCCCTATCATACCAAAATTCAGCTCTTTTTGCGAGCGAATCCTCAGTTACTTACATACAGTTCTATTCTCGCTTATTTGTCTAGTTTGTCATTGTTTTGGCCGGTCTTCTCAAGCGGAAAAGAAAATTGATAACGGCGACCAGTCTTCATTGTTACGGTCAGGATGAGTTCTTTCTCACTCTTTTGGTCTTGGACATGCCCTTTATCAAATTCTCTTTGCTTAGAATTTTTATTTGCTAGAAGAGCCATTGTATAAGCCTGTGTTCCTTCTTTGTTCAAAGCAAAATTCCTGTGATTAGCAGTTTGCCGATGAAGGTAAAATTGCAAAAGCAAGCTAAAGACAGCTGTTATAAAAAGGGCATAGAGCATAATACCTGCTTTAACTCTTTGTTTCCACACAATAGACGAACTCCCTTTCCAATCCTCGCTTAAATGTCATTCTGATATGAATCAGCTCATTTTTCTGTGAGATTTCTGCTTTTTCCACATCATAAACCATCGGCTGGTAACCTTTCCCATTCGCATTAGTTTTTCTGAAATCCTGTCCACTTGACTTTCCAAATGCAATCACCTTGCCGTCCTGTTTCATATATAAACGATTGTTCTCCACCTTTTCAAATGAAGAACGAGCCAACTCTGCTTCTAGTTGATCTGCAAACAAAAGCCATTCTCGTTGTTCACTGTGTTGACGAGCTTGGACTTCAGAAGCTAGAAGGCGCGTCATAGATTGAAACAGCAACACACTTCCACTAATGACAAAGAGGGCAACCAGAGCCTCTAAAAGGGTAAAAGCTTTCAATTTATTCGCCTTGAACATCAAGAATTAGTTCCCTTCCATGATAAATCTGAATACCTTGTTGACTTGTTTCAACACGCACTTTAATACCATTCACTGTCAGATGACTTTGCTTTGTTTGCAAAGCCATTTTAGCTACCCTTAAAACTTCTTCTTCTCTAAGCAAGTCATTTTCTGCTTTTCGAGACTGGTGAATTTGTCCCAACAACAGGGTCACAATTGTCGCAAAAACAGCCAAAGCCAGCAGCGCCTCTAATAAAATCGTTCCTTTAACGTGTTGTTTTCTTAAATTTCCCATTTCCTAGATATAATTGATACGTAATTGTCTGCTTTTTCGTCTGAAAGACAATCTTTCCGAGCGATGAATTGCCACCAGCCTTATCAAAATGAAGTGTCAACTCATCTGGAGCTTGAATCGAACGAGGAACCGCTAGCTGAGTATAACCATTGGAAATCCTCTCGCGAGAAAAACTCATGTCCATCTGACTTTGAGCCGAGCTACTCAACTTCTGACTTTCCCGATAAAAATGCTCAAACTCCAGAAAGAAAATCTGCTCTTCCACCTGTTCAAAAGAAGAACGAACAGAGCCCGACACCGCAAGCAATAAGAAACTCGTTATAAATAATGTCAGCAAACTTTCCAAAAGCGTAAATCCCTTAATCCGCAACAGAACGAGCTTCTTTTGTATGTTTTGCATAGTAAGCCTTATAGGACGCTGCCTGCTTGTCTGTAATCGTGCCATCGTTGACTAATTTTGAGAGTGTCGCTTTTTCATTGGTGTGATTGACCTCAAATAGCTCCGCCTGGCTTTCCACAACTTTTACCACCGCTGCATTTCCTTTTTCCGTTACAGCTTCTTTTTGCTTGGTCAAATTCGGCACGAACAAGAGCATCAAAACACTGATGATAAGAAGCACGACTAACATTTCAATCAAAGACACTAAAATTCTTGGTTTTCTATATCATACATTAACACCGAGTGCCTAACCAAATCACGGTATCTAAATTCTGTTACCAGATAATCAACTACCTCTTTGTCTTTGATTTCAAGGTCCATTAAAAGCAGCAATTTGACTGTGTAACTATCCCTTAAAATCGGAGCTTGATAAGTGACATCCACCCAATGCTCAAAACCCAGTTCTGTATGTTCAACTTGTACTAATTCAATTTTTAAAATTTTCATTTTTTTACCTCCACCTTTTCTATTCGTAATTGCTGATAAGAAATGAAAAAATAATTATATGTAATAAACTTTTGAGGAGATTTTTAAGCTTTAAATAAAATAAAAAGCTCGGTTTTATCCGAGCAATCATGAATTTCAATCAATCTTCTAAACGAACCTTCGCTCTGCTTCAAACATACGCAACTTATTAACCGATAGCCGACTAAAGTCTGAGCCAGCAGGAGCTACCCACTAACTTCTTTAGCGTTTTGATGGCTAGGCAGGACTGGTTACCTCCAACTTTCACCCGACATTCAGATAATCAATTTAGCATATTGGTCTGATTTTATCTGCGCATTTGGGCTACTTGTACACATCTTTAGTGTCATCATAAGCTGATAGCCTACTGTAGCGCATAACGGCTTATTTTAGCTATTCTAGGTCAGTTCTTGCTGCTACGCAAGGCCTCGCTAGATTATTCTCTCACTGAGAGCGTCTATTATCGCCGCCACCGTTTGATGTTGGTCTAGGTACGTATAATCTCCACGTTGCATGCACTCTTGCTACTCTCTCATATCGCAACATCTCTCAGTCACCTAATTGATGATCTCTTATCCTGATACAGTATCCCATATCAAACGAGACGAGATTCACGCATGCAACCTTGGCAAGGTGTCAACCTATCTTCACCAAGTTATTTAAAAGATTGGTTGAAACTCATGTAATACTATTATACGACATAAAGATTAAAAACACAAGAAAAAAGATACTATTATATGATTTAAAAATGAAAATCAAGCGCAAGTCCACCGTCCAAACCCTTGATACTATCAATTTTGTTGATGTCAACAAAATACTTTCAAGCGAAAATCAAGCAAAAAAGCCCCACCAGCTATGCTAGTGGGGAAAAATCAATTATTTTGAATGACGCGAATCAAATCATAATTGTAATAAGGGATATTTCTTTTTACAGTATTGTCTTTATCTAGCAAAGACTTACTTACTAAAAAATCTAGTGCTTTCTTAACTGTGGCAGAATGATATCCAGTCATCTCAGATAAATGAGAAGCTGTCGCAATCGGAGAATGGAAAGTGCTCAACCAGATCTTCTTTTGTGTTTCTGTTTGACAAATAGCCAAACCTTTTCTAGCGTGCTCATCTGCATTGTATATTTTTTTTAAAATGTTTTTCGCCATCTGTTCACTAGCATTCAAGAAAAGGGTAAGCCACGGAAGCCAATCAGGTTCATCACCTCTAGTCGCATTCAATGCATTATAATATCGAATCCTCTCTTTTTCCAATTCCTCACTCACAAAAAAAATCGGATAGTTCAACAATCCTTCTTGAACAGACATCAAAGCAATTAAAATACGTCCCAAACGACCGTTGCCATCCAAAAAAGGATGAATGGATTCAAACTGAGCATGCGCAACTGCAATACGGAGCAAGGTATCGCTATTATATGTAATGAATTCCTTACTATCATCAATTGCTAGGCTAGAATGAAATTCTCCGTTGATAAAAAATTCAAGATTAGTCATATAATCTCCAATTTTATTCGCCTCAATCGGGATATAAGAGGCGTTTTCTATGTTCTTATCAGGGCCAATAAAGTTTTGAATTTTTCTAAATTCACCCCCATTAGAAGTAGTCCCCCTAGCTTCGTCCGACATCAAAATTTTATGTAACTCCTTCAGGAAACGTGTCGAGATTACTTCTCCTTTTTTTAGTTTATCAACTCCCAAATCAATTGCTTGCTTATAATTTAGTACTTCTTTTTGCTGCCAATTTTTCGCACCATTTTTGACATTTTCCATAATTTCATGAAAAGTAACTTGCGTCCCTTCAATCCGAGTCGACTGTACAGATTCATTATAAGATAACAAACTTAAAATAGAAGTATTAACGATGGAAGATTCTAATACCGCATCAAGCTTCCCTAATACTCTATTGACATTAGCTAACCTTTTATAAAGCATTAATGCTTGCCTATCATCCAACAAAACAGGTAATTTTTTTATTCCTCGTAGAACCATCTCTTCATCCTTAATATATTTTTTTATTCATTTTATATTATAAACTTTTATATTTTAAAAAACAACAAAAAAATATACTAAAAAATAAAAAAGTATCCTCACTCTTAGTGAAGATACTGTCTGCTATTTTAATAATCTCACAAAAATGGTTGTTTATTACCTAAAAAGACCAAAACCCGTCACACGTTCCCCATTCTCTGATTGCCCAACAGCGACATAGCGACGATTGCCAGAGCCGCCGATGTATGTGACCCAAATATAGCCGTCTTTGTCACACCAGCCATCATAATTGATTTCTTGTCCTGCCGTGTAAACTGCCACGATTTCAGCGGACAATCCAGCACTTGCGCGTACATTGAGTGCTGACACTTCGACAGTAAATGTCCCAGTCTCTTCGTGGATTGAACCATCTCCGCTAGGAGTTGATGGAGTAGGTTGATAGCCTGTGTCATCCGTTGGGAAGTAGAACCAACCCACGACACCATCAAAATTACGGGTGTTATATCGAGCAGGCCCGCCAATATATAGGCTGTCGGCGTTTCCATCGATATTTTGTTCAATCGTCCGCATGGTGTAACCGTCACTATCTTCAATGACAACTCCAGTATGACCATACTCATGACCGTAAATATAAGTTGTGTCCATAACAAATACGGCACTTGCTCGTGGCTTGCTATTGACATTGCCTACCTCATTATATTCCACTTCATAGCCAAGAGATGCGGCACTGTTTAAGAGGTCAATGGCATTGCCCCAAAGAGTTTTACCAAAAATCTGACTAGAGATGGCGTTAGGTAAATCTACGCATTGTGTGCCAAATGATCCGTCTTGGTCAACACCAATACCTTGATTAGCCAAATTTATTGCAAAGTTTAAAACATCTTGTGTTGTTGCCATATTATTTTCCTTTCCAATTATCATTCATTTGCTTAACTGCTGCTTCTACAAATAAGTCTAAATCTTTATCAGACATATAAACATTGTATTTTTCGAGTTCTTGCACGATATACTTTTTAGCTTGGTTTAACTTGTCCTCGCCTTTAAGACCTGTCTCTTTGTTGATTTGCTCAACCGCATTAACTGCGTTTTTAGCTAAAATTTCAACGATTTTAACCGCATTTGTCCCGCCTTTTGTAACAAGCCAACTTTTAACTGCATGAACAATGATTCCTGCTAAAATTGTACAGATGCTCAGTGATCCGCCGACTATGATTTCTTGAATTTGTTGCATATTATTTTTCCTCTCTAATTTCCAAATCTGAGAATTTCTCGAATAGTATCTTGATAGCTCCATTGCCGCCAAGCTCAACGTAACTCTCAAAAAGACGGGTGAGCTCTTCAAGCTCGTGCTGGGTTGTCCAGCCCCGTCTTAGTGCTTTTTTTAAATTTTCCTGCAATCGAAAACGCTGCAGACGTTGAAGTCCCTTTTGAATGAGACTCAAATCTTGGTTGTTTTTGTCTCCGATATTCTGCACACCGACCACTGCTTCTTTTAAGTCGCCGATTTCCTCAGATAAAACTTGTATCTTTTTATCTGTTTCTTTGCTATTTTGAGTTCCACGGAAACTAAAATAGCTGGGAATAATGACGACTAAAACTGGTGTCAACTTATCTACAAATGCTAGTAAATCCACATTCTATCGCTCCTATTTCTCTTTTTTTCCAGATTCTAACTCTTGAATAATAGCGTCCTCTACTTCGTAGATTTTATTTTGAAACTCAGCTTCTTGCTTGCGCATTTCGCGACGATTACTTGCATACAATTCTGTATTGCCAATCCATTCATTGATGGTAGAGACACCTTGACTATCAATGTCTGCTGTGATTGTCTTAACGACAGTATTGTCAATTTTGATATTTCCTACCAACTTAATTGTTTTAGTGATTTCTAATGTCATGATTATTCTCCTTTTATTTTTAAATCAATTTTCCATTTGGTACATTTCCGACAATCGGGAAGTCGTCAACAGTCGTATATGTAACCGTTCCTGTCCAGACACGGTTGCCTGACCTGTTATTAGTGTAGTTAATCGTCCCGTCAGGTTCTAAGTGCACAATACAAGTTGCATCAATTGTCGTATTAAAATTACCAGTTAACGTCAAGTGTACTTGCGAGATTGGCTTGAAACCATCAGGAATTCTTTCTCGCGCTCGTGCATTTTCGGCTACATCTGCAATGTTCTTGATAACCCGCGTCACAGAAATTGTCACAAGATTGCCAATGCGAACAAATGTCGCACCAATTCCCCACATCAAGCTAGAAGTTGCTTGTAACCTCGTCTTTTGTAAGACGGTATCAATACTGAGTAATGAGTAAGAGTTGGAATAACCCAAACTCCACGAACCTGTTCCACCTTGTGCTTGGGTGTTGTTAATCTTTTGAAATTCTATCACTTCAGGAGAAATACGCATTGTATAAGTCAATCGGTCTGCTGCATCATAAGCGTTCATCAGGAAGCCGTTTGGGAGCATCATGATTTCTTCTTTTGGGATGTGCGAGCGAGCTCCTGCAGTATTATGATTAGTGATTTTGATATTCTCACCAATCTTAATCTCTCCATAAGTTCCAGCAGTTCGGTATTCGTTGATAATTTCACCAGCTTTAACCTTACCCAAATTAGAAGCTAAAGCACTCAACTCTTTAACATTCAGCTTGTCAGCTGTGATTGCACCATTGACAATCATGTCGGCTTTAATTCTAAGTAATTTAGCAATGATTTCCACCCATTCGGGATTCTGAGAAATCATGCTGGCTAGCACCTGACCGTTGACTGTTTTTTCAGAACTTGAAACCAAGCCATTCTCGTCAATTTTGAGTTGGTTCTTCTTGACGGTGTTATTGCTTAACTCTTGTACTGACTGCGTGATTTGGTTTGCTCGTTGGTCAAACGTAGTCTGTGAGACTTTACTGCCAACCTCTTGCTTAACTGCCGCAAGTTGTCCGTCCACGCCTTGCTTGTACTCGGCGAGCTTGGTGTCGGTATAATTCTTGCTATCCTCGACTGCTGGCGCCCAGCTTGACGGGATTATATTTGATAATGTGAGCAATGGCTCTGCTATCTTGTAGTGTCCGTTTTGCGTTGTATATAAATAAAAAAAATCCGCGCCTTCAAAATTGGCGTCATTGTCAAATGTGTGCAGAAATTCAACGATGTGCCATTTGTTTCGAGGTAAGTCTCCCAAGTCTTTAAAAACATAAACTATATTTCTAGAGTGGTTTTTTAATACAAGCATTAAGCCTGCATTTATAGAAACGTCAGAAAAAATGTAAATTGGCATTCTGACAGCGATTGTGTCGCCTTTCTTAAATGCAAGCGTTAGCGCATTTAAGGTAATACCCTTCCATACGTCTTTGTTTTGACCAGTCACAGTGACCTCAATTGAGTTATGACTGTTATAGTCATTTTGATTGAGTTTTAACGTAGCACCATTTATATTATTAACGTCTGCAAGCGTCTTAAACTCTGTATTTAAGAGTAAGTTACTAGTTCCTGTCCGCAACTCCTCAAAACGTCGATTTACGCCTTTAACGTCTTCGGTATACTGGCTTTTGCCCACGTATTTTTCAGCTGTTTTAATTCGTTCCGCTGCAATCTGCTTAGCTGTCTCTTCTCTGCTATATTTTTCTAGCTCCTCCTTGCGCTTACCGTCATTCGCCACATAGGACTTGACGGCTACCATATCTGTTTTCAGACCTTCTGCAGTTCTTTCAAACGCGGTCTTAGCGACAGTGATTTGTTCGTCAATATCTTCTGGCGCTGGGCTCCAATCAGTCTTTATAGTGCCTTGCTCGACTTTGACTTCCCAAACTTTTTTTCGAGCGTCTTTATGATAAGTATTCACTCGCAAATGATAAGTACCTGTCGGTTTATTCCAAGTAAAGACTGTTCCTGTCGTCCCTGTATTGCTATCGGACACAATTTGATAATTTGTAACAGTTTTATCCATCAACCAGAGGACAACATTATCGCTTTCTGTATTACTATGGTTATTACTAAAGGCTCCATCAGTTTTAGCAGATATTAGATATTGCTCTCCTTTGACCAAATCAATGGAGGTTGATTGCACATACAAGGTTTGATTATCAAAGTCCGTTGGCTTATTGTCGGGTTTAAACTCTCCTTTCGAACCTCTCAACAAATTACGCCCGCCAACACTAATTTGGCTTATCTCCTCTCGAATCCCGTCTGCAGTCTGTTTGACCTCTGTTTTGCTGGCTTTGTCGCCCATTTGCTGGGTTATCCGAGCGAGGTTTTGTTCATTGGATTTCTCGTAAGCGGTTTGTTGGGAGCTGATAGCACCGACTTCTTTTTTTACCTGCTCAATATTAGCGGAGCTTTCCGCCTTTTCTTTGAGCAGGTCTGCCTTAACATCGTTTAACCCTTGCTTGGTCTGTTTCATCTCTTGTTCTAGAGCATTGAGAGGAGCTGGGTCTGCCGGGTCACCTTTATCGCCTTTGTCGCCCTTCGGTACAACAATGCTCTTTTCGTCAGAGAATGTCACCTTAACCCCGTCCGCTTGCTTTTCAGCTTTAGCGACCGTGATAGATTTTCCGTCAGAACCTTTCGCACCATCATTGACGTTGGTAAAAGTAACTTGCTCTCTAGCAACCTCCTTATTATCAACTAAAGCAATAGCGGTCAACACTAATTTGCTGGACATGCCAGTCGCCTTAACCTCAAAAGTTGGAGACGTGCCAAATCCTTGATTATCAACTAACCATTTCCACGTACACTCAACCGGCTTCTGCCCTCTCTTTAAGCTCGGATAGATTGTTGATTGTCCTTGATTGTTCTTAAAAACAATCCCGTTATTGGTCGCCAATTTAATCGTGTAGGGCGTTGCTTCAAGCGTCAACTGCTCAACTCGTTGCAATAACTCATTGGCAATCTGGCTCGACTTGCGAACGTAGTTTGATAAGGTGGTCTTGACATCGCTTGTCTCTAGTAGAGCTTCTGTCTGTTCGCTAATGCGTGCTTGTACGTAAAGCGGAGGGTCAAAGTGCCGTCCGTCAATCAGTGTCTTTCTGTCACCGATGTTACCGTCAACCGCACCTTCCACTTCGTAATCCACTTTCAACTCACAGTGCTTTTTGAGTTCAGACAGCATATAACCAAACAGCGCTTCTTTGCTTGCGTGTTCAGTCTCGCTATCTTCGTTGACGATATACCCGTCATTCGTCTTTCGAGCGATAGACGGGTATTTATCTCTTGCCTGCGGTGCGTAGAGTGTATCACCGCTACTGTAAAAGAGTAAGTTCCCTTTGTCGTCATAGATTTTTTTATTTAGCCCAGCAATCGTCAGACCGTCTTTACCAGTACGACGAATCCCGGTATAAAAGTCATCCATGTTGTCCGAGTAATTGATGACTTTCAGCTTTTCACCCACACGAACTGGCATACCCGTCTTGTCTTTTCCAAGATTTCCCTCGCGGTAAATATTAACCACATGACGTTTCAGCGAGTAGTCATTGTTTAGCTCTGTGACAAATTCCAGCTCTGCGCCAAAGCTATTAGCAACCGAATAGAGCCGAGCTAGAATCGTGTCTGTCCCGCTCCATTCTAACTTGATTGACTTATCAGCTACTTCGTTGATTCCAATCTCGAATGAGTGTTCAGGATCGTAATAATCGATGTACTGCTTAATGGTCATTGCGTTGGCTGGCTTATGCGGGCCACGCTTTTCTTTGTTGGCTTCCAAGCTCAATGAATAAGCCGTTAGCTCAATCTTATAGCCCGTCTTTTTGACGCTGTTAATGTTCAGCCAAAAATCCTTGTCCTTAAACCGAAAAGCTAGCTTTTGTCCGCTTTGAGCAACCATTTTCTTTGAGTGATAAGTCAGCACAAGGACACTACAAGCGCCTTTTAAAAACTGCGTTAGATTGGCGGAGTTATATTTGATACCACTCTTATTATCAAAAAAACCGACATTATGGCTGTCGGTTGTATCACGAATGGCAATCCGTACATTTCTTTTACTCAAATCCATGCCTCCTCAATTTCTGCTTGTGCACTTTCTACTTCCGCAAAGCTCGACACAAGCAACTGTACTTTTGTTTTGCCGGGTGGCACTTTAAAGTAGTCCGTTCCCAATATTTCGTCATCAGGCGCTAACAAGTTATTGACATACAAGCGCCCCTTTTCTTCTGGGTTTACTTCTCCTGTTGCGTCAATAAACAGTTCTGCCCCCGTTGGATAACGATTGGGGACATCGCGCCAAAACGGCACGTTCAATTTGTAAAAGGAGAAGTCATTCAAATAATGGTGCGTAACTAACTGATTGATAGTTGAGTTGCCACCTTTATATTGACCGACAAAAAACTGCACCTTAGCAGCTTGCTTATCCTTGATTCTTGATTCGATAAAAGAATGATATCCGCCATACCAAAAGTAGGTGACTTTATCCCCTTGTTTGCGTAAGTCAAACATGTTTCGGTTTTGGTCTTTACCCTCTAAGCTATATGGGTTATCCTTTACCCAAAGGGTCGGCGAGAACTCGATAGATTTGACAACCCGACTACCGCCAGCACCATCACCCATGAGAAAAAGAACGAGTGCCTTATTTCGTGCCCGCTCACTTTTTTCAATCGCCATTCCAGCGATAAAGTGATTATCACTATCTACGACTGACAAACACCATGCCCCCGTCTGACTAACATAGCCAGTCTCAAACCAAGCACGAGCCCAGATGTACCAGTCTTTCGCCTGATCAGATAATTCCAATTCTTTAACCGCTCCAAAATACGCCCCATTGACCGTATTTGTAAAGTTAGCTGGTAAAACTCCCAAACGGCCACCTAAGTTGGAATCAGCAGACATTTTTGTAACCACCCTCTTATTTTGATTTTCGTGAAAAATAGAGCCGTCTGTCCAGTTGTTAAAGTCCCCTTTGCCGTTTGCGGCCAAGAGGACATTTTTCTTTTCTTCTACCAGATCCGTTTCTTCAATCTTTCCGAATTGCATAGCTCCATATTGGCTGACAATGCCAACATAACCCGATTCATGTTTGAGCTTGATTCGGTAGTTGACTGGTATTTCTGCGCTACCCTGATTATCAATTTCAGCTTCTAGCACACCTTGCGCGTTCTTTTTAAACTCAAAATACTTCGGATTCTTAGCATGGGCTAGACCGTCCGAAATAACAAAAGTAATAGTACCTTTGCCATTTAATTTGATTTCTTTAAAGTCTAAGTTGCCTGTTGGAATGGCATAAAATACACGATCAGGTGTAATACTAAATGTCAATTCTTTAGGTTCATTTACGTTGAGAACTTTCTGCAGGTCATCGTGGTTGTCCATAGACTCGTACTTGACATAAAAAGGTACAGGAATCTTTTTGCTTTTCTTGCGAGAGTAAACATATTCAGAACCGTCTATTGTTTCGTAATCTCGGAATATCGGTTCATAGTCTGCGCCGTCAAGAAGCGTAAAGCCGTCCAAAACAGTAATCCATTTTGTTAGCTCTACACCATTAAAAGTTACTTTTACCAATTTACCACCCCAATCCATCGACAGCATTTAGAATTGCTTGTCGTTTTGCCTGTTCTTCTGCAACTGGTTCAGCGTAGATTTTAGCAATTTCTTGCTTGTCGGCTTGAACCGATACTACAGTAGGTCGATTAGCCAATTTAGCTAGAATATCCATTACGTCTTTGTAATCATAATCTTGACTAGAATCTGTATTTAATTGAGAATCCAGTCGATTATTTGATAAAGTTAGTTGAGCGCTTGCCTTATCAATGTCAGAAAAGTTAGTATCAAATGTTACTGTTCCAAAGCTATCATAAATATCACCAGCCATGCCACTGACCGTCGATTGAACACTCTTGAATTGATTTTTAAGTCCTTCGTTCAAACCATTCATGATAGCTTTACCAGCTGGAATCAAGAGACGTTTATCATACTCAATAGGTCCTTTGTGGTCACGAATCCAACCAGCTATTCCGCCAACAAAATCCGTTACACCTTGCCAAGCCGATTTTAAACCGCCGAGAAAGCCGTCTAAAATAGCTCTACCAGCATCCCACAGATTGATATTTCGCAATCCGTTAAAAATACCCGTTACTTGAGAAACCAAGTTAGAGACACTTTGAACCATGCTATTCCAAGCATTTTGTGCACCTTGGACAATCCCATTGATGATACCTTGGATAGACGCTTTTAAACCATTCCAAGCTCCAACTGCTGTAGATGTAATTGTATTCCACAGGCTAGATAAGAAGTTCATGAAATTATTCCATGTGTTTTGTGCTCCCTGGACTAAACTGTTGATTAAGTTTGTAACCGTAGTTTTAATCCACGTCCAAGCAGAAGAAGTTGCACTCTTGATAAATTCCCAAATAGCAGACAGAGCATTTGACAAGTTTTCAAACATAGCTATACCATAGCCAATAATGGCAGTTACTACGCCTATAAAATAGGTTTTAATACCTTCCCAAACAAGACTAACAGCATTTTTAATACCGTCCCATATAAGCCCTAAATCTGCTTGTAATTGAGTAAAGTTTCCAGTCACTAAATCAATGATCACTAAGACTGCACCCAGAACAATTGACTTGATAAATTCCCAAGCACCTTGAAAGACCATTTTTACACCTTCCCACATTTGAGTAAGGCCGTCTTTCATACCATTCCAAATATTCATAAAGCCGTCAACGAAAGGCTGGACGATTGCCATGATTGTTTGTGTGACAACTGTCCATGCTGTGATTGCAGCAGTTTGAATACCATTCCACAAATTTGTAAAGAAGTCAACAATGCCATTCCAAGTATTCTTGATAGTTTCAACAGCAGCGTTCCAAATAGCCGTTACACCGTTCCATACGTTACTGGCTCCTTGCGTAATACCAGACCAAAGACCAACAAAAAAGTCAGCAATTCCTTGCCAAGCTTGCTTTATCCACTCAACAAAAGCTGCCCAAATTTTGCGTCCAGTTTTAGTTTGAGTGAAGAACCAAACTAATCCAGCTACAAGCGCTGCAATAGCTGTTACCACAAGTCCAATTGGATTTGCGGATAAGACAGCATTAAATATTTTAAAAGCTCCACTAGCTCCCATGGTTGCTGCGGCATTCGCAGCTGTTGCTGAAGTTAATGCTCCTGTGCGTACAAATTGAACAAGTGTATAAGCATTTTGTATTGCTAAAATACCATTTCTTGCTGCTTCAATTCCTTTAATAACGCTAGTAACAACCTTGTAAGCTGTCAAAGCCGTTGTTATTCCAACGACTGCGGCTTTTAGTGCATCTAAAGCCACAGGGCTATTTTTTAAAAAGCTAGTAAATTCTTTAATTTTTTCCGATGCTGCACGAATAAATCCTGTTACAGATTCAAACGCTGCACCAACACTATTTACGCTTTTTTCGCTACCAGCAATACCTAATAAATCTCCGACAAAACTTCCGACAATACCAGTTATATTACCGACAGTCGCTCCGATATTTTCAAAGGTTACACGGATGTTCTCAGCAATATTGACAATTTGTGTCGCTGTCGTTTCATCAAAGCCAATCATTTTTAAAAAGTCAATATTTTTCTTTTTCCCCATTGACCCAAAAATCATGTCGTAAAACGTACTAAAAACTCCACCTATTTTCACAGCTAAGTCATAAACTTCTTCCATCACCGCTTGAGCTATACTATCTCCAAAAATCGCTCCTAAAGCTTCTTCTAAAGCAAAACCAATAATTTGAGGTATTCCTTTTAGGATATTTCCAATCATCGGGATAAAGTTGTTAAAAAAGAAGACCTTTGTTGTGTCATACAAAGCTCTTAGAGAGGGGCCGATGCTTTCGCCTAAGGATAATTTACCCATAACATTTTGAGCAGCAGCTTTCATGGCGGCAAATGATCCACTGAAAGTAGATGCTGCCTCTTTAGCAGTCGTCCCCGTAATATCTAGCTTCCCTTGGATAGCATGAATAGCTTGATAAACATCGGATAAGTTGTTGATGTCATATTTGACACCCGTCAATTTTTCAGCGTCTGCAAGCAGCCGCTCCATCTCGGTTTTCGTACCACCATACCCCAACTTGAGATTGTCTAACATGGTATAGTTTTGCTTAGCAAATCCTTGATAGGCATCTTGAATACGATCCATAGATGTACCCATTTTGTTGGCATTATCAGACATATCAACCATGGCCATATTAGCCACATCTGCAGCTTTTTCGGTATCTCCACCCAAAGACTGCAAGAGACTAGCAGAGAAGCCAGTTACATTTTCCATGTAAGCATTAGCGGACAGTCCGGTAGTGCGATAAGCCTCATTTGCATAGGCTTTGACCTTATCAGCCGAACCCTTGAAGAGAGTTTCGATTCCTCCAAGCGATTGTTGAAGAGCTGCCCCTTCTGATAAGGCGGAAGTAAAAGCCTTACCGATGCCAGCTGCGGCAATAACACCCGTTACGGCCTTTACAAGAGTAGATCCAAGGGTTGACCCAGCGCTTTTACCTGCTGCACTAGCTTCCGGTGAAATAGCGTTTTGAATCGCTCCACTGATACCTTTAGCAGATGGCATAATCTGCACATAAGCTTGTCCTAATTCTGTTGCCACTAGTTCTCACCTCCAGTCTTGTCTAAAATTTTTGCTCTCGCTTTTTCAAATTCCTCGCCAGAAATAAAGACCATTTCATTGCTTTCTTTTTCTACTGCGGTTAATTTCTCTGTAATAGAAACAGGTCTATTGTTCCCTTTTTGCCCATCTTTCGTTTTAAACCATGTAAGCAAAGAGAGCCTGTCTACAATGCTGGCTTGTAGAAGAGTATCAAATGACACTCTTTGTCCAGACATCACTAACTTAATACGAGAATCTTCTCTGAGGCCATAAGAAAAAACAGCCACCTGATAAGCAGGCAACCGTCTATAATCGTATATGTTATACACCTCAGCAAGGTCGCAAATCAATGCGTCTTCATCTGCTTGTATCATTTTGGCGAGGAGGGCAATTTTTTTACCTTGTTTTGAGCTTCAAAGATTTCTTTAATAGCTTCTCCCATTTTGTCCATTGGCACAAGACCTTTTTCATCACGCACATGCTCTTTCAAAGCATCTGCTTGATCGCCTAGTAAAAGTTTTAGCAATTTAGGCAACATAAGAGGATTCGTATCCACTTCTGCGATTGCTTCTACTAGTTCATAGTTGCTTAAACGTTCACTTGAAATTTCAAACGAAAAACCTGATGTAGTCGTACCTTTAATTGATTTTGACATCTATTAAGCTCCTTTAATATATTCATAGTGCGTGTTCCCTTCTTTATCAGGAAACGCAGTAACAGTTGTCTCATAACCTACCGTTTCACCGTCTTTATAGGCTACTTCTCCGATTTCGGTTACTTTTCCTTGTGGAATAACAATCCGTTTGAGTACACCACCTTTAAGGATAACCTCCACAACAAGACAATGTTCTTTTAATTCAGTAGAATTTGCTTTAACAGTGATACCTGTCGCTAGTTCTCCCGTTACGTTAGTGTCTCCATAAATTTCTTTAAGCACTGCCAAGTTTAGCGCTTCGATTAGTGTGAAACCAAATGTATCCTTTTTCTCAGTTTGAGAAGAGTTGACCACATCGCCGCCCCACGCCTTAATGTCTTCCGATTCTGGGCTATTCGTGTTAGTAAGTCCGTCCTCTGAGATGTAACCCAATGATTTAAACGCTGTATTAAGAGCTGTAGTTGCATCTGTTGGAAGTTCAGTACCTAATGGCGCAGAGTAAATTGCCCCACCGACTTTAGGTTTTGCGGTTGTTACATGTGATGAATTTGACATCTTATTCTCCTTTTCGATTTTAATAATGGTTAATATCAAATACTGCTTGATACCGGTAAGATTTCGTTTCGGTATCAGTATAGTTATAATCGCTATTTAACGAGACACCACTAATATCATCTAGCTCTATCAAGCCTTCAACAACATCTTTGACTTCTTCGTTTAATAGCGCAGCATCGTGCATAGACTTAGCGTAACTCTGAAAAGCAAAAGTTGACGACTTCAACTGATTTCTCTTGCTACTACCCGTCTTTTCTATCACGACATATTTATCAGTCATTTTCGCCTGATGTTCAAAAAAAGACGGCACAGTTAAATGACCGTCAAAGTATTTCTTGATGATAACTTCAATCATTTAACGCACCGCCTTTAAAAGTGTATTGTTTTTGAGATTATCTTTCTTAGCTTTGCGAGTTTTAGCACTCACCATTGCATTTGCACGATTGCGTCCAATATGAATGTCCTGCTCGTAGCCATCACCGCAGCGATTCTTGATATTGCTTGCATGTTTTGTCAAAACTGTCTGCATAGCAGATGATTTCATCAACTCTGCCACTCCTGCACGATTAAGCTTAAATTTTATATTACTCATAATGTTCTACCATCACTTTCTTATTCCACTCAAGCGGAATCAACTCCTCGATTCCCTCAATGATAGGACCAAATACACGCCACTTTTTACCAAAAAAGTGAACCTCTTTGTCTTCCCACTCGTGTATATCATCTTTTGGAATTCCAAGAGTATAAACAGCTTTTTTTCCGGTTAAGTTCAGTTGATTAACAATATCCTCTGATTGTGTAGGACTAACTAAGACATTTTCTACTTTAATTTCTTTATTTTCAAAAACAGGAGCACCGAATGGATCGGTACTCGTTTTTACCTTATCAATCAAAATGATAGTGATACCTTTTATGTTACTCATAGAAATTTATCACCCCATATCTTTGTTTTTTTAACCCCAGTCGCCTCAATTCGCTATCTTTGATAAATAGACCACCTCCAGGAACCAAATAAGACCCACTCCAAGAATAGCCTAGAGCACTCTCAGAAATTTGAGTCATTGGCTCTTGGTCTGTAGCCGTCATCAAAGTTCGAGCGACTACGTCAACCGTTACAGATTTCACAACGTTGGCATAATCTGAATCCGCTTCAACCAGCTTATCCAAATCTTTATCAACCTTTCTGGCTTCCACTCTCAGAGAAGCAGAGACAATTTTCAACAGTGCTTTGGCTCGCTCCTGTTCATCAGGCTTTAAATTGCGCCACAATTTCTGCAGCTCATCTACTGTTGCAAAGTCTTCCACCGTGCACCACCTTTCAAAAAGTTATTTAGTAACTTCAGAAGTGCTAAGCTTCTCAACCAATTCTACCAATTCTGCCTTTTTAGCCTTCTTGTTGTATTCAACGCCGTTTTCATCTAAAATCTGCATAAGAGCAGCATTAGTTAAGTTTTCAACTGGATTATATTCATTACTTGGCACCCAATCTCCACCGGAAATAGTGCCGTTTGTTTCAATAACGGCACCTGTTTTTTTATTGATGTACTCCATAATTACCCTCCAGTTTTAATAATACGAGCAAAGCTCGCAGCATCCATGATGCTCCAACCAATATATGCTTCACAACGGATGTATACTTGGTTGTATCCTTTGAGGTCACGTCCACTGTTGTCTGGATCACCATATTGAATGATTTCCATTGGAACTTGTTTAGCATAACCCCACTTAAACATCGTTTCAAAATCACCAACGATAGCCGTATTTTTAGGATCGGTTTGACTATAAGAAGTCGTCCGGTTTTTATCAACTTTCAAACCGTTAATAGTGTCTGGCACACTACCCCAAGCCAAATCTGGATACAATTTACCACCTTGTGCATTTTTAACTTTAGAAAGTGCTGTTGTGAAAATTGGGTCTAGTACTGCCCCTGTAATATCACGTTCTGCTCCGTCAATTAAACCAACAGCATCCTCCATATTTGCATCAGGGTCAGCAGCAGTAAATTCAACTGTTTGAGTAACTTTTTTATCAAAACAGTTATTTCCAATAATAGATGATTCTTGTTTTGTGCGTGGGTTAATACCATGGAAAGCCATGATGTCAAGACCACGAGCTAATTTTTTAGCAAATCCGTCTACAAAGTCACTAAGCATATCAATTTTCGCTTCTTCTGAAGCGTACAAAAATTCATCAGACACACGAGAACCGTATTCAACTTTCAAAGGTACGATTGTGACTGGTTCAAGAGAAACACCACCATGAGTTTTCTTTCCGTTTTCAGCCACAATATCAATATCTGAATCAAAATCAAACGTAAATTCTTTTTGACCATTAAACGGAATTGGTTTTTGTGGTGATAATTTTGCAAGCGACGAGTGTCCTTTTACTTTGCTAATTACTTCAGTTACTAGTTGCGGATCAAATAATGTTCCCTTTGATAATTCTGTTGCCATATTTTATTTTCCTTTCAGTTTTCAATAGTTAAGTTCTGAACCATATCACGATAAATTGCTCGCTTATCATCTTCATCTGTTGGAAGAGTAGGTTCATTTGATTTCATCGGTGCTATTGGTTCAGTTCGTTCCATAAAGCCTGCTAGACGCTCTGCATCTGCTTTGATTGCTTCCTCATTATCACCAACCAATCGATCAGCAAGGTCAATTGGCAAGCCATTTTTCAAAGCAATGCGAGTTCGTAAGCTTGCCGTCTTATAACCAGCTACTTGCTTCTTCAAGCCTTCAATTTGCTTGTCGTAATCTGCAGCGCTAGCCTTACTTGTTTCAGCAGCTGATTTTAACGCACCGTTTTCTGTTTCCAATTCCGTCACACGAGTTTCAAGTTTTTCATAATCTGCAGCTTTTTGCTTAAGCTCATCATAATCACCGTACTTCTCTTTTTGGCGTGCCAAACGCTCACCGATAATACGGTCTAACTCATCTTGTGTTTCAATTGTTTTAAATTCAGACATATCACTGTCTCCTTTCTCCTGCTTTCCCGGCAGTTCGGTAATTTTTGAGCACTAAAAAAGCCGCTCTACAGCAGCTCTCTTAATAACTAATTTTTTGCTTTTTCTTAGGCTTAGTAGTCGCACAAGCCCAGTGCGCAAGCAAAGCACTATCCATAAGACTAATATCCATATCATTAAAATGAGACCGATAGCCAAAACCACCATTTGAACCAATGTTTCGCTTATCGCAATTTGTCGCAACTCTACTAAGTGATGGTTGCCCATTGTGACAGATAGTATTCTGATAAATCCCTTGTTCCCACAGAGAGTTAGCAGTGATGATTTCTCTGACAGTTGGTAAGATTACATTCTTAATCTTATAATCTTTCAACTCATCATCTAAAACTTTTTGTCCACTGGCGCCATCAACTACAATTTGTGCCACATCCGCTTTTTTCAGAAAAGCAACTAACCAATGATTACCATTTCTTACAGATTGACAATCTATTGTCTCAATAAAAATTCGTTTATCTGTAGTCCGTACAGCAATACTCATAGATACATTCGTACCATCTTGACCGTACTTAATACCAATAAATAAACGTCCTGATAGCTTCGGCATTTTATCAACTTTGAGTGCATTCCATTCCGTTTCAGAAATAGCAGATTTTTGATTATATGTTGGCCAGAATCCCAACCGCTGAACGTTGTGATCCAGTTTATCCTCACCAAGTTCAGCTTCAATTTTCCTCTCATTTAAGTGGAAACCCATTGAGGGATTGGAATTGTACCAAGCATCAACGTCATCAATCTCTTTTTCTTCATCCACGGACCATTCAGCCCAGCCAGAGTATTTCCCTTTCCCAAACAGACAAGCATCGCGATATTTCGTAAATACCGTACCGCTTGAAACTGGTGTCGGAGGAGTACCACACATGATAGTCATCGGATTATCACTATCAGTCACCGTGTACTTAAGTGCTGATTCTTGTTCCGTTGTATACTCCTGCGCTTCATCAATGATAAGCAAGTCAAAACCTTCACCAAGACCGCCATTTGACGTCCTAGTACGGAATTGGACGACTCCACCAGTTTTATAAAGTTCAATACGTTCCTGACCTTTAGCACGAATAGAATTAAAATCCTCGCCGTCCACATAACCCATTTTTTCCAAATATCGCTTCACTTTTTCAAATGAAGAATGAGACGTACTAATTCTATGGGCAGTATGAAGCATGTTCAACCCACGTTCAAGTCCCCACAATTCAAGAATATAAAGAATTTCACTCTTACCATTCCGTCGAGGAATAGAATAACCGAACTTCTGATGTACCCACAGCCCATTCTTATCAACAGCCATAATAGACTGTAATAAATTTTGTTGCCACGGATAGCTAGAAAGTCCGGTTCGCTCATAAATCTCAATAGCCTCTTTAGCTAATGATTTCTTCTTAGTATATGGAATAATTACCGATTGGGTAGGATTCTGATTGCCAAGCTTTTTCTTAGTCCTAGCCATAACCTTTCCTTTCAATCGTCATTGCATGATAACCCTATCGCTGGGAGATATTGGATCACCTCCTAATCTTTGATAACGCGATTGGAAACTTTAGCGTACACATCTACATAAGTTTCTTCCTTATCGCCATTGTGGGTAACTTCTGCATAATCACCACACTTATCGCTTGACGAGATCGCATTAGTGCTTACAAGGGCTTTCCAATTTTGCAAGGTTTTACTAAACCAGACAACAAAGCATTCCTCTGCTTTAATTTCACGATCTGACAAACGTGAAAATTCTTGTGATGCCAATTGTTTTGCTTTTTCTAACATAGCTTCTCCTTTCTTTAAGCATAAGAAAAGCACCTAATAAAATTAAGTGCCTTGTTAATTGATTTTTACCGACTGGATATCAGACTCAAGAAATTCAATGTAATCAGAACCAACCTTGACAGTTAAAACATCCTCTTCAGTTTCATTAGTATCTGCATCACAGTAATGAGCCATGCCAGACCAAGATTTTCCATCTATATCCACTAAAAGTACCCTTTGATTATTGTATTGCAATAAATTCATGATTATTTCTCCTTGTAATAGATTGGGACAATGTGAACGCCCGTCTTACTGTAATGAATTGTCATACCATTAATTTCTTTCCCAGTATAAATATCAATTCCTAAATGTCGTCCAGCAGGTAAATCGATATTTTCCTTGAAAGTTCGTGAACCATCTCGATTTTTTCTCAAACGCCCAGACATCTTGTATTTATCATACAAAGCTTGAACGTCAACATCATCATAGAAATAGCTCTTACCTTTCAGCACAGTTGACTGAACATGCCTTGCCTGCTTTTCAGGATTAACCTTGTCCAACCACACACCAGACTGAAACTTCTCTTTGATGAATACCTTGTCCATCAAATGCTCATATTTTTCACTATCATTATACTTCATTTCCTGAAATTTCGCTAATGAAATTGGACCATTTTCACGACCAAGAGCAGCTTTGACACGTTTGAATTCACGTTTATCATCAGCCCTAAAATTATCCTTGACATCTAGTCTCTGTTGTTTCAAATCTTCACGTTTAGATCTCGGAGACCGATGCCATTTCTTTGACCAAGAATTTTGTTTCTTTCCGTTTTTTGGATCGTAGTCAATTGTACAACGACAACGTTGATGACGACGGTAAAAATTAGCAGGTTCCTTCCCATACAGATAGAACCCTACCAAAGACTGGCACCAGTCGCAACAGTGCCCAGTAGAGCGGCGCTCAATAGTCGGTTCCAACCCTACACTACGATGAAATTCCGCATTTTTCTCAATAAAGTCGTCTACAATAGACTGCGTAAAATTAACAATCGGCTCTTGCAGAATCCATTGAACATCGTCAAAAGCTTGTTCAGATGAAATCCGATTGACAATACCATCAATCCTATCTTGATTTAGTCCAGGTACTTGAGTTTTAAGATGGATATTTGCTTTTTTGTTCAATTGTCCTTGAACATCACTAGCATATTGACTCACAAGCTCATAATTTCGTCCTAGCGTCTCCTCTAAGAGCCTTTTTGCAATATTGTAATACATTTTACCGTTTGGTAGTTTATCGGCGCTTACAGAGCTTTTTAGAGCCTTAGAAAGAATTTCCCCGATTTCAATCGCGAAATCATTGACCGTTAAGTAGGTCGCTTTTTTAGCCTTCAAAGCCTCAAAAGCTTTTCTTACTACCTCGTTCTTACCATAAGAGCTTTCAAAGTCACTCTGCACAGCTTGGAGCAATTCCGGAAGAACATCCTTACTCATCTATTTCCTCTTTCTCTTGTAAAAGAGCAGGAGCGATATTATCGGTTCCTTTGATCCCCGTCAAATCCCGAATTGTTTCACCGTCAATATAACCAGGAATTGCTTGGTTTAATTTAATAGCACCATCTCCAATCAAAGTTAAAGTATTTGCATCCGCTTCAAATAGTGGCTCCCATTTAACAATCGTATTTACAAACTCACTACGTAAATAAAGAAACTCATCTCTCAAACAAACAGCCACATAAGCTACATTCAACAAACCAGAACCAAGACTGCGCTGCGCCTTACGACCAGCTAACCGAAGATTTTCATGACTGGCCTTAATAGCTTCAACAGACGACGGATTATCGGACACAAAACCAAGGTCATCCAGTGTCAATCCCATTTCACCAGCAAATCCAGCAGCTGCCGTTCTGAGTTGTTCCGTAAATGGTGTCATGCTTGAAGTCGTAAACTGTCCTACAACTGGTTTTTCACCATCATCATCTTTAGTAAATGTCAACATGCTTGTGATAGTGGCTTTCCAGTTATCCATTGGTTCAGCATCTTGACTTAATCCTAAAACATATTTTTGAGGATACGAATAAAACTCAGCCGTAACATCTGCACGTTCAAGTGTTCTCTTGGCATATTTCTGATAATACATACCTGCCCTTGTAATACGACTACGTCCAAACGTTCTTACTGCATCCGGTCGGTGAATGACCGGCACTAAAAGAGGAACACCCGCAGGATTGTGAATACTATAAGGCTTTCCTTCTTTGGGATAATACCAAGTTATATCTGGCGTGAAATATGCTTCAAGAAGTGGATTGCCATATTCATCCCGCTGTAACACCGCATAACCTTCCGTCAACAATCCCGTAATAGGATCTAAAATACCAGTCGCATTACTTGCCTCAATAACTTGTAATCGAGGCGTATCTTCTTCACCCTTAGAAATATAAACAAAACAACAAGAACCAATCAAAGCTGACAAAACCACGCTATCAAAGAAAACATCAGGATTATTTTGTCTAAAAATTTCATTCACTTCAAAATCATCATTTGTAAACTCTCGAAAAACCAATCTGTCCGCAAGACTATCAACACCTTTAGCGGTCCACCCAAGAACAGCCCTATAATTCATACGGACAGCAGGAGGAATCGTAATTCCGATAGATGTATCATGATACTTCATTGCATATTGCTTATATCTCATATCCACTCTTGATTTATAATTAACCAGCTTTTTTCTAAGATATCCCATACCTCTTAAACTCAAATTTGTTTCTCCTTTCGATTTTGGCGCGAGAAAAAATGTACAGTGACGGCGTGAAGGGCGGCGCCTTCCAAGGGTAGGGGGTTACCCCCCTCTGTACTTCGACCAGTCTTGCGTTTGTGGAAGATTGCGATTTCCAATCGTTTTCCCTACGCTAGCTTCGGTTTGGTTTGCATACAGTTTATCTGACTTCTGCCGATTGCATTGCCAATGCGCCAACTGTAGATTCTCTATAGCTGATGGATGACCACCTTTTGCTATCGGGATGATATGGTCTATCACAGGACTCATCGGGTCAGGATACTTTAACTTCTTGTTAACTAATTGACCACAGATTCCACAGTGTGTGCTTGACTTCAGCAGTCGCTTTTTATTCTTCTCAAACGCAACTCTATGCGGTCCGCTCTTATCAGCTCTTAGATTTACCATAAGAACTCCTCTTTAAAAATAAAAGGGCAGGGTACTTAATAGCACCTCACCCTCAATTCTTGATAATACTATAATAGCACGTTGAAACTGTCATGCGCTGTCAATCACTGTCATTACTGTTTTTTACTGTCATTTACTATCACGGCATCAAGTTCTCCAGTAGCCACGCGCAGCAATCGAAAATAGGTACTCTCACTGCAATTCAACTCATCCATAACCTGCCAACGTGTCATCTTATCGATGTAGACCAAGCTTAGTATCGCTTGACTATCCGTATTCTCCAGGGAATCAATTAATCCCTGCAGTTCTCTCTGTTTTCTGATTGCTTCGGCTGTATTCTGCTCAAGCTCTTCCTTAGCAGTCAGCAACTCAACATAGATATCATCCTGCTTGCGCTTGATACCTCCGGACACTTTATCTGCAGAGAATCTTGTACTAGATAAAAGTGAGGCTTCGATTTTATCTCTACGTCTAATCAAGCTTGCAATGTATAAATCTAGGTTTCTCAAATCTTTTAAAATAGCCTTTGCCTTCACTTTTAACTCCTTTGTGATATAATATAAGTATAGTTGTTACAAGGAGTCAGCCAGGCGCTGACTTTTTTTAATACTGATTTAAAATTTCTACGACTTCACTATATTCAATCGGAAGAGTAACGTTTTTTTCCTCATACGAAAACAATCTTGGTATTTTCAGGAAGATCATTGTTCGTCTTGAATCAACAGCTTTAATGGTTGAGATATGTTTAATCAATTCACGTTTTAAAGCTATGCTGCCAAATTTTATAAATCTAGGCATTTCTTTTCTGACAATCTTTATTTTCCCGCTATAAGGTCTACGTTTAGGTTTCATTCCTGTACTTCCTCTACTTCCCAGCCAAGTACATCAGCAACTTTCTGCGCTTCTTCCTTGGTATCAAATTTCTTGACATAATTCATAATCCCCGGCATTTCGTCAGCAAGTATGACAATTTCCACGTCTTCTTGAAATTTTTGAAAATATAAATGTTTGCCATCTGTGACTACATACCGTTGTTTCTTCTGCATGCTCTCAAGCGGGTCATCTAATAGTTTCAGATCATCAATAACAATTTCAGTTTCGATTTTAGTAACACCGACATTTAATAAAGCACTATATTGTCCAATCAATTCTCTTTTATTCATCTTAAATTCCTTTTATTCATATTTTTTGCATAAAATCATAGCGTGACACTGCAACATTTACTTTCAAAACTTTTATTTTATATAAAACAAGAATGGCTCTATAATAGGCTTTGTAGCTATTCTTATTTTTATATACTCTTTTTATTTAATATTAATGTTGCATTAACTATTTAATCATCTATAAGACCAGTTATATCAAGGGCTAGAGGGTGCAACATTTCATTTTTTTGAAATTCGTAAAAAACTCCACCTTAAGCCTTGATACACTTGACCTCAATGGGTGCAACATTAATAATGTTGCGGTAATGTTGCGTAATGTTGCAGTAGCCCTATTTTGCAACATTACAAGCAAGAGATGCAACATTTACTTTATTGCATATTTTTACGAAAATATCCACGTTGTGTTTTACCACTTAAACGACGATTCGCATATTCCCAATCACCATCATTATCCATCATCAACTTGATTTTCTTGGCCAACTTACTTCCTCGTGCCGTATCTACATCAAAGACATTCTTTAAAATGTCCCTAGTAGAGACTGCTTCCTGCAGCACCACTCCGTGTACTGGATTACCGACCTCATCACGATAGATTTGATTATTGAAATAAGAGTAGGTAAATTGATGCCGCTGCACCATAGACATATCCGACCAGTTGGACGGAACCAACATATCCAGATATTCATAGATTTGCTCTTCTTCCTCGTCCTTGTAAGCAAACTGCTCTTTATAGGCTTTCAGCTCCTGCTCAACCTCTTCATCGAAAGTCAGACTAAAGCCTTTTTTGTATAGAGCCACAGCCTCGCCCCAAAGTTGAAGAACATCTTCTTCCGTCATATCAAATGGCCGCATAAATTGATTATCTGCATGAACCAATACTGGCAGGAATCGACGTTCACCGGTTTTGTCCCTTAGATATTCAACCTCGTTGCTGGTCCTAGCAATCACGAAGTTCTTAGGAAATTTCTCCGATCTCCGGCCGTATGCTTTCCGAAAACGCAAATCCGTTTTCGTGACAAAGGCCTTTAATTCTGCAAAGGTGGTCTTTCTTGATGCAATCATCTCGTCGTCATTAACGATTAAGGACTTAAGCATAATCTCATAATTATCCTTATCAAAGAAATCTTTAACAGAATCTGTGTACCAGTCCATTCCTATCTTTTGCAGAAAAGTTGTCTTTCCTGTTCCTTGGCCACCGACCAAGTCTAGTACGTAGTCAAATTTAACGCCAGGAGTGAAAACTTTGGCCACCGCGCCGACAAAGAACATCGTTGCGATCCTTGAAACATTAATATCGTCTTCTGCACCTAGCCAAGTTTGAAAAACCTGGTTCAATCGCTCCTTGTGGTCCCACTGCTGATAAGCACGTTCCATGTATTCAGAAACTGGATTATAGGATTTTTCTGCAAAGAATGTTGCAATCCCGTCTGATAAGGCTTGACGTTTAAAGACAACCCCAAAATGATTCTCAAGATAAACACTAAGCACCGCTTCAAAATTCCCAGGTAATTCACCTTTTGGAAGTTCGACATTATCAAGCTTGATGTCGGCCACAATCTCGTGTTCTTGAGAAAAGGAATTATGCCTTAAAAAGTCATTGAGGCGCGTGTCACTCTTGAGAGCTAGCAGCACATTTCGCGGACTGTCTGAGACGATTACATCAATTTCTTCTTTCTCGCCCTGGTCATTGACAATCTTTTTCTTCGTCCGCTTAAATTGAGCCATGGACATTTTTAAAATCTCACCAATGATACTCACCTCCTCATGTCTTTATTAATCATACTCATCACCGTCCGCTCAAGTTCTTTATCAGGTAGCGGATCCAGACTGTTATTGTTTGCTATCTGAGCCAACTGCAGAACAAACTCTGCTTCTACATGCCTAGACAGCAAACCGCCCGTGAATTTGGCCAAGGTATCGTTTCTGGTTCCCTCACCACCAAATCCAATCGCAATCATTTCAAATAGCTCTGTTGTTCTATTGCGTTTTCTGTTTGAATAATTTTGATAGCGTAACTGATCCAGATCATTGACCTTGTTCTTTTTTAAGTATTCCGATTTGATAGCCATGACCAGCGCCCTGCTGGCCGTGACCATCGTGCCGCCCTCTTTTGATTTATCAACGTCCCACTCATATTTCCCTTTTTTTGTTTTCGATGGAGCGACTAATACATAGTTATTAGGATGAGCTTTGACATCAACACCAGGTAGAAAGCCAATCATTTGGCTCATGGAAACATCCGGATGTTTGAAATAGAAGATGTGTTTACCCCCGCTAGCAGTTCGAGCTTGCAGCGTTGGCGTTATCAAGTTCAGATGTTCCCAATTCTTTAAAGATTCAAAGCCATTATGTTTACCGTGTAAATCAATGTCGATGACAAAAAACTTATCTGTCCGAACTGCAATATTAGCATCAGGATACTGCGACCAAAAATCCTCTATTTCCTGCGCAGTCATGGCCGGCTTATCTGCAAAAGCAATCATCGGTTTCTTGCTAGTTGGACTAATAGGAATAACCGAAAATCCCTTTTTCTGATAAGCTAAGGCATGTTCTTTCATTCCCATCTAGTACCTCCCGTTAGAATGGCAGATCATCATCCGATATATCCATCGGATTGCTATTGTTATTTTGTTGATTGCGACTTTCCAAAATTTGGAAGTTTTCCGCTACGACTTCTGTCACATAGACACGTTGACCTTGCTGATTTTCGTAGTTACGCGTCTGAATACGACCGGTAATTCCGATAAGAGCTCCTTTTTTAGCCCAATTTGCAAGATTTTCTGCCTGTTGGCGCCAAATTACAACATTAATAAAGTCTGCTTCTCTCTCGCCACTTTGATTTTTAAAGTTGCGATTAACAGCAAGAGTAAAAGTTGCGACCGCTTGATTTTGCGGCGTATAGCGAAGTTCGGCATCTCGGGTCATCCGACCCACAAGTACAACGTTATTTATCATTTATTCAATTCCTTTCACTTTTTTCGTTTCTTCAATCAACTGTTGAGCGGTCTTCAACTGACCAACTGGTATCTGTTCAATTTTCTCAACTCCCATCAGACCAACGAACCATTTTCCAATGGTAATAACTGGTGCATTAGTTGATTCTGCAATATATTTGATATCCTCACGCAACTTCTTAGCCTGAGCGCCTGTGATGAATTTCTTATCATTAGTTGGCTTTTTAGCACTTTCATTTGATTTAGCCGCTGACTTACTTGCCGCTTTGTTTGTAGATTTTTGATCTGTCTGTTCAGCGTATTCATCTGTGTCAGGATCCTTGTTGTCATCAATAGCAAATAAACCATTCAAAGCGTACTTACGCGCATAGCTGGATGCTGTACCTGTTATTTGGCTGCCGTCCATCTTTTTTTTTGTTTCTTCTTCACGCGCTAATGCTTTAGATCCGATAGCCTCACCTTCAGCGTAGAGTGTGACAGAAGCCTCAACATAATGGCGCCCCTCGATATAGACGATATCATCACTCATAGTGATTGCCGCCTTATGCTTTTTTAAAATCGGTTTTAGAGCTTCTAGGATATCCTCTGCACTTCGATAATTGTATTTTCCGAAAGAGTTATATTGACCCTTTGGAGCAACCAACTCACTTTGGATTGACTGCAATACTCCAAATATTTTTCCCATGTTAACTCCTTTTAGTCAAACAACCCTCTCAAAAAATCACGAGTAAGCTTATCAGGCTGCTTTTCAATCTCTCGAACTTCGCTACCGTTTGGATAAGTTAATTCATACTCAGCTTTAACTTTGACAACTTCACAACCAAACATTTTAGCCATGCTTTTGAATTGCATTTTGTCTTCTTCGTATTTTTCGAGAGACATGAACAAAGCGTTGGCAAGATTATCCGTGTAATCTGCTTGGTAGGCTAATGTTCCGCGATCCTTAAACAATTTTAAGAAAGACCCTGTTTCTTTTCTACGCAATACAATAAATTCTTGATTCATTTTCATTTTGATTCTCCTTAAATTTGATAACCTTCTGGGTATTTTGGAGCAAGAGGTCTGTAGTTAGATTCTGCTTTCTTTCCACATTTCTCGCATTCCATATTTGGGACCACGTTATTATGATAGTTTGCGTCATCATATCCGCTATCAATTTTCATGAAGCCACAATGTTCACACTCATATTCTGCTGTGAAATCTCTTCGGTATTGACTGATAATTTTTTTAATTCGCATTCGTTTCTCCTTAGAAATAAAATTCAATGACACGCACATCATGCTGTTGACGGCTGCCTGTTACTCGCCATAAAAGCTGGCGATAATCGTCATAATCTCCGTCAGACGGACTGACAGGATCTAAAATTACAATAGTCTTAAATTTATGTTGTAGACCATCCACACCCACACCCAACACCTGGCTCGTAGCTACAACGTTTGTCTGTTCAAGAGAGTCCTTCCTATCTCCTGTCCAAATACCAATTTCTGGATGACGTTCTCGAATAACCTCTACAATCTGCTTGGATTTGCTGACTATCAACATTTCTGTCTTACTAGCCAGCAGAAGATCCAATTGCAGTAGCATTGGAGTGTCTGCATTAACTGCTTTCAATTTTGGAAAGTCAACCTCAAAACCTGTCTGGATTAAATATCGTTCAAAAGTCTTTCGGCCAAATGTCTGTTTGGCCATGGCGTACTTGCCATCTTTTCCGACAATGTTCAGCTTTCTAAACTGTTCCAATTCTTCCGGATTAGCAGTCAAGCACCAGACAGGCTCAAAGATGACCTCAAAGCCATTGTTTTCTTCTGCTTCTTCAATCTCCTCAATCTCTTCCCAGCGGAAGAAATTTGGTAGATTAGAGACATACCGCTCATAGCTTCGGAAGTCCTTCCACTTCTCTTTTGAGTAGGAAAAACGGTCGTATTCCATTTCTCCGTGAGCTTTTTGCCAATCAAATTTATTATTTGGCGTAGCCCAGCCAAATACCGTTTTTTCCAAAGGATAGAAATTCTGACCCTTTTTTCTGATAGGTGTGGCCGATAGTCCGATTGTATAACTGCGCTTGATTTTTTTGTACATCTTATAGTTGGCATCACTCGACATGTTCTGCCACTCGTCAATGATAAGCACATCGCAATCAAGCTTCTCACCTTTTTTAACTCGATTCTGCAGCGTTCGATCTGTCACAATGTCAAATTCAATATCTTTCAATCCTATTTTTTCGATAGATTCTACCCAGCCATTCAGGATTGCCAATCGGTTATTCGTGATAATCACTTTCTTGGCTTTCTTGTGTTTGGCAATCGCTAAAGCACAAATAGTTTTGCCCCTGCCTCCCAACGCCTCAAGGAAAATGCCGTTTGTGATTTTATCACTTCGTCTGACAGCTTCAGCTTGCCATTTCCTTAGTTGCAATTCTGCCAATGTCCTTAATCACCTCCTCAATGTCATTTCTCATAGCATAGAATAAGCCTAGTCTTGCTGCGGCCCTTACGTCATTGTGGTGACTCTTTTCAAACTTCCACAAGTTTAAAGCTTTTAATAATTCGTTTGGAATATCCGATTGATAACCTGCATTGCGTTGCAGAATTAAATTCGGATAACACAATTCAATAGCAGCTATAGTCTCTAAGACAGAGTTATCTCTTGAATAATCATTGTCCCTAGCTTCGTATTTTTCGACAACAACCTGGTCAAAATCGACCAGTTTTCCAGTCTCATCAAACCATCGTTTGAAATTCTTAGCGCCAAACGGCACTACCCAATAGTCGACTAGTTTTGCATTATCTAACAAGACAATTCCTGTCGTACTGGTTTCAATTCGATTAGAGCTTGGATCAATTGACAAGATCCTCATAGCGAGCCTACCTTTTGCGACAGCACGCCGTCAAACGAAGCGGTATCAAACCAAGTTTGCTTGTTCAGCGTTGCAAATTCAAACAATTCCTTGATTTCTTTTAGCTGCTTCGTAAAAGATTTAATATCTTCTGTGTTGCTAAAAAATGCACTCTTGCCCTTATATGCAGCCGCAAATGCCATTTGATATTCAGGAGTAAACACTTTCTTGCCTGAACCATCATCAAGCTGGGCATCATCTGTCTTGATAAAGCGGATTTGCACATCAAACGGGAAGTCTTCCGTTGCGATCACGTCAATATGCTGATTGCCAATAATAACCGCTAGATTATCCGTAATCCTTGTTTTATTTACTAATCCCATTATCGAATCCTCAAACTTCTATTTTCTTGCAAAGCTGCACCCTTGATTTTCTTACCTTCGTTTAGCAACTCGTATAAGCTTTTTTTGTCAGGCGATACGGTAACTTTTTTGACGAGGTATTTTTTAGGTAACTTTTCTTCGTCCACAATAACGCTCGCTCTGGAGTTCTGGACTGCGATTGAAAATAAACTTGTTTTGATACGTTCATTTCCTGTCACTTCCATAGCCGTTTGTAAGTTTGTTTTTAAGGTATCAATTTTGTTTTTTAATGCACTTTTGCGATTTTGTAGACGCTTGATTTCTTCGTCTAATCCAGGCAAGTCAGCTTCTAGGTTTTTGATAACCTTAGCATAACCCTCCGCCTTATTGACAAAGTCATCTTCCCAATCCATACTGGCTAGTGTATCTTGCTTGGTTTCGTCGTCAATATCCATTTCATAAATAGCTAGATATTGACCGGTTAATTCGTACAATGTACTCATTGTTTTTCTACCTCTCTGATTTTGTTTGTTAGTTTTGTGAGTCCGATTCCTGTTTTAGTCAATTCAGCATCGGACGAAAACAAGTGATTTTGATTCATTCTAGCAATCTCGTTTCGGGATAAGCAAGCCAGATTTGAAATATCATAATTTGTCTTGTCGCCATCCAAGAAGACTACTGAATGACCTTTAGGAATTGGTCCATGGTGGTCAGCCCAAGTCTTTCTGTGGAGCGATTCCCAAACATTTGGTTCAGCAACCTTGATTTTTGGGTAGCCGTCGGTTGTATATCTGATTGATCCAACAGGCGTCCAATTCTTCGGAGAATGTCCTTTCTGAAATTGGCCGCTATTTCGCATACCAGGTAATTTCTTGCCCTTATTATACGGAACGTGCCCTTTTGGAAAGCGTCCCGTTAATCCTGAATGCAAACCATGGTTTTGTCTGTATGTTTTAATTTGCTTAGCAATCAATGACAAGCCAAACTTAGTATTCATTAGCCTAACAATTTCCTTAGCCGTCTTCCCTTTTTGAATAGCAACAAGATAGTTATGCTGTTCAGTTGTGAGTAATTTAGCCATTAAGCAACTCCAAATTTACGGTTCGCTTTCCGTTATATTCAGCGGCAGTTTTTTGCGCATCTAGGACCAGACGCGCATTATCTATGATTTTACCTGCTACAGTAGAAATAGCTTTGCTACGCTCGATTTATTTTTCAAGTTCTTCGTTACTTAGATCTTCGTCACCTAATCGCTCCAAGGTCATGAAGAGATGGTCGTTTAGGTCTGAAAGTTTATTCTTAGTCATTTACTTTGTCACCTCATTTTTCAATTTTATTACGCAAAATCAATTCTTGTTCAAACATTTTGTGACGATACTTCGCGCTGCGATAATAACGATTTTTTTCTCTCAAACGGTTGATAATCGCTGCATTGATTGTTATGCTCGTTATTAAAATACCAATGCTGATTAACAGAGCTATTCCTAACATCATCTCAATTTTCATTTTCTATCCTCCCGGGAAATCATCTCTCCCTGTTATTTTTTTATGCTGGTATTCGTAGTACATCTGATTAAACTTGTTAATCATCACATCTTGACGTTGATTCGTGCTTGACTGCACTCTAATGCTGTCAAGATTGTTCTGGACCTGTTCTTGCAACTCCTTAATTTGCTGGTTCTGCTTATCAACAACCTGCACTCCTGCAGCAATTAGCAAAATGATAACTACAGTTTGAAAAAAAGTTAGTTCTTTGAGATTTTTAAGACTCATCTTTTCATCCTTTCTTAAAAGTCACAATTTTGTCACCGCCAATCCGTTTCCCGCCTTTTGGTGCGACCGAAAACGATACTCCTTTAGCTGATTTTTTCAGCTCAGCCAGTTCATTTCGCACTGCACTGATTGATTTTTTAGCCAGCGCATTCTTGTAGCAGTTACCTAGCTTCCAATTATCGCGCTCCCAGTTCATTATCAAGCGCATTTGTTCGTAATTTTGCATGTTATTCCCTCCGTAGATTGTGTTTGTAAAAGCCTCTGATAATGTTGTAGTAGGCATGACCCGCTGGGATAACATAGCCTGTTAGGTCATCAACTTGAGAACCATCTGCCATAATGTTTACTATGCGTGGCTCCCATTTCTTTACTTCTTTAACCATGATATAATTACCTCATAAGTATTTTTACTTAGTCCCTCAATGGAGTTGCTGCTCCTGAGGGGCTTTTGCTTTCTTTAAATTTATACAATCTCAAAATGAGATATTTCGCTTTAAAAAAATAATTCTGCTTCAGAAATGCCAAATTTTCGAGAAATTATAGCCATTTCATAATCCTTAAATGGCTGCAATCCGTCTTCTTTTTCAGAATAACCTTTACGATTTTTTAAACCGATTAAATCTGCCATATACGTTTCTGTATATTCGCGCTTTAACCGCTCAGCACGTAGTCGCTTTTTTGGTTCTAAAAATTGCTTTTTTAAACGCTGTTTTTTCGTCACACTCTTCACATCCTTATCTAAATTCATCTAAGCTGACATCTAATGCGTTAGCTATTTTTTGCATGTTTTTAAAAGAAATCCTCTCGTTTCTTATGTTCTGAATCGTATTCGGGCTGATATTCGCTTTTTCTGCCAATTGCTTTTGAGTCATTCCTTTTTCAACTAACAAATGCTTTAATTTTTTCCACATGTTTATCCCTCTTTCTCCACAATATATTGTATTTCGATATATTGTTATTACTATATATTGCGTTTTGTTTTATATTTTGATATAATCATTTTATGAATAAAACCTTTACACTCTTTTATTCAAATCTAAATGAAAGGAGATAAAACTCATGTCTGATAATCTTTATAAATATGATATGTTAAGTTTCATGGATGCTACTGCAAAACTAACCAACCATGAATTAGTCGTTGTAACACCAGTCGGTAACTACTTTGGAAATTTCTATTCTGGAGAAAAAGATAAAGAGTATGAATATCTAGAGCCTTTTTTTGAAAATTTCAAAAAAATCCGAAAGTCAATTCCTGACGAAAATAATCCAAGAGCTATTTTTTTGGTAGATGTAACTCTCATTACAACATCTCATCAAAAATTCAAAATGCCTTTTGTCTGTTTGTTTATTGACCAGATTCTTGGTGTTTCACTTGGGAAATATTCTTTTGGTCAACAGAATTCAGCTGATTAGCTAATTCTTTAGAGTCTATTGTTACCACAATAGACTCTTTTTGCTGTTTTAAATAATCAATAAGCTGCCTATTTAATTTTGCCTGTTCTGAAACAATATGTTCATAAATCTCAATCAACGATTCTAGGAATTCTTCTCTTGATACTTCCTGCTTCATGTACCTCACCTCGTTTCTACTTTTTCCGTTTATCTCCAGCATAGAGAACGATTAGCGCTGTGACAACAACTGCAAAGACCAATTTAAACATTGCATTTTCCTCCTTTTTGGTTTATACTAGTCCTTAGAGAAGGCTTACGCCCTCTCTGACTAGCTAGCGATTAACGTTTCCGTGTTGGGTATTTTCGGGCGTTTTTCGCTTTTTTATTTTGCTCTTTGTGTACTACGTACCAAGAGCGGGCTTCTTTTGAGATGGCTACTGCCAGCCCAACGGCTACGCTTGTTCTTGCAAGCCATGAGTCCAAATCGCTCATCTATATACCTCCTGTTTTTAATTGGTCATTTCTTTGACCTTGATTATATTATATCTCATATTGAGATATTTGTCAACGTTTTTTTATCACTTTTTGAGATTTTTTTATTTATTTTTTTATCTCGTTGTGGTATATTATATGTAGAAACAAAAAAAGGAAGGAGTCGCGATATGAATATTTTGGGTAATTCTATAAAAGAAATACGAAAGTCCAAAAAAATGACGCAAAATCAATTGGCTGAGTTAACAGGTTTCAAGCAGAACACTATTTCCAATCATGAGAATGGAAATAGACAATTAGATGAAACAGATATTAGAAAATATGCGAAAGCTCTAGATGTAGAGCCTCAGCAATTATTCGACAAAGCTTTGTCAATCTCTACTATATCTCCACCAGTCTCAGACACTGCCAGAGCTATTTCTGAGACTGTAGAGAAGCTTGAAGAACCCCGCAGGGTAATTGTACTAGACACAGCTAAAACGCAGTTAGACGAGCAAAAACAAGAAAAAAATAAAAAACAAAGTGATATTGCTCAACTCCCTAAATTATATTCATACGACTACTACGACCAACCTGCCTCTGCAGGCACTGGGCAATATCTAAATGATGTAAAAGTTGAACAAGTTCAGCTCCCTATTGATGTTAAAGCAGACTTTGTAATCCCCATTTATGGTGACTCTATGGAACCCGAATATCATTCAGGAGATTATGTTTTTATCAGACTATCCGTAGACTTGTCAGATGGCGATATTGGAGTATTTGAGTACTACGGAGACGCTTATATTAAGCAGTTAATCATCAACGAAGACGGGGCGTTTCTGCACAGTTTCAATAGCGATTATGATGACATACCAATAGACGCCGACAGCGATTTTCGGATTATTGGTGAAGTGGTTAATTTTTATAGGGAAGATTAGAAAGGAAAAATAAAAATGGGAGTTAAAGGGTTTATAAAATCAAAAAATATCGGAGAGTATCTTCAGTCCAAAAATAATCCCAAATTGGCAGCTGAAATTGAAGAGCGCTCCGTAAAAACAGTTTTGAATAATGTTGTAAATAATGAACAAGAAAGAAAAGGAAATAATATGGGATTGTTTGACAATATGAAGCAAGAAGGTTCATTCTCGAACGCTTCTGGAATAAAAGGGTTGAATTACGTAGTTCTCCAAGTTACACTAAAGGAAAAATTCTTTGGCACTGGTTCAGGAAATCTAACCGAACTAGAAGATGTCATTAACAAGCAAGTGGCTAAAGGCTATCGTCTTCATACCATTTCAACTGCTAACGGTGGTAGCAAAGGATTAGGTGGTGGCGATCGCATTCAAGCTACTATGGTGTTTGAAAAGATTATTTAATAAACAAAAAACCCTACACTCTCAAAGTTTGGCGACTCAGAGTGTAGGGCAAGAATGCAAGAAAATATTTTCATGGAGTTATTCTCTCATGAAGTCTTTTCTTGTACCTATTTTACCAGAAAAGAGGTACAAAAACAATGATTACAACAAATAAGGTGGCAATATACGTTAGAGTGTCGACAACAAACCAAGTTGAGGAAGGATATTCAATCGATGAGCAAAAAGACAAACTCTCTAGTTATTGCAAAATTAAAGACTGGAGCGTCTACAATATCTATACAGACGGTGGCTTTACCGGCTCAAACATTCACCGCCCTGCACTGGAACAGCTTATCAAAGACGCTAAAAAACAGCTCTTTGACACCGTGTTGGTTTATAAGCTAGATAGGCTAAGCCGTAGTCAAAAAGATACCTTGTACTTGATTGAGGACATCTTTTTAGAAAATAAAATAGACTTTGTCAGCCTACTAGAGAACTTTGATACTTCTACACCATTTGGAAAGGCAATGATTGGGATTTTGAGTGTGTTTGCTCAATTAGAAAGAGAACAAATTAAAGAACGCTTAATGCTTGGAAAAATCGGTCGTGCTAAGTCTGGTAAGTCCATGATGTGGGCTAGAACCTCCTACGGATATGATTATCATAAAAAGACAGGGACGATGACTATCAATGAGTTTGAGGCAATCGTTATAAGATACATCTTTAACTCATATCTTGAAGGGATGTCAATCACAAAATTAAGAGACAGAATCAATGAAAAATATCCTAAAGAACCTGCTTGGCACTATAGAATTATTAGAGGTATACTAGCAAATCCTGTCTACTGTGGCTACAATCAGTACAAAGGGCGAATCTACCCTGGCAACCACGAGCCTATTATCTCCGAGGAAATTTATAACAAAACTCAGGAAGAGCTCAAAATAAGGCAGATAGCTGCTGCTGAGTTCTCGAACAACCCTAGACCTTTTCGAGCCAAATATATGTTGTCAGGTATAGCTCAATGTGGCTACTGTGGAGCACCACTACAAATTACACTAGGAACTAAACGTAAAGACGGTAGCCGTAACATCCGCTATCAGTGTAAAAATAGGTTTCCTAGGACAACAAAAGGCGTGACAATCTACAACGATAACAAAAAATGTGACTCACGTTTTTATGAAAAAGCAGACGTCGAGGAAAACGTGCTCCACCAACTCAGCAAATTGCAAAATGACACTAGCTACCTTGATGAGTTGTTTTCTGACAATGAGGAAACAAACATAGATCGTGACAACTACCAAAAGCAAATAGATGAGCTAACTAAAAAATTAAGTAGATTGAATGACCTCTATATAGACGACCGTATCACGCTAGAGGAACTACAAAAAAGGTCTGCTGAATTTACACTTATGAGAGCAATGCTAGAGGCTGAGCTAGAAAATGACCCTGTATTAAAGCGGCAAGAGCGAAAAGAAAGTATGAGAGAGACATTGGATACTGAAGATATTCTCAGCATGGACTACGAACAGCAAAAAGTAATAGTCAGAGCCTTAATTACCAAGGTTCGTGTAACGTCTGAGGACATTGTTATCAAATGGAAAATTTAACAATTTTACTATCTTTCATTTCTACTAAAGTAAAAGCTTTAACCTTCAAACTTTTTATTTTTTTCATAATTGAACCTCCATATTTTGATAAATTGGCAGCAACATGGCTGCATATAATAATACAATCATCAAGGCCACAAAGACAAACACTAGTGGCTGAATAACATTCATCGCCTGATGAACACGTTTAAAAAATGTCTCCCATGTTTTTTGAGCATAAACTTCTAATTCACGTCCCAATTTGGATTTCACTTCACCGTATTCAATTATCAAGCCTAATTCCTTTTTAAAAAATGGATAATATTTCACTACTTGTGAAAATTCCTGGCCATTTTGCAGCGCAACTTCTAAATCTTTTCCAATTTCTTGAAACATAGCAGAGCGTTGCCCTTGCATCATCTGAAAAATATGACTGAGTTCTAAACCTTGACCAATCATATTTCCCCATTCTCTCGCATAATAAGCTGTCAAATAGGTTTGAATAAAAGTGCCAAAAAAAGGAAGTCGAGCCAACAAACCAAATGTTGTTATTTTTGAGCTTTTTTGAAACCAATAAAAACCTATCGCTAACAAAACAAAGACTACCCCTAATGAACCCAGAAAAAGTTGCGGCAAATTACTGATAATCTGCGTTGCTACATTTTGACGATCGAGTTGCGGGAGTAAATAATTACGTAATCCCAGCATAATGAATATCAAAAAAACAAACAAAATAAAGGGATAAGTCGCCACTTCAACCAACTTTTTCTTAATTTTTGAGACATTTTCCAAGTATTCCTCAATCTTACTCAGACTGAGTGAGAGATTTCCGTGTAATTCTGCCAGCGAAAGTTGTGTTACCACATTATCTGAAAATCCTAAACTAGCCATAATTTCTGAAAAAGGTTTTCCTGTTGCTAAACCCTCTTTCATCCTGTCCACATAGACTTCTTCTAACAAGGAACTTCGCTTCAAAAAGTCGATAATTTCTGCTAAATGAAAGCCGCTAGAAAAAAGATTATTCAGCAACTCTACGACCTTTTTCTGCTTAACCGTGGATAATTTTTTCCGATTCTGCTTGTTCAAGATTGATATGTCCTGCTGCATGAAGCTGATCAATCTGCCTATTCCAATCGATTGGCTCGTGTTCTTGATACCTTTCACTGACAAAATCCACTATTCCTCCTTTTGCAATTAACCGTTGGTAGCAAATTCCTTGCAAAACAATTTTCAGCTCTGCTTCTGTCACTCCCAATTCTAGCAACCGTTCATAAACACCTCGTACGCTTTTTGCATGAATGGTTGAAAAGACAGTCACTCCTGTCAAGCTAGCTCGAACAACTGCCCGTGCTGTCTCCGCATCACGAATCTCTCCGATAATCAATAAATCTGGTCGATGCCGAAGAGAAAGTTTAATCAAACTTTCATAAGTTAAACCAATCGCTTCGTTCAGTTGCAGCTGTAACATGCCAGACTGCTTGATTTCAACAGGGTCTTCAATGGACATGATTTGCTGATCGGCAAAACGCTCTTGAGCCAACTGGTGCATGAGAGTAGTTTTACCACTTCCTACCGGTCCTGAAAAAAGGTAAAGTCCTCGCTGTTTGAAACGTTCTTTCAGCTCTGGAATCTGAGTATACCAAAACTTCAACTCTGCTTCTTCATCATGCAATAGACGAATCACTAGACTTTCATATCCGCGATAATCCCCCACTGTTGACAGTCGTAATGACGTTTTCTTATCACCATATTGATAATCACAAGATCCTAGCTGGCTTCTACGTTTTTCGCCGACATTCATCCCAGCGGTAAACTTGAAATGACTAATTACTGCTGCCATCTTTTCAAATGCATACTGTTGGATAAAGCGCCGTTCATCGCCAATTCGCATGTATAGCTCATACATATTTTCCCTTGGAACAAAATAAATGTCCTGAGCCTGCTCTTTTTTAGCTCGGCAAATAATATCCTGTGCAATGTTTTGAACCATATCTCCTCCTCACTTTATACTATTCGCAGAAGAAAATAAAAAATGGTGAAAAAATCACCATTTTGCAAATTATTTAAATGTTAGAGAGCAGGCACGATGTTCTTCTTCACTATTTTGTTTATTATAGCCCGGTCTCCATTTCTCTTTAGGAATGACACCATCATTTTCCAATAAAGCGAGAGAATGGTATTGCTGGACAGAATCACTACATTCTTCACACCAGCGCAAATCTTCTGTATCCCAAAAAATGGACATTAAATCACTTCGACTTTTATAGAAAGGAAAAGCAGCTACCAACTTCAGCCATTGGCGTTTATAATATTTTAAAGCAGCATAATAGTTATCAAAATGCTGTACTGATACGATATTAGCTTCCCAGCCGTCGAAAAACCACCACGGCTCATCTTTGCCATACATTTCAATCACACAATACACCTGCTTCACCTCCCTTTGTTCTGTTTATTATATCGGAAATGCTAAATTTTTTAAACAGATATGCTCTATTATACAAGTTTTTCGCCATTTGCTCAAAAATGTAGAAAAAGTGGCATTATTTTGATTAGTACTTTTTCATTCATCAGATAAGAAAACGAGACTTTTTCTAAGCCTCGCTCCCAATTTATTAATACAAATCAAGATAGTTGTCTACTTCCCATTGGGAAACAAAAGTGGCATAGCTTGCCCATTCGATGCGTTTTGCTTCTACAAAACTTGTATAAATATGGTTCCCAAGTGCAGCTTTTACAACTTCATCTTCTGTCAGTGCTTTCACCGCATTATGTAGAGTAGAAGGAAGGTCTGTAATACCCGCTTCTTTGCGCTCTTCTGCTGTCATGACATAGATATTTTCTTCAATCGGAGCAGGTGCTTCAATTTTATTTTCAATCCCATGAAGTCCAACTTCAAGAAGAACAGCCATAGCAATATAAGGATTAGCCATTGGGTCAACAGAGCGCAATTCCAAACGTGTTCCCATACCGCGTGAAGCTGGCACACGAACAAGCGGAGAACGGTTCCGTCCTGCCCAAGCAATATACACAGGAGCTTCATAGCCAGGAACCAAACGTTTGTAAGAATTGACAGTCGGATTCATGATAGCTGTATAATTGTAAGCATGTTTAATCAGACCACCAAGGAAATAATAGGCAGTTTTTGATAATTGCATGCCATTTGGATCTTCTGGATCAAAGAAAGCATTCTGACCGTCTTGATTAAAGAGCGACATGTTACAGTGCATACCTGAACCAGCAATACCAAATTTTGGTTTTGCCATAAAAGTAGCGTACAAACCATGCTTGCGGGCAATTGTCTTAACAACCAGCTTAAACAACTGAATCTTATCACAGGCACGGAGAACTTCATCGTATTTAAAGTCAATTTCGTGCTGACCGATAGCTACCTCATGGTGACTGGCTTCTACTTCAAATCCCATTGTTGTAAGGACATTAACGATTTCACGGCGAGTATTGTCAGCCAGGTCAGTCGGAGCAAGGTCAAAATAGCCACCCTTATCATTTACCTCAAGAGTTGGATCACCATTCTCATCAAGTTTAAATAAGAAAAATTCTGGCTCAGGACCTAAATTAAAGGATTCGAATCCTAATTCTTCCATGTGACGTAAAGCGCGTTTCAAATTTCCACGCGGATCCCCTTTAAAAGGCGTTCCTTCCGTCGTATAGACATCGCAAATCAGTCCTGCGACACTTCCGTTTTCGTCTCCCCAAGGGAAAACCGTCCATGTATCCAAGTCAGGATAAAGGTACATATCTGACTCATTGATACGCACAAAACCTTCGATAGAAGAACCATCGAACATCACTTTGTTGGATAAAACTTTATTCAGCTGTTCATCAGTCGCTGGAATTTCAACGTTTTTCATCGTTCCTAAAACATCCGAAAACATCAAACGGATAAAGGTAACATTTTTTTCTTTCACTTCGCGACGAATGTCAGCTACTGTAATTGGCATGAGTATCTCCTTATGAAATTTAAAAAATTGATATTGGTCAATGCATACGACCAAATGGTGGAAGGGAAGAAGCAAAGCGACCTTGTTGTAAAATGTCTTTATGAAGGGCTCGACGAACGTCTTTCTCACTCACCGGCTTCTTGTATTTCGCTTCGCGCTCGGCATATTTTCGCTTAATCGCAGCAATATTGTAACCTTCTGAAATGTAATCTTTAATCTCCAACAAGCGATCCATATCATTTAATGAATACATGCGGCGATTTCCTTCATTTCGATCAGGCTTGATCAATTCTTGATCTTCATAATAACGAATCTGACGTGCTGTCAAATCCGTCAATTTCATAACGCTACCAATGGGAAAAACAGCCATATTGCGACGAAATTCTTTTTCCTTCATTGCAAATTCCTTTCTCATGCTCTATTATAATCTGAAAAAATTTCTATGTCAAGAACCCATGTTATATTTTCTAACATTATTCTTCGTTTTTTAATTTCAATACTTTCCGCAAGCGATCCACATCAGAATTGACCAGCATGGCAACGAAAACCCCCATGAAAGTCTCAAAGACACGTGCAAATACATACAAAACTGTCTCTCCTGTTGGAATAGATAAAGTAATAATCAGCATGGCAGAGACACCACCAATCACTCCCGCTTTGTTGTTCATAGCAACATTTGTCATAATCGTTAACATCGTACAAATAGGAACGACCAGTAAGGTCACCCAAAACTGCTCATGAAACAGGTTATTGATGAGAAAGAAGAGCAAGGCATACAAACCACCAATGCTATTTCCTAAAATACGAGAGGTTCCAAAATGGACGCTCTTATCAAAATCTTCACGCAAACTGAAAACAGCTGTCAGAGCACCGATCTGCAATCCTTTCCAACCAAAAAGCCCAAAGATAAGAAGAACAATAAAAACCGCGACCCCCGTTTTAAAGGTTCGCATTCCTAATTTAAATTTCGACTTATCAAACTTATACTTCTTAAAATAACCCATTCATGCATTTCCTTTTACCTTTATTCTAACATATTTTAGAGAAAAGATAATGAACTTTCTTATGGAATTATCTTTTTCCAATAAAAAAAGTGGAACAACTAACTAGTCCACTTTCATTATTTAATGATTTCTATGTATAGGAAAAGTTTATCAATAAGGGTAAATATACGTTACCTTTCCATAAAATGTTGTAGGGTCAAACCAACCACGGTAATTGTTAACTTGTTTTTGACCTTTGTAATTTGACTCCAGCACTTGAATTGCGCGATTATTTGCCACAGCTGTTACATAGGCTACATGTCCAAATTGACCGCCATCCCAAACAGCAATGGCTCCAACTTGAGGAGTTGTTCCTATACGAAAGCCTGAGTATCAGCATTGGCAGCCCAATCTTTTGCATTTCCCCACCAATTACTAGCCCAAGGTGCCAATATTTTTACACCCCAAGTGCATTGACCAACTGGATAAGAGTTTCCTGTTGCTGTAGGCGTATTTAGTACCACATCCTCTGTATCAGAACTTGGACCTGCATTTGTAGCAGTTGGTTGTGCTACTACATTTGTCTGATTAACAGTAGTAGCCGTTGGGCCATTTACTTGTAACGTATCTTCAGGAAGGATAGTATCGTAAATTGTTTTTCCATTTTTTGCCGCTAAATCATAGGGACTCATTCCAAATTTTGTCGCAATAGTATAAAATGAATCACCATATTGAACTGTATAGGTATCTGCTTTAGTTGTATTTTAACTCACCATCAACAATAGAACAGCTGCTGATAGCCCAACTGTGAACTTGCCTAAATGGGGATGCTTAGATAATTGACTGACTTTCATAACGTTCTCCTTTTTCTATTTCCTACTCTATATTACTATCTAATTATTGCATAGATTTTAATCCTATATTTTAAAATAATTACAAAAAAATAAGGTTAAAAGACAGAAACTTAAAATCTATCTTTTAGCCTTATCAAAATAGTCATAAATTAACGGAAAATTTCAAGTCAATCCGACCAAAACTTAGTCATTCTCCTTTGTTTTTCGTTTTAACTGTCCTAAGCCTAAAACACTTAACAATGCAGCTACTCCCAAGTAAGGCATATAGCTCACACTCGTTCCTGTTCTTGGAAGGCTTGGAACAGCTAAAGCATGAAGTGCCTGCTTCGGTTTAGCTGGAGTTGATGGGGTTGATGGGGTTGGAGTTTTCGGTTTTGGTGTCGTTGTACGAACTGTATTAGATGCGTAAGTCACACCATTAACTGTATTTACATAGGTATTTTCAAAAGTACCAACTGCAATCCGTTTCATTTGGACATAGCTTTCGGCTTGGAAGGCTGAATCAACTGAAACAGAACGCAAGAAATCTTCCTTGAATTTAATCGTAATGATCCCTTTAACTGAATCAACTTCTGCTTCCGTATACTTCGTTAAATCATCACCTGATTTGATAACTGTTCCATCTTTAAGAGTCATATCAACCTTGGCAAAGACCTTATACTGACCAGTATATTGATCGCCTGTTTGATCATAATCATCAGAGAAACTATATTCAAAGAGCTCTTCTGAATGATTAGAAGGAATGATACCTCCGATTAAACGGTAATTAAAGACTGTATTTAACGGAAGTGTTTGACCATCCACATTGTTGGTGTCTGCGGGATCCAATGTTAAAGTGACATCCTTTTTAGGATCAATTTTAGGAACATTATTCGTGACAATATTGGATTCATAACCATTGCCAAAGTCAATTTGGTAGGCTCGGTTTTCATAGCTGCCACCTGTTTGACCCATTTGTGCTTTTACCACCATCGGAGAGACAAGCGTCAAATTGATGCCCGTTTTAACATAAGTATCATAAAACGCTTGTGGATCATCTGCCGTAAAGACTTGGAAAGCACCTTTAGGATGAATACGGGCTTTGGTAAGCATATCTTTAACTGCTTGAGGTGCAGTCTCCACACTCTTATAATGAGCGACGCTGACACCTGTTACAGGATTTCCATTAGCATCTTTCATCGTCACTAAATCCTGACGTAAATCCAGTGCTTCTTCTGGATAATCATCAACATAATAGAACCCTTTTTGAATGGTATCCGCTGACGATTTATCTCCTTTGTATTGATCCAAATCCCAAGTCAGCTCATAATAGTTGGTTGATCCTGCAAGAACAGTCTTCCCATCAATCACCACACCGTCTTTGTTCTTGTTTACCTTGCTTGGTTTGATGTAGTTGTTACTTGGATTATCCGGATCATTTGGTTTACCCGGTGTTGTCACCCGAACGATATTGGACTTAATACCATAAGCGTCATTGACTGTCAGCGTGAAGTTATTCTTATAAGTTGCACCATCATTAAGGACTTGTCCCACTACGGTCGGATAAACCGTTGCTACTGACTTGGTCAGATCCGCATTAAAAGCAGCTAAAGTTTGTGCAGTTGCTTTAAAGGTTACTGTATTCGTTGCTGAATCATAGCTAACATCGAAGCCAGCACTAGCTACTTTCGTTGCCTCAAGATTCAATTGATAGCCAGAGGGTAATGGATCGACCAAAACAAAGGAAGTCGTCTTATCCCGTCCAGCAGGTAGATCAGCCGTCTTCAATTGGAATTTAACAGTCGATTGTTTCGCCACTAAGGTTTTATCAATATCTACATCATTATTATTTTTGATTTCTTTATTGACTTGTGGCTGTACGGCTAACTTAAAGTAATGGTAGTGAACAGTCGGTACAGCCGGAGCCGGAGGCGTCTTCTTATAAACAGGATCAGTCGGCGGTGTTGGAATAACCTCATAAGTTGGCTCAACAGGTTTGTTTGGTTCTGGTTGATCTGGTGTTGGTGTCGGCGGCGTTGGCTCTGCTTCATAGTTTGGCTCAACAGGTGCTGGCTCCAACGGCTTTTCTGTTTCATAGGTCGGCGGTGTGGGTTTATTTGGCTCTGCTTGATCCGGTGTCCTTGTCGGCGGCGTTGGCTCTGCTTCATAGTTTGGCTCAACAGGTGCTGGCTCCAACGGCTTTTCTGTTTCATAGGTCGGCGGTGTGGGTTTATTTGGCTCTGCTTGATCCGGTGTCCTTGTCGGCGGCGTTGGCTCCTTTTCATAATTTGGAGCTACTGGTGCCGGTTTTAATGGCTTTTCTGTTTCATAAGTTGGTTTAGTTGGAGCCGTTGGTTTAACCGGCGGTGTGGGTTTTTCCTTGGTAACTTTAGGAACATTAACCGCACGGATTTTACCATTTAAAGAATACCAAATATTTGGTTTTTTGCCATCAGTATTGTCCTTACCAGGAACAACAGGCATGTCAGAAACTGGCATCACATTTGTTGCAGAAGTTGCTCCTACAGTAACATGGTTATTCGGACCAGACATTTTAATAGCCCCTGCTCCATACCAAGAATTCAGCGCATCTGAACTATCCCATCCTGAACCAGCTTGACTATTTTTATACATAGTCCAGCGAGAGCCGCCTTCACCCTGTTTAAAGTTAAGAGTATCTGTAGCATAAATCATACCATTCTTTTCACCAATAGATGAACCAGAGATTTTGACAAATTTACCACTATAATCTTTAGCCATCTCAATAGAGTTATGTTCACGGTTAAGAGAAGCTACTGAGAGAAGGGCATTATCAAAATTAATTGGTTTTCCATCTTCGTCATAGAAAGTGAATTCATTTTTAATAAAAATAGAAGTGTTTTTTTCAACTTGACCTGTATAAGCGGAAGCAAAAACACCTAAAGTTGGATCGGTAAAAATACCTAACCAAACCTTTTGACCTTGAAACTTGGACTTAGGATCCACTGTATACTTATAGACAATTTTAGAAATCTTTTTACCATTGTAATAAGAATTCTGCAGATTAGTGTATGTAGCTGTTGCGCTTTGACCGCGCTCTAAAAGTACCGATCCCCATTTAACCTGTGAGTTATTGCTTACTGTTGTTGACCAGCCAGCTTTATCACCAAAATTCCCATAAAGCTCCATAGAAGAAGCAACATCATTAGATTGTTCTAAGTTAGTGATATCTAGATCATCTAATTGAAGAATTTTTTGGTCATATTTTGCTTTTGAAGTGCTTTTGCTAAAAGCATCATCCACAGCAGAAGCCTTAAGGAACTTCCCATCTGTTGTCAAAGATAAGTTCGCATTTGGCTCAAGATCATAGACCAAATTTTGAGCAGATGGTTCTGTTAAGTTTCCGTCTTCATTTTTATGTTTTTCAAGCTCTGCCAGTGCAGCTTTAATAGAAGCTTGTTCATCTTCGTATGCCTTTAACTTAACTGGATAGTCTGCTAAATCTTTTTGATATTTGGCAAGATCTGCTTGATACTTAGCAAGTTTTGCTTCGTAATCAGCTTTAGCATCCGCATTGCGCTTCTTAATTGCAGTATTTTCAGCTGTGAGCGCTGCATTTGCGGCATTATTTGCTGCTACAGCTGCTTCATAGGCCGCTTTAGCATCCGCATTGGCTTTTTGAACGCGAGCGAGCTCTGTTTGATAGGCGGTCAATTTAGCTTGATAGGCTGCTTCGTTTGCAGCATTAGCTTTTTTCACCGCTGCCAAATCGGCCTCATATTGCTTGAGTGCAGCTTCATAAGTCGCCTTAGCATTCTCATTGCGTTGCTTAATTGCAGTATTTTCAGCTGTGAGTGCCGCATTTTTGGCATTATTTGCTGCTACAGCTGCTTCATAGGTCGCTTTAGCATCCGCATTGGCTTTTTGAACGCGAGCAAGCTCTGTTTGATAGGCGGTCAATTTAGCTTGATAGGCTGCTTCGTTTGCGGCATTAGCTTCCTGAACACGCTTTAGTTCAGCTTGATATTGAGCTAACTTAGTCTCATATTCAGCTTTGGCCGTTGCATTGCGTTTTCTAATTTCTTCATTGGCAGCGGCAATTTCTGTATTTTTAGCATTATTTGCTGCTACAGCAGTATCATAAACGGCTTTGGCGGCTGCATTAGCTTCCTGAACACGTTTCAGTTCAGCCTGATAAGCAGAAAGGGCTTTTTGATAGGCTGCTTGATTGGCAGCATTGGTTTTTTGAACGGCTGCTAAATCTGCTTGATATTGAGCCAATTTAGCTTCATAAGCTGTTTTACTGGCAGCATTTGCAGCATTAATGCGTTCAACCTCGGCTTTATGAGCTGCCATATCTTTTTCATACTGTTCTTTAGTTGCCTGATTTTTAGCTTTGATTTTAGCAACTTCTGCCTCATGAGCAGCTACATCCGATTTATATTGATCTGTTGTCTTCTTAATATCCTCAGCCTGTTTTGTGTAATCTTCTTTAATTTCAGTTTCTTTTTGGACTGCTTCTTCAGCTGTTTTAACAGTTCCTTTATTAACATCGGCATCTTGGACAACATTGACACCAGCAGACTTAGCATCTTTTGCTGCTTGATCAAGATCAGTTTTAGGTACTTCAACTGGTATTGAACCATTTGTCTCTCCAGCTTGGTTTTGACTTTGTTCAGCTTCCTTACTCGCACTCCCTTGAGCCTCTGGCAAATTGGTCGCTGGATTGCCCGTTTGGGTACCAGCAACAGCTGTGGTGTCTACTTTGCTTGTCGTTGTTGTCGTTTCATCAGCAAAAACATGTTGTCCTGCCATAGAGACTGCTGCTACGGTCCCTAGAACAGCACCGCAAAGCGTTTTGCTAATTTTACTTTTACGAAAACCAAATACTTCTCTCTTTTGCATTTTTCTTCCTTTTTTCAAATTATTAGATTGTTCAAATTACTTTAAATTCGACACTTATTATATTTTAGCAACTTTTTAAAACATTTACAAGTATGTAGCACATTTTTTCAATTCTTTTACTTCATGAAAATTGTGAATACAGCAAATTGAAATACAGAAACGAGCTAGTTAATTTACATAAATCATAACCACCCGTCAAACGGGTGGTTTGAACAAGGGCTATAAGCCCACATCACCAGCCAGCGCCTAAAGACGCTGGCTTTCACTTTGTTCAAGCCTCACTGCTTTTGACTCGTCACTAGCCTCTTAAAGAGGCATTCGTATTACTTGCCATTATCCCTAAAGGGATCTTCATACTTTTTCACACTCAATTTATCGAGAGCTATATCATGTTTTTCCTGTTTTTGTATATATTTCTTAATGGTAGCTTCATTGAGTCCAATTGTACTCACATAATACCCCTCTGCCCAAAAATGCCGATTCCCAAATTTGTATTTGAGATTGGCGTGTTTATCAAACATCATGAGTGCGCTCTTACCTTTTAAGTAACCCATGAAACTTGAAACACTGATTTTTTGGGGAATACTAACCAACATATGAACATGATCCGGCATGAGATGTCCCTCAATGATTTCGACACCTTTATAACTGCATAATCGTTGGAATAGCTCGCCTAAACTACTTCGATATTGATTATAGATGATTTTTCGTCTATACTTAGGGGTGAACACAAGGTGATATTTACATAGCCACTTTGTATGTGATAAACTATGTGCCTTTTGTGCCAGCTTTTGCTCCTTTCGCTTTACAATAGGCTTGAACACCTTTATTGTATCGCGTTTGGAGATTTTTTGTATAACATTCAATACGCACACGCATAGCGGGTGGGTTATTTGTCTCGCACCTACGGAGCGAGACAGACTAAAGTCACATAATATAAAAAAGGCGGAAAAACCGCCTTCTGTTAAAATTATTTTTCAGTAAGTGCTGCAAGTCCTGGCAACTCTTTACCTTCAAGAAGCTCCATGCTTGCGCCTCCACCTGTAGAAATCCATGAAAACTTGTCTGCACGACCAAGGTTGATAGCTGCAGCAGCTGAGTCACCGCCGCCAATGATTGATTTAACGCCTGGTTGTTTCACAATAGCGTCCATCACACCGATTGTACCAGCTTGGAAGTCAGGGTTTTCAAAGACACCCATTGGACCATTCCAAACAACTGTTTTCGCACCAGTCAATTCTTGGTCAAACTTAGCGATTGATTTAGGACCGATATCAAGTCCAAGGAAACCAGGGTCTACCGCTTCACCGTCAGTATCTTTCACTTCAGTGTAGTCCGCAAAAGCATTTGCTTCTTTAGAGTCAACTGGCAAAATGAGTTTACCGTTTGACTTTTCAAGGAGAGCTTTTGCAATGTCTAATTTATCTTCTTCTACAAGTGAGTTACCGATTTCGATACCTTGTGCTTTGTAGAAAGTATAAGTCATACCACCACCGATAAGCACTTTATCAGCTTTTTCAAGAAGATTTTCGATAACACCAATCTTATCTGATACTTTAGAACCACCTAGGATTGCTAGGAATGGACGAACTGGATTTTCAACAGCTTCTTTGATATAAGCAATTTCGTTTTCAAGAAGAAAACCTGCAACTGCTTTCTCAACGTTTGCTGAGATACCTACGTTAGATGCATGAGCACGGTGAGCTGTACCAAATGCATCATTTACAAAGATACCGTCTCCAAGGCTTGCCCAATATTTACCAAGTTCTGGATCGTTTTTAGATTCTTTCTTGCCGTCAACATCTTCAAAACGAGTGTTTTCAACAAGAAGAACTTCACCGTCTTTAAGGGCATTGATAGCTGCTTCAAGCTCTGCTCCACGAGTTACTCCTGGAAGGAAAGCAACATCTTGACCTAATTTTTTAGCTAAATCAGCCGCAACTGGTGCAAGAGATTTTCCTTCTTTATCAGCTTCTTCTTTCACACGTCCAAGGTGAGAGAAAAGAATAGCACGTCCACCATGTTCAAGGATATACTTGATTGTTGGAAGAGCAGCTGAGATACGGTTGTCGTTTGTGATAACTCCGTCTTTAAGCGGCACATTGAAATCAACGCGAACAAGGACTTTTTTGCCTTTCAATTCAACGTCTTTAACAGTAAGTTTTGCCATGTTACAAAAACTCCTTTTTCTATTTTATACGAAACTATTATATCATATTTTCTAAAAGTTTTCTTGATATAAAGAAAGTTTTCACAAAATAATTTGACTAAAATATGAAATCTAAATACGAAAGAGCCGAGAAGGCTCGACTCTTTATTATTCTACTGGAGTAGTTTCTTCCACAGGTTCTGTTACGGTTGTATCTTCGATAATTTCGACTTCATTGACAGCTTGCGGTTCAAGGTTACGGTAACGAGCCATACCTGTACCAGCTGGGATGATTTTACCAATGATAACATTTTCCTTGAGACCAAGCAAGTGGTCTTTCTTACCACGGATAGCCGCGTCTGTGAGGACACGAGTGGTTTCTTGGAAGGAAGCAGCTGACAAGAAACTATTTGTTTCAAGAGATGCTTTAGTAATTCCCATGAGGACTGGGCGAGCAGTCGCAGGAACTCCTCCAGAGATAACCACATCACGGTTAGCATCGGTAAAGTCTGTGATATCCATGAGTGTACCCATGAGAAGGTCTGTATCTCCTGGATCCATGACACGCACTTTGCGAATCATCTGGCGAACCATTACCTCAATGTGTTTGTCACCGATTTCTACCCCTTGGCTACGGTAAACCTTTTGTACTTCAGCAAGCAAGTAAGTTTCAACAGACAAGACATCACGAACAGCCAGCAAGTGCTTAGGCTGAATAGACCCTTCTGTCAAAGCAGCACCACGAGAGATTTTATCTCCTACAGCCACTTTCATGCGAGCTGTAAATGGTACAACGTATTCTCCTTCACCAGTTGCACCCTTAACAAAGACTTTCTTAGTCCGAGTAGAAGCATCTTCTTCAATTGCAGTCACTTCGCCTTTAACTTCAGTAATAACTGCTTCCCCTTTCGGATTGCGGGCTTCAAAGATTTCTTGGACACGAGGAAGACCTTGTGTGATATCGGTATTAGAGGCAACACCACCCGTGTGGAAAGTACGCATTGTAAGCTGTGTACCAGGTTCACCGATAGATTGGGCAGCAATCGTTCCGACTGCCTCACCGACTTCAACCGCATCACCCGTTGCCAAGTTGATACCGTAACAACGACGGCAAACTCCATGACGTGTATTACATGTAAAGACAGAGCGAATAGTGACTTCTTCGACACCAGCGCTAACAATCTCATGCGCCATATCTTCTGTAATCAATACGTCTGGACCAACGATGACTTCGCCTGTTTCAGGATGTTTAACAGATTTCTTCGTATAACGACCAATCAAGCGTTCTTCTAATGGCTCAATCATTTCTTTACCATCAGTAATTGAGCGGATAACAAGACCACGATCGGTTCCACAGTCGTCTTCACGGATAATCACATCTTGCGCCACATCAACCAAACGGCGAGTCAGATAACCTGAGTCAGCTGTTTTAAGGGCTGTATCAGTCATCCCTTTACGAGCACCGTGAGTAGAGAAGAACATTTCCAAAACAGACAAACCTTCACGGAAGTTAGATAGAATAGGCAATTCCATGATGCGGCCATTAGGAGCGGCCATCAAACCACGCATACCAGCAAGTTGTGAGAAGTTAGAAATGTTACCACGGGCTCCAGAGTCCATCATCATAACGATTGGGTTCTTAGAATCTTGGTTGGCAACCAAACGTTTTTCCAATTTTTCACGAGCTGCACGCCATTCAGCAGTAACTGCATTGTAGCGTTCATCGTCTGTAATCATACCACGGCGGAATTGTTTGGTGATTTGTTCCACACGTTTGTGAGACTCTTCGATAATTTCTGCCTTATCTTCAACGACCGGAATATCAGCAATCCCTACTGTCAAGCCTGCTAACGTTGAATGATGATAGCCGAGATCCTTCAGACGGTCAAGGAAAGCAGATGTTTCAGTTGTACGGAAACGTTTGAAGATTTCAGCAATGATATTTCCAAGATTTTTCTTCTTGAATGGTACATTTAATTCTAGCTTACTGATAGCTTCTTTGACATCTTGACCAGATTCTAAGAAATACTTAGCTGGCACACCTTCTGCCATGTTTGAAGCATTTGGCTCTTGCAAATATGGCAATTCATCTGGCATGATATCATTGAAAAGAATCTTACCCACTGTTGTCAAGAGGATCTTGTGTTTTTGATTTTCTGTCCATGGTTTGTTTAAACTATCCGTCGCAATCCCAACACGCGTATGTAAGTGAACATAGCCATTACGGAGAGCCATTACAGCTTCATCACGGTCTTTAAAGACCATTCCTTCTCCTTCACGACCAGCTTCTTCCATAGTCAGGTAGTAGTTCCCCAAGACCATATCCTGTGAAGGGGTTACTACTGGCTTACCGTCTTTTGGATTGAGGATGTGTTCGGCTGCCAGCATGAGAATCCGTGCTTCTGCTTGAGCTTCTTCTGACAAGGGCACGTGGATAGCCATTTGGTCTCCGTCAAAGTCGGCATTATAAGCCTCACACACAAGTGGGTGCAAACGAAGAGCCTTCCCGTCAATCAAGACTGGCTCAAATGCTTGAATTCCTAATCTGTGAAGCGTCGGTGCGCGGTTAAGGAGCACTGGGTGTTCTTTAATCACATCTTCTAAAATATCCCAGATGCGTTCATCATTCCGTTCTACCAAGCGCTTAGCAGCTTTGACATTTTGCACAATATCACGCGCGACAATTTCACGCATGACAAATGGTTTGAAGAGTTCAATAGCCATTTCACGTGGCACACCACATTGGTACATCTTGAGTGTCGGACCAACTGCAATAACCGAACGTCCTGAGAAGTCAACCCGTTTACCCAGCAAGTTTTGACGGAAACGTCCTTGTTTCCCTTTGAGCATGTGACTCAATGATTTGAGCGGGCGGCTTCCTGGTCCAGTAATAGGACGACCACGACGACCATTGTCAATCAGAGCATCAACCGCTTCTTGCAACATCCGCTTTTCATTTTGCACGATGATTCCAGGAGCATTTAGTTCCAAAAGACGTGCTAAACGATTATTCCGATTGATAACACGACGGTAAAGGTCGTTCAGGTCAGAAGAGGCAAAACGTCCACCGTCCAACTGAAGCATTGGACGTAAGTCTGGCGGAATAACTGGCAAGATGTTTAAGACCATCCATTCTGGCTTGTTACCAGATTTTTGGAAGGCATCTAAAACATCCAAACGACGAATAGCCTTGACACGTTTTTGTCCAGTTGCCGTTTTTAATTCATCTTTGAGCTCTGCAATTTCTTTTTCCAAATCTACTTGTTTCAAGAGATCTTGAATTGCTTCAGCACCCATTTTTGCAACAAAGGAACCTTGACCATATTCTCGTAAGCGTTCACGATATTCCCGCTCTGTCATAATGGATTTATGCTCAAGTGGCGTATCTTTTGGATCAATCACCACATAAGCTGCAAAATAGATGACTTCTTCAAGAGCACGAGGACTCATATCCAAGGTCAAGCCCATTCGGCTTGGGATTCCTTTAAAATACCAAATATGAGAGACAGGTGCTTTCAACTCAATATGTCCCATACGTTCACGACGAACTTTAGTACGAGTTACTTCAACACCACAACGGTCACAAATGATTCCTTTATAACGAATCCGTTTATATTTTCCACACGCACATTCCCAGTCTTTTGTAGGACCAAAGATGACTTCATCAAAAAGCCCTTCGCGTTCTGGTTTTAGTGTGCGGTAGTTAATTGTTTCAGGTTTCTTCACTTCTCCATAAGACCAAGAGCGGACTTTACTAGGAGAAGCTAGGGTGATTTGCATACTTTGAAAACGATTTACATCAACCACTATTTCTTACCTTTCTTTATTATCTATTGAATCAGTTCTTATTCTTTCCCTTCAGCATCAAAAGCGGCTTTTGCTTCTTGTGCTGCTTTTTCACGTGCTTTTTCAAGATCGTCTACATGAATCACATCATCATCCATGCCTTCATCCAAGTCACGAAGTTCGACTTCATTGTCGTCTTCATCAAGGACACGCATGTCAAGACCAAGTGATTGCAATTCTTTTACAAGGACACGGAAGGATTCTGGAACACCTGGTTTTGGAATTGGCTTACCTTTGGTAATGGCTTCATAAGCTCTCAAACGACCATTGATGTCATCTGACTTGTAAGTCAAGATTTCTTGAAGGACGTTAGAAGCACCGTAGGCTTCAAGAGCCCAAACTTCCATTTCTCCAAAACGTTGTCCACCAAACTGCGCTTTACCACCAAGAGGTTGTTGCGTAACGGTTGAATAAGGACCAACAGAACGGGCATGGAGCTTATCATCAACCATGTGGTGGAGTTTGATCATGTACATGACACCAACGGACACACGGTTATCAAACGGTTCGCCAGTACGTCCATCATAAAGGATTGTCTTAGCATCGCTATCCATACCTGCTTCACGAACGGTTTCCCAAAGATCATCTGAGCTAGCCCCGTCAAAGACTGGCGTTGCAATGTGGATACCAAGGTTACGAGCAGCCATACCGAGGTGCAGTTCCATAACTTGTCCGATATTCATACGTGACGGCACCCCAAGAGGATTCAACATGATATCAACTGGTGTTCCGTCTGGAAGATACGGCATATCCTCAACTGGAACGATACGGGAAACAACCCCTTTATTTCCGTGGCGTCCGGCCATCTTATCTCCAACGCGGATCTTTCGTTTTTGAGCAATGTAAACACGCACCAACATGTTGACACCAGATTGCAATTCATCACCGTTCGCACGAGTAAAGATTTTCACATCACGGACAACCCCTGCACCACCATGTGGTACACGAAGGGAAGTATCACGTACTTCACGAGATTTATCACCGAAAATTGCATGAAGCAGGCGTTCTTCAGCAGATAAGTCTTTTTCACCTTTCGGCGTTACTTTACCGACAAGAATGTCGCCTTCTTTTACCTCAGCACCAATGCGGATAATTCCCATTTCGTCAAGGTCTCTCAAAGCATCTTCACCGACGTTTGGAATTTCGCGCGTAATTTCTTCAGGTCCAAGCTTTGTATCACGTGTTTCTGATTCAAATTCCTCCAAGTGAACAGATGTGTAAACATCGTCTTTCACTAAACGCTCACTCATGATAACGGCATCTTCAAAGTTGTAACCTTCCCATGTCATATAAGCAACGATTGGATTTTGTCCAAGTGCCATTTCACCTTTTTCCATAGAAGGTCCGTCTGCGATAAAGTCACCTTTTTCAACTGTATCGCCAACTTTTACCAGCGTACGTTGGTTGTAAGAAGTACCAGAGTTTGAACGGCGGAATTTCGTAATATGATAGACATCAAGTGAGCCATCTTCACGACGAACTTCAACTTTGGCTGCATCAGAATATACAACTTTACCGTCGTGCTGTGCAATAATCGCCGCACCAGAGTCATGAGCTGCTTGGTATTCCATACCAGTACCAACATATGGTGCATGCGGATCAATCAACGGTACGGCTTGACGTTGCATGTTGGCACCCATGAGGGCACGGTTAGAGTCGTCATTTTCAAGGAACGGAATACATGCTGTCGCAACCGCAACTACCTGCTTAGGTGATACATCCATGAAATCCACTTGATCTGAAGGAAATTCTTGGTTGTTCCCTTGGTGACGCCCCATGACAATCGCTTCTGCAAAACGACCATCTTCTGTTAATTTAGAATTTGCTTGCGCTACGATAAATTCATCTTCTTCGTCCGCTGTCAGCCAAACGATTTCATTGGTGACCAGACCTGTTTCACGATCCACTTTACGATACGGCGTTTGGATAAAGCCATATTTATTCAAGTGCCCATAAGAAGACAAGTTATTGATCAAACCAATGTTTGGTCCTTCAGGTGTTTCAATTGGACACATACGTCCATAGTGGGTGTAGTGCACGTCACGCACTTCATATCCAGCACGGTCACGAGTCAAACCACCAGGTCCCAAGGCTGACAAACGGCGTTTGTGAGACAATTCAGACAGTGGATTATGTTGGTCCATAAATTGAGACAATTGAGATGAACCAAAGAATTCTTTGATAGCTGCTGTGACTGGGCGGATATTGATGATTTGTTGCGGTGTCAACACTTCATTATCTTGCACACTCATGCGCTCGCGAACATTACGCTCCATACGAGACAATCCAAGACGTACTTGGTTAGCAAGCAATTCACCAACGGCACGAATCCGACGATTTCCCAAGTGGTCAATATCATCCACACGACCAAGTCCTTCAGCGAGGTTCAAGAAGTAATTCATCTCAGCCAAAATATCTGCTGGCGTAATCGTATGAACTCGATCTCCTGGGTTGGCATTACCAATAATAGTCACCACACGATCTGGATCAGTTGGCGCCACCACTTTGAATTTTTGAAGAACGACTGGATCCGTCAATACAGCTGCATCATTTGGAATATAAGTAATTTTATTCAAATCACCGTCCAAGTATTCTGCAATGCTATCAATGACACTACGTGTCATAACAGTTCCAGCTTCAACCAAGATTTCACCTGTTTCTGGATCTACCAAAGGTTCTGCAATCGTTTGATTTAACAAACGTGTTTTAATGTTTAATTTTTTATTGATTTTATAACGACCAACTGCCGCCAAGTCGTAACGATGTGGATCAAAGAAACGAGCGACCAATAGACTACGTGAACTATCAGCTGTTTTAGGCTCACCTGGACGAAGACGTTCATAGATTTCTTTAAGCGCTTCATCGGTACGTGAATCCATTGGATTTTTATGAATATCCTTTTCAATCGTGTTGCGAACGAGATCGCTGTCGCCGAAAATGTCAAAGATTTCATCATCGCCAGAAAAACCAAGCGCACGAACAAGTGTCGTAAACGGAATCTTACGAGTACGGTCAATCCGAGTATAAGCAATATCTTTTGAGTCTGTTTCCAGCTCTAACCAAGCTCCACGGTTAGGAATGACAGTTGAACCATAACCAACTTTACCATTTTTGTCTACTTTATCGTTGAAGTAAACACCTGGAGAACGAACGAGCTGTGATACGATAATCCGCTCACCACCGTTGATGATAAACGTTCCCATTTCTGTCATGATTGGGAAATCGCCAAAGAACACTTCTTGGGTCTTGATTTCACCAGTTTCTTTATTAATCAAACGGAAAGTCACAAAAATAGGTGCAGAATAGCTGGCATCATGGATACGTGCTTCTTCTAAAGTGTATTTAGATTCTTTAATTTCATAACCAACAAACTCTAGCTCCATTGTATCTGTAAAGTTTGAGATAGGAAGTACATCTTCAAATACTTCTTTCAAACCATGGTCAAGAAAATCTTTGAATGAATCTGTCTGGATTTCAATCAAATTTGGTAAATCAAGAACTTCCTTGATTCTTGAAAAACTACGACGAGTACGGTGTTTCCCGTATTGAACTTCATGTCCTGCCAAGTTTTTTACTCCTTCTTCTTTCTACATTCTCTATTACATGATAGAGTAGCAATTTTCATTTGTCCTTTGTAAGTAATTTTCAGAATCTTTAAGTTTTGATAACAAACCACAAAAATCCTAAAAATAGGCACAAAAAGAGCAGCTAAATCTGACTCTAAAAGTATGATTTAACTGCTGTAAGCTTTATATGGACAATATTTCAAATAAAGCAGACGACAAATTATTAGTAATATTATACCTTATTTAACTCTGCTTTTCAAGTTTTTTACTTATGAAAGTGTTTTTATTTACCTTTATTTAGCGTCCGCCTAAAAGTGCTGCCCAAGCTTTTTGATAATCACTATCTGTACCACCGATTCCAAATTTATAGGTGGTCATCGGAGCACCGTTTTTTGCCCAATAGCTAGTAACTGTCTGTCCGGTCAGGTTCATACTGCGACCATTGACTGTTACTGCGCCAGCTCGTTCACCCGTTGCTTTAAGAACATTGGACTTAATGACACTAGAATCTAGATTGAACTTGTCACCAACTCCCCAGAGACTTGGGTCGGCTTGATAAATTGCATTTACTAGTTGAGCCATATACTGCGCATTGTTGTTGTAACCAGTCAAAGCTGCCATTGAAGCATTATTGTCATGACCAATCCAACCACCTAACGTTAATTTAGGAGTGGATACCATGAGCCACATGTCACCATTACTGTTAGTCGTACCCGTTTTACCAATCCAATCAGCACTAGCTAAACCGCTATTAATCTGCGTTAAACGAGATTTGAAGGTCGTCGTAGCACCCGAACTCAATACCCCACGCATAAGACTTTGCATAATCGTCGCCGTTGCCTTAGAGTAAACCTGAACAGGTTTTGCTTTGTGTTCATAGACAACTTTCCCGTTTTTTGTCGTAATCTTTTCAATCATATAGCGCTCTTGGTATGCCCCATTATTGGCTAAAGTTTGGAAACCATTGGTGTGTTGGGCGACAGATACTTCAATACCTCCTCCCATTGGCAGACTTTCAATATCATAATTTTCAATTTGATAGCCCATTTTCTCCATGTACCCTTGGACATTAACTCCTTTGTCACGAAGCAATTTATAAGTCCAATAAGCTGGAATGTTCCAAGAAGTATTCAAAGCTTCCTGCAAATCCATCATGGCTGTACCACGGCTATCTACGTGCATAATTGGCTCACCGCTAGAGAAATTTGCAGGGTAGTTAGACAGCATGCTGGCACTTCCCATAAGCCCTTGGTCTATAGCAATACCATAGGCTAAAATCGGCTTAATGGTTGAGCCTGGTGAGCGCTCTGTATCAAATGCATGGTTGTTCTGGTTAGAAGCATAATCACGTCCTCCCACAAACCCCAAAATAGCTCCTGTACGATTATCCATGAGGACATTTCCAGCTTCGACTGCACCTGTTCCATCATCTAAGACACTACCAAAATTAGCTACTGCATTTTGCATTGCATTATGCACATTCTTATTAATAGTTGTGGTGACAGTGTAGCCGCCTTCACTCAACTCTTTCGCAGCTAGTTCTCTGTAAGCTTTCACTGTTGCATCATTTTTCAACTCTTGCTGTGAAACATTGTCACGTTTGATTAAGTAATCATACATTGCTTTTTGAGCTTCTTTCATAGCAACGTAATATAGATAGTCATGTGTTCTTGCCGAAGTCGTATCACTTGGTAAAAAGTCTCGTTTTAAATCATAATCTTTATACAATTGGTACTCGTTTTTACTAATCGCACCTGTTCGGTACATATTGTAAATAACATTTTTCGCACGATTGAGACCAAAAGTCATATCTTTAGCACTTTTCAGGCTACCGTCAGCTGCATAAGGAGAGTAAACAATCGGACTTTGTGGTAAACCGGCAATAAAAGCTGCTTGAGGAATTGTCAATTTGCTGGCAGGAACTCCAAAAATTCCTTGTGCAGCTTCTTCCACACCAGCAATATTTTGCCCTTTGTTATTTCTCCCAAACGGTGCCACATTCAAATAAGTCGTTAAAATATCGTCTTTGCTCATGTAGCGTTCTAAAGCCAGCGCATCAATGATTTCTGATGCTTTACGACTAAAGGTCGGAGCATCGCCAACAACTTGTTGCTTGATTAACTGTTGAGTTAAGGTAGAACCTCCACTTGAGGAACCAATCCCTGCAACAGAGCCTAGCGTCGCCCGCAAAACAGCTTTTGTGACAACCCCATTGTGCTTCCGAAAATTCTCATCTTCTGTCGCAATGACTGCTTTTTTCACATTGTCAGAAATATCTTTACTCTTAATTGGCACTCGCAACAAATCACTATCAATGGCTGAAATGGAGCTGCCATCAGCATATTTTAATTCAGAAATAGTTGAAATATCTTGAATTTTTTTGATGAGCTCTTCTTTTTTAGGAGTTTCAACCTTGTCAAAGATTCGTGCACCATATCCTAATGCAATGCCTCCACCAAACAAGCAACCTAAAAAAACAAATACAAAAAAGACATTTGATAATAATTTCAGAGTACGAAGGACAGTCTCGCCAACACTCCAAAGTGTCCAGCTTTCTTTTTCATTTTTGCTAGGACGATCTGTTTGAAAAAAATTCTCAAACAATCGTTTGATCTTTTCAAAAACTTGTTTACTCATTCTTTCTCCTTGAACGTTCTCTGCCTATTATAGCAAATTTATGAAACTTCTGACAACAGGAAAGGCAATCCTTGGCTAGAATCATTGTTTTTTTAAAATTATTTTTGCAATTTTACTACATTCTAATGGCTGTTTGTGATACAATGTTACAATAACTAGAAATTTTATAAAGGAGAGACAGACATGCACATTTTTGATGAGCTAAAAGAACGTGGTTTGGTTTTTCAAACAACTGACGAAGAAGCGTTGCGCAAAGCCTTAGCGGAAGGAAATGTTAGTTTTTATTCTGGCTATGATCCAACAGCTGACAGCCTGCACCTCGGTCATCTTGTACCAATCCTTGTCATGAAACATTTACAGTTGGCAGGTCACAAACCCTACGCTCTCGTCGGCGGTGCAACTGGCTTAATTGGCGATCCATCATTTAAAGATACAGAGCGGAGTTTACAAACAAAAGACACAGTTGAGGGCTGGGTACGGAGCATTCAAGCGCAAGTATCGCGTTTTCTTGATTTTGACAATGGTGATAACAAGGCTGAAATGGTCAACAACTACGACTGGTTCTCTGATATTAGCTTTATTGACTTTCTGCGCGATGTCGGAAAATATTTCACCGTCAACTACATGATGAGTAAAGAATCCGTAAAAAAACGAATTGAAACAGGGATTTCTTATACCGAGTTTGCTTACCAAATCATGCAAGGCTATGACTTTTTTGAGCTAAATCGCCAATACGGTGTCACTTTACAAATCGGTGGTTCTGACCAATGGGGCAATATGACTGCTGGTACTGAATTGCTTCGTCGGAAGGCAGACAAAACAGCTCACGTTATTACAGTGCCCCTTATCACAGACGCAACCGGTAAGAAATTTGGTAAGTCAGAAGGCAACGCTGTATGGCTCAATGCTGATAAGACCAGTCCTTACGAAATGTACCAATTCTGGATGAATGTCATGGACGCTGATGCCGTTCGTTTCCTTAAAATTTTCACTCTTCTTCCGCTTGATGAAATCGAAGAAATCGGGAAACAATTTGAAGCAGCTCCACATGAACGTTTGGCACAAAAAATCTTAGCGCGAGAAGTCGTTACACTCGTGCACGGTGAAAAAGCCTACAAAGAAGCACTCAATATCACCGAGCAGCTTTTTGCCGGAAATATCAAAAATCTTTCTGTCAAAGAGCTGAAACAAGGACTTCGCGGCGTACCAAATTATCAAGTGAACGCAGATGATAATCTCAATATCGTAGAACTTTTGGTAACGGCTGGCGTTGTCAACTCTAAACGCCAAGCGCGTGAAGATGTCCAAAACGGCGCTATTTATGTCAATGGCGATCGCATTCAAGACCTTGACTATACATTAACTGACGCTGACAAATTGGAAAACGAACTGACCGTTATTCGTCGTGGTAAGAAAAAATATTTTGTTTTGACTTACTAAATAGGAAAAAGAGCAATCAACTACTACATCGTTGGTTTATTGCGCTATATACTTTGAAGCTAGAGCCTTTTCGCTCCAGCTTCTTTTCATTCTCACTAGCAAAAAGCATATTACCATAGTGCTTGCTTTAGCTCCAACCGCTTTAAAAGTGTGGTTCATTTTAAAATTTCCTTTCTTTATCTACTTGTCAAAGCATTTCTCACATGTTACACTAGACACAGAAATTGATGAAAGAGAAAACGCATGAAACCCAAACTTAAACGCTTTGAAACGGCTAAGCTTTTTTCTTGCCCTTTTTGTCAGCAAGCCTTGTTTTTATCAGAAAATAGTCTCAAATGCAAAAATAAGCATTCCTTCGACTTGGCAAAGTTTGGCTATGTCAACTTGGCTCCACAGGTGAAGCAATCAAAAGACTACGATAAATCCAACTTTCAAAATCGACAATTGATTCTCGAAGCAGGATTTTACCAGCCAATTTTGAAGAAATTACTAGAAATTTTATCATCTTTACCACAACATGGTAATCTGCTGGACATTGGTTGCGGAGAAGGCTATTATGCTCGAAATTTGCAAGCACAATTACCAGATAAACATATCTATGCATTCGATTTGTCAAAAGAGTCTATTCAACTAGCAGCCAAAAGCGACCACAGCCTGACGGTAAATTGGTTTGTTGGAGATCTGGCGCACATCCCTATTCAAGATGCTAGCATGGATATGATTTTAGACATCTTCTCTCCTGCCAATTACCAAGAATTTCAGCGCGTCTTGCAGAAAAACGGCTTGCTCATTAAGGTGATTCCTAGCAGCCAACACTTGCAAGAAATTCGTGGTATCGTTGCCGAGCAATTAACCAACACAAATTATTCCAACCACAAAATCATTGAGCATTTTGAAGAAGCCTTTACCATTACGAATTCTTATGACGTTGCAGCCACTTTCAGCTTGAGAGAAAACGAGAAAGCGGCACTTCTTCACATGACACCGCTTCTTTTTAATATTGACATTGATAAAATAGATTGGTCACCATTAACTGGCATCACGATTGCTGCAAAGATTTTAGTTGGTCAACAGAAATAAAGCAAAAAGAGGTGAAAACAGATTGCTGCGAGATACAGCAGTCTATTCAACCTCTTTTTATACGCCTCGATTAAAAGCTAACCAAATCATTCCCAAAGCTAAAACAATATAAGCAATCAACGCCAATAACCGTTGTCCCACTTGATAAGCTCTTCTTTCCCCGCGGACTGGGAAAATAACAGCACAGAGAGCGCCTCCGACTGCACCACCTAAGTGACCTGCCAGACTAATTCCCGGTGTCAAACTCAATACCAAATTCATAACTAGAAGAACTAAGTATGACTGGCCGAGTTGCTGAATGTAAGGATTTCGCACCGCGTAGCGCAAAGTAATAATAGCACCAAAAATCCCAAACAAAGATGTAGAGGCGCCTGCTGCCACAGCACTTGGAGTGAAAAAAAAGACAAAGACATTTCCTAAAATACCAGACATCAAGTACAGAAACAGAAAATTCCACGAGCCAAAAATATCCTCAGCTTGTCGTCCGATAAAATACAGCGTAATCATATTCATCACAAAATGCTCCAAGCCGATATGAACAAAAATCGCCGATACCAAGCGCCAAATCTGACTTGGAAAATATTGAATCGTTCGACCATTCATTGCCCCAAATTCATAAATCGTTTGGGTACTAGCATAATTAAAGCCACGCAACAGAAACATTGCTAGGAAAACTCCTGTCGTGATAAGCAACAATAAGCTCGTTACTGGATAACGTTTATCATAAATTTTATTCACAAATCAATACCTCCTGAACGGGAATATCACAATCATCTGGTTGAAAATCAACTAACTGGTAAGGATAAATTGTACTTACTGTCATCCCTTTAAAATCAGCCAAATAGCGGTCATAATAGCCACCTCCATAGCCAATACGATAGCCTTTTTTGTTAAAAGCAACACCTGGAACATGAATCAAATCAATATGAGATTTTTCCACCGCTCGTTCACTTCTTGGTTCCCAGATACCAAAAACAGTCAATTCCAAGTCATTTGGATTATAATCTACAAAAGTCATGCGCCCTTCGGGATAAGTCTTAGGGACCAAAACCCGCTTGCCATCTGCTTGAGCCTGCCTGATGAAAAGACTTGTGTCAAACTCGTGTGGCAAAGATAAATAAACCGCAACTGTTCTAGCTTGTTGATAAGTAGAAGATTCCAGCAAGTACTGAGTGAGCAAAGCATCTCTCTGCTGTTTTACTATCAATTCCTGCTCTTTCATTTTTCTGACTATAGTTTTGCGCAAATCTGCCTTCATTTATCTTCTCCTCAATCAGAAACATTATCAACATTCCCAGCCCATCATTCATTAACTTTTGAACTTAAAAACTTCCCAAATTTTTCAATAGCAAAAGGCAAGGCTGCTTCATCTGGCGCCATTTTAGGATGATGAAGTGCATAAGGACTATCAATCCCCAGCCAGAACATCACACCCTTGACTTTACTGAGCAGATAACCAAAGTCCTCACCGGTCATTGCAGGTAAAATATCAATCATGTGCACACCATTCTCTTTTTGGAAAAAATTCATACATTCAGCAGCCAGTTCAGAATCGTTTTCCACAGGAAGATAACCACCTTGTTTCAGCTCCAAATCAAGCTCTACACCAAAAGACTGGGCTACTCCTTCAGCGATTTCCCGCAGGCGTTTTTGAGTGAGCAAATTCATCTCCTGCGTCAATGTTCGAATGGTTCCGTGCAGAAAGGCAGTTTCAGCAATCACATTATTCGTTGTTCCAGCATGGAATTCACCAAAGGTGACGACAGCTCCTTCAATCGGATCTACATTGCGACTCACAATAGTCTGAACCTGAGTGATAAAATAGCTAGCTGCTACCAAAGCGTCATTAGCATTATGTGGAAATGCAGCATGACCACCCTTGCCCTTAAAAGTTAATTTAACTTCACAAGTCCCTGCAAAAAGTGTACTAGTATTCGTAGCAATATCTCCTACCTTGAGGTCAGGTCGCACATGAAGCCCATAAAATTCATCTGGCAACCAATCGCCAAAGGCTCCATCTTCATACATCAGCATACCCCCAGCTTCATTTTCCTCAGCTGGCTGGAAAAGAAAAAGTAGATTATTCTTAGGCTGCTCAGTAGTTAATTTCTCCAACAAACCCAGAGCGATTGTCATGTGCATATCATGCCCACAGGCATGCATACGTCCCTCATGTTGACTAGCAAAGGCAAACCCTGTCTCCTCAACAATCGGCAAACCGTCAATATCTGTCCGCCAGCCAATCGTCTTAGTAGGTGTACTCCCTTTGATAAAGACTAAAATTCCCGTACGCCAGGTCCGAATCTCAACGAAATCCAAGCCAGCAGTCAACTCATCAATTATTCTCATCAGATAGGCATGAGTCTTATACTCTTCCAGCCCAATTTCCGGAATTTGATGCAAGTCTCGGCGAATTTTTTGATAATCAATCATACATTTCCCTCTTTAAAGCGTCCGAAGAGCGTCTTCCAATGCTGTTTTCTGCTGGGTTTGTTCATCAATTTTCTTAATCACACGCGCAGGCACACCGGCTACAACAACATTTTCTGGCACATCTTTCGTCACAATAGCCCCTGCAGCGACGACAGAACCATTGCCAATCTGCACTCCTTCAATAACGACAGCATTGGCCCCTATCAAGACATCGTCCCCCACTCGGACAGGATCTGCGCTGGCAGGCTCAATGACACCGGCAAGAACAGTCCCAGCACCCACGTGGCTGTTTTTTCCAACAATAGCTCGACCACCCAAAACGGCTCCCATATCAATCATCGTTCCAGCACCAATTTCAGCTCCGATATTGATAACAGCTCCCATCATAATCACAGCATTATCACCGATTTCCACCTGGTCGCGGATAATAGCGCCTGGCTCAATCCGAGCATTGACCTCACGCTTGTCTAACAGCGGCACGGCAGAGTTTCGGGCATCCTGCTCCACCACATAGGTTTTATTCTCTTCTAGATTAACCAAAAGAGGTTTAATTTCTTCCCAGTCACCAAATAGAACATTGCTCAATTTGACAACAGAATTCGGCACTTCGCCCGCTAGTTTTCCTTCAAAAGTCACTTTTACATTTGTCTTTTTCTTAGCATCCGCTATAAACTGAATAATTTCCTGTGCGGTCATTTTAGTAGCTGGCATAAGCATTCCTCACTTTGATTTAGTATTAAGGGTTATTATAACATAAAATCAAGCATTTCATAATATGAAAGCAAAAGAGGGTGGGACAGAAATCAGTAGTTTCGTAGAAACTTGATTTCTGTCCCATCTCCGCACGGTTGAGTAGGGCTGTAAAAGTTGATTTATCAACGTATTAGAGTCCACTCAACCACTGCGTCTTATAATTCTAACTATATAAAACAAAGGAAGCTGGGCACTTTGGTCTCAGCTTCTTTCGTTAAATTTATTGGATGTTCTTCAACATATTTTCGATGTGCTCAATGGATTTTTCACGTCCAAGCAGGTAGATAGTGTCTGGTAATTCTGGACCGTGCATCTCGCCTGAAACAGCAATACGAATTGGCATAAAGAGGTTCTTTCCCTTGATACCCGTTTCTTTTTGTACTGCCTTGATTTGCGGGAAGATATTTTCTGACTTGAAGTCTTCATCACTCATAGCTTCCAATTTTTCTTTAAAGGCTTTCAAAACCGTTGGTACCGTTTCGCCTGCCATAAACTCTTTTTCTTCTGCCGTTAGCTCTGGAAAATCTTCAAAGAAAAGGTCTGTGAGCGGTACAATTTCATCTACAGATTTCATTTGTGGCTTATAGAGTTCAACCAACTTTTCAGCTTTGTTAGTCAAACGACCAGCCGCTTCCAAGTAAGGTTTCGCCATATCAAAAATGGTTTCAAAATCCGCATTTTTAATGTATTCATTGCTCATCCAGTCTAATTTCTTTTGGTCAAAAGCTGCTGGAGATTTGCTGAGACGATGTTCATCAAAGAGTTGGATCAATTCTTCGCGAGAGAAGATTTCATTTTCACCGCCAGGATTCCAGCCAAGGAGGGCAATAAAGTTAAAAACAGCTTCAGGCAGGTAGCCTTTCTTACGGTAATCTTCTATAAATTGAAGGGTGTTTGTATCACGTTTGGACAATTTCTTACCCGTTTCGGAGTTAATAATCAAGGTCATGTGACCAAATTGTGGTGCTTCCCAACCGAGCGCTTCGTACACCATGAGCTGCTTAGGGGTATTGGCAATGTGGTCATCTCCACGAATAACATGGGAAATTTTCATCAGATGGTCATCCACCACAACCGCAAAATTATAAGTTGGATAGCCGTCTTTTTTCTGGATAACCCAGTCACCACCGATGTTGCCACCTTCAAATTCAATCTCACCTTTGACAAGATCATTCCACTTGTAAATCCCAGATTCATTGACTGCAAGACGGACTGTTGGAATAATGCCTGCCGCTTCACGCTCTGCGATATAAGCTGCTTTTTCATCTTCAGACATTCCCAGATATTCATTGATGTAACGAGGTGTTTCTCCAGCAGCTTCCTGACGCTCACGCTCTGCTGCCAACTCTTCCTCCGTCACATATGATTTGTAAGCCAAGCCTTTTTCAAGTAACTCATTGATATAACCTTGGTAAATGTCCAAGCGTTCAGATTGGCGATATTTTTCATGCGTTTCTGGGCTTTCATCCCAATCAATTCCTAACCAACGCAGATTTTCCAACTGCGAACGCTCCCCGTCTTCCACATGACGTTTACGGTCAGTATCTTCAATCCGAATGATAAAAGTTCCGCCGTAGTGACGAGCGTAAAGATAATTAAAGAGCGCAGTCCGCGCATTCCCAATGTGTAACAGTCCCGTTGGACTTGGTGCATAACGCACACGAATTTGATTCGCCAATTGTATGTCTCCTAATTTTTATCTTATATTTTCAACAGGAAAAACCTGTTTTTATTTCAAACGTTACTATTATACCACATAGTTGTCGAAAAGAAATAACAGAAACGATGAAACTTTATTATTCTTCCAATCATTTACAGAATTTCCTTAGCAATGTAGAAGCCACCGTCTGTCTCACCTATCAATTCACTGCTCAGTTACACTGACTTACCCAAACACCTTCTTCAACACTTCACCAATCGTTGTTACATCAATAACTTCAATAGTTTCGGGAATGTTCAATCCGTTCAGAGAGTTTTTAGGAGCGTAAACTTTGGTGAAGCCCAGCTTAGCAGCTTCATTGATACGCTGCTCAATGCGATTGACACGGCGGATTTCGCCCGTCAGACCGATTTCACCAATAAAACATTCTTGTGGATTCGTTGGCAAATCTTTATAACTCGAAGCAATTGCAACGGCAACAGCTAAGTCAATAGCTGGCTCATCTAATTTGACACCGCCTGCTGACTTGAGGTAGGCATCTTGATTTTGCAATAATAACCCTGCTCGCTTTTCCAAAACAGCCATAATCAGACTAGCACGATTGAAATCCAATCCTGTCGTTGTCCGCTTGGCATTGCCAAACATGGTCGGTGTCACCAAAGCCTGTACTTCCGCAAGGATTGGACGCGTCCCCTCCATAGTCACCACGATAGAAGAGCCTGTTGCCCCATCTAAACGCTCCTCTAAGAAAACCTGACTAGGATTGAGCACTTCAACCAGACCACCTGACTGCATCTCAAAAATGCCGATTTCGTTGGTCGAACCGAAACGATTTTTGACCGCCCGCAAAATACGAAAAGTATGCTGTCGCTCACCTTCAAAATAAAGTACCGTATCCACCATGTGTTCCAAGGTTCTAGGTCCAGCCAGCGTTCCTTCCTTGGTCATATGGCCCACGATAAAGGTGGCAATATTGTTGGTTTTTGCCAACTGCATCAGCTCCGCTGTCACTTCTCGGACTTGTGAAACCGACCCTTGCACGCTGGAAATTTCTGGCGAAATAATCGTCTGAATAGAGTCTATAATCAAGAAATCTGGCTTAATTTTTTCAATCTCAGCACGAATCTGATGCATATTGGTCTCGGCATAAAGATAAAACTCACTGTCAATATCGCCTAATCGCTCCGCACGCAACTTAATCTGCTCAGCAGACTCTTCCCCACTGACATACAATACCGTTCCCTTGTGAGATAGTTGGGTCGAAACCTGCAATAAAAGGGTAGATTTCCCAATACCGGGATCTCCTCCGATTAGAACTAAACTTCCTGGCACCACGCCGCCACCCAAGACGCGGTTAAACTCATCCATATCTGTCTTGGTACGGTTGACATTGATAGAAGTCACCTCCGCTAACTTCATCGGTCGACTTTTTTCACCCGTCAGCGAAACACGCGCATTCTTAACCTCTGTAACTTCAACCTCTTCGACAAAAGAAGACCAAGCACCACAATTCGGACAACGCCCCAGATACTTGGGCGAATGGTATTCACAATTTTGACAAACAAATGTCGTTTTTTTCTTGGCTATGATAGATTCCTCTTTCTTAATGCCCAGTACTTCCAAAACCACCTGTCCGTACACCGTCTGCTTCATCATTATCAGTAAGCAAAAATGGTGCAAAGACAGCTTGAACGATACGATCTTCTTCTTCTAAAACCACTTCTTGATCTGTAATGTTCTGCATTTGCGCAAAAATGTGCCCTTCATTTCCCGAATTGCCATAGTAATCCCCGTCAATAACGCCCACAGAGTTAATCAAAACTAATCCTTTTTTACGTGGATTAGAGGAACGATCATAAAGATAAAGCACCTCACCAGCCTGCATATAGGCCTTGACACCTGTCGGCACCAACTTAATCTCTTTTGGCGCAATCACTGTACGCTCTGCCACTTTTAAGTCATAACCAGCCGCATGAGCCGTCTCACGCTTTGGCAGTAAATTTTTATTTTTAAAGCTTGAAACAAGCTCAAAACCACGAATTCGCATATTTTTCTCTTTTCTACATTTGCTTCCCCTATTATACTAAATTCGTAAACAACACGCAAAATGCAGGTCATTCTTCAACCTGCACTTTTGAAGTTATTTCAGTTCATTCAAAAATCGAATGACTTGCTCGTTGGCATCCACCTCAGCTTTCACTCCAAAAGGAACAATTGCTCTTGGGGTAGCATGTCCAACACTTAAGTTATATAAAATAGGAATATCTGTATCAATGACATCAAGCAGGATTTGTTTATATTCTCCATAATAAGTTTCATCCATTGGTTTTCCGACAAGAATCCCATTTAAAACAGAAAAAATCCCTGTCGCCTTTAAGGCTTCTAGCATTTTTCGATATAAAATTGGTTCTGGTTTTTCCTCACTGGTTTCCAACAAAAGAATTTTTCCTTCCCACTCTGAAAGACTGGGAAATAGCTGATAGTGAGCACACAGTTCAATCGTATCCTCATGTCTTGTATTATCAAATATCTGATAAAGCGACTCCAAACATCCTCCTAAAATTTCCCCTTCAAATGTTGCTTTTCCTTTCAGCAATTCAAATCCCTGATTTTCATGACGAATCCGTTTCGTTCCTAAGGCTTTTTCACTAAAATCCGTCCTCTCATCATACCAGACATTGCTCGGTCTGATTTCTGAGATAGTCCCTGTTCCAATCAGTTCCTTAAAATATGAAAGCGTATAAGGCAGCATTTCTTCCTCTAACTCACAAACATCAGCAAGAAATGACTGACCATAAAAAGTCTTGACCCCCAACTTATGGAGCATGAGGTGATTCATAGTAGTGTCTGAAAAGCCTAAAAATACTTTCTGATTCACAACCTTTTTTAATTGGTTATCTTCAAACAAATAGGGTAGCAATCGATACGTATCATCTCCACCAATAGCACATAAAATCATATCAATTGAAGGATCTTCAAAAACTTGAATCAAATCTTGCGCTCTCGATTCAGGATGGTCTTTCAGATAATCCATTCCTCTTTGTGCGTTCTCTGAAAACATCACTTCAAGTCCCAAGTCTTTCAAGCGCTTCAATCCCAGCTCAACCTCATGCCTAACGAAATTTTCTCCAATGATTCCGCTTGATAAACTGACAATTCCTACTTTCTTTATCATCTAATCTCCTCCCTTACTGATAATTTGAATCATTATATCACAAAATACAATCAACTAAAATGCTAAATGACCAATATTCACAAAACAAAACATACTAAGATTAGTAGTGAAGAAATCTCCGACGGGAGAGAGTACTCACTGCTTTTTCTTTATGTTAAAGTAGAGGTGTCTTGTTAAGTCGAGGGTCTTTTTGACGCTAGACGTCGTACACAAAACTGGCAAGACACCTGTTTTAGGAAGAATGTTATCAAAGTATGTGGGACGTTCAACGTCGAGTATTGAAAATAACATCACTAAAACAAGGAGTCATTCAAGACAAAGAGGTAATTTCATGAGAGTTGTTTTCGGGATTGATGTGAGCAAGGCAAGCTCAGAGGTAGCGATTTTAGTGAATGGGGAGAAAGTTCATGGCTACACCATGTCCAACGATACCATTGGATTTGCACGTCTCTTGAGCGATTTAAAAACCGTTCAACACCCTGAAATCATCTTTGAGGCGACTGGGGTCTATTCACGGCGCCTTCAGGCATTTCTGGAGGAGAATAACTATGCTTATACACGGCTCAATCCTCTGGAAGCTAAGAAGCAATTGGATAGCCTGCGAGTTCGTAAAACGGATAAGATTGGCGCTGAAAAACTAGCACAATCTCAATTTGTGCTCAATCGTAAGCCAACCCATGTTCAAGAGGAGGTTTATCAAGACTTGCGAGATTTGAGTCGCTTCTATCAAAATCTGACAGAGGATACCGTTCGTACTAAGAACCGCCTTCACAAAGTACTGCAAGTGACCTTCCCAGAAATAGAGTCTATTTTATCAGCGCCAACAGGTGAACAATACTGGTAGCTGGTGAGGGCATTCCCAAGTAAAGCTTTCGTCTTAGACTTGTCTGAGAAAGACTTAGCTGAAATCATCCACCAATCCACTTCAAAGCGGATTTCTGATAAACGAGTGGAGTATCTCGTTGATAAACTGATTGGGTTAGCCAAACAGTCTTATTGTGCTACCAAGAAAACCTCTCCAATGATCGAAGAGGTTCGTTACTATGCTCAGGAATTGGTTAGACTTTCTGAACGTAGACAAGCTGTGCTGGATGAGATGGTGAAATCGACCCAGCCCCTACCAGAGTACGAGATTCTCCTCTCCATCCCTGGTATCGCTGAAACAACAGCCACCTCTATCATAGGCGAATTAGGAGATATTCGCCGTTTTCAGTCTGCCAATCAAATCAACGCCTTTATTGGAATTGATCTCAGACACTACGAATCTGGAAACTTTCTGGCTTAAGAACACATCACCAAACGGGGCAATCCTCATGCCAGAAAGATTCTCTTCAAGACCATTCACAACATTGCTTCGGTCAGTCATACCAAGCCCTATCATATTGCGGACTTTTATGAGAAACGAAAAAGACAATCGCAGACGACTTCAACTAAGCCTCATACGATTGCCTCAATGCATCGCCTCATACAGACAATGTATTACCTCATTACGCATAACAAACTTTACGATTACACTTTAACCCAAAATCATTAAAGCCGTCTATGCTCTATCATTGTAACACCTTACAAAAAATTTCGCTAGGTATGGTGTTGATTTTGTGTACTCTTTTTCCAATCAAAAGAGCCAAAAAGGGCTAGGATAAACTATTAAAATCAAATCAATCATCAATTCTTTGACTGAAAAACATTGAATTGCTTGACAAATGGTAGAAAAATAACTCCATAATCTCTGCAGTGGTGTTACCCACTACAGAAATTATAGAGCCAAAAAAGTTTGGAACTCCCCATCCCAAACTTTTTTACATCCCAAATCCTGTTACTGTCACTCCTAAAAGACGCACACCTTTTGTCTGCTCGTCCAAGCTATCATAAATCTCATGTGCAATGCGCTCAATCTGCTCCGCATCTTGCGTTCTTGTCGCTAAGCTATGCCTTTTTGTCAATGTTGAAAAATCCGCATAGCGAATCTTCAGAACAATCGTCCTACCAGATTTTCCATGCTTTTTTAAACTACGAGCTACCTTTTGTGATAAAAGGGTCAGCTCCTTTTTTATGTCGTCTTCGTTATGGAGCAATTTCCCATAAGTTCTTTCCTTGCCGATAGACTTACGAATACGGTTGACTTTTACTGGTGAATTGCTGATGCCTCTTGCCTTGCGGTAAAGGTCAAATCCAAATCGACCAAACAAGTCAATCAAGGTCATCTCAGGAATTTCTAATAAATCTGCTCCTGTGTAAACGCCCATATCATGCAGCTTTTCCACCGTCTTTTTTCCAACACCGTAAAACTTTGCCACATCCATTTGAGAGAGAAAGGCTTCTGCTTCTTCTGGCAAAATAACCGTCAAACCGTGAGGTTTTTCATAGTCACTAGCTATTTTTGCCAAAAATTTATTGTAGGACACACCAGCAGAACTGGTCAAATGAAGCTCTGTCCATATCTCATGCTGGATTAGCTTGGCTATCTTGACAGCAGATTTCATACCTAACTTATTTTTGGTCACATCCAGATAGGCTTCATCAATACTGATTGGCTCAATCACATCTGTATATCGTTTAAAAATGGCTCGAATTTGCTGACTGACTGCCTGATATTTCTCATAATTTCCCGAAATGAAAATCGCCTGTGGACAACGCTCATAAGCTTCTTTGGAGCTCATGGCTGAGTGAACACCAAACTTTCGTGCCTCATAATTGCAAGTCGAAACAACGCCTCGTCCGCCTGTCAAGCGAGGGTCAGCTCCGATGATAACCGACTTGCCTTTTAGTGCTGGATTGTCTCTTTCTTCTACGGAGGCAAAAAAGGCATCCATATCAATGTGAATGATTTTCCGAGACGTATCATTGATTAAGGGAAAAATTAACATCAATACAGCTCCTTTCTTGACTCTTTTCTTTCCTCCATTATACAATTTTTATCATTTTTTCCAAAATATTTGAAAATATGCTGATTTTTTCAAAAATATAATACAATTTACGCTGATTTTTTAATCTGTATTATAAAAGAAAGTACTTTTATGACCAGATTCCATTTGTGGAAACGATTACTATATGATATACTTATTTTATAAATGTAACAGATTTGTGTTACTAGAAAGATACAAGAGGAAAAAAACATGGTTGTTAAAACTGTTGTCGAAGCACAGGATATTTTTGACAAAGCCTGGGAAGGCTTCAAAGGGGAAGATTGGCGCGAAAAAGCTAGCGTATCTCGTTTTGTACAGGCAAACTACACTCCTTATGACGGAGATGAAAGTTTCTTAGCTGGTCCAACTGAACGCTCTCTTCACATTAAAAAAATTATCGAAGATACAAAAGCACATTATGAAGAAACACGTTTCCCAATGGATACACGTGCTACTTCAATCGCTGATATTCCAGCTGGATATATTGACAAAGATAATGAATTGATTTATGGTATCCAAAATGATGAATTGTTCAAATTAAACTTCATGCCAAAAGGTGGTATCCGTATGGCGGAAACTGCTTTGAAGGAACATGGATATGAACCAGATCCTAAGATGCATGAAATCTTCACAAAATACGTAACAACTGTAAATGACGGTATTTTCCGTGCCTACACAACAAATATCCGTCGTGCACGTCACGCACACACTGTAACAGGTTTGCCAGATGCTTATTCACGTGGACGTATCATTGGTGTTTACGCACGTCTTGCTCTTTACGGTGCAGATTACTTGATGGCAGAAAAAGTCGAAGATTGGAATGCTTTGACAGACATTGATGAAGAAACTATTCGTCTTCGCGAAGAAGTCAACCTTCAATACCAATCATTGAAAGAAGTTGTCCGCCTGGGTGACCTTTACGGACTTGATGTTCGTAGACCTGCTATGAACGTAAAAGAAGCTATTCAATGGGTGAATATCGCTTTCATGGCTGTCTGCCGTGTCGTAAATGGTGCCGCTACTTCACTTGGACGTGTTCCAATCGTTCTTGACATTTATGCAGAGCGTGACTTGGCCCGTGGTACTTTCACAGAATCAGAAATCCAAGAATTTGTTGATGATTTCGTCTTGAAACTTCGTACTGTAAAATTTGCTCGTACAAAAGCATACGATCAACTCTACTCAGGTGACCCAACCTTCATCACAACATCTATGGCAGGTATGGGAAATGATGGTCGTCACCGTGTGACAAAAATGGACTACCGTTTCTTGAATACACTTGACAATATCGGTAACTCACCAGAGCCAAACTTGACAGTTCTCTGGACTGACAAACTTCCTTACTCATTCCGTCATTACTGCATGCACATGAGCCACAAACACTCTTCTATCCAATACGAAGGTGTAACGACAATGGCAAAAGACGGCTATGGCGAAATGAGCTGTATCTCTTGCTGTGTGTCACCACTTGACCCAGAAAATGAAGAACAGCGCCACAACATCCAATACTTCGGTGCTCGTGTAAACGTCCTTAAAGCTCTCTTGACTGGTTTGAACGGTGGTTACGATGATGTTCACAAAGATTACAAAGTATTTGACATCGAACCTATTCGTGATGAAGTCCTTGACTTTGATACTGTTAAGGCAAACTTTGAAAAATCACTTGATTGGTTGACAGACACTTATGTAGATGCTTTGAACATCATTCACTACATGACAGACAAGTACAACTACGAAGCTGTTCAAATGGCCTTCTTGCCAACCCATCAACGTGCTAATATGGGATTTGGTATCTGTGGATTTGCCAATACAGTTGATACATTGTCAGCTATTAAGTATGCGACAGTCAAACCAATCCGTGACGAAAATGGTTATATCTACGACTACGAAACTACTGGCGAATATCCACGTTGGGGTGAAGACGATCCTCGCTCAAACGAATTGGCCGAATGGTTGATTGAAGCCTACACAACTCGTCTGCGCAGCCACAAACTCTACAAGAACGCTGAAGCAACTGTATCACTTCTTACAATCACTTCTAACGTTGCCTACTCTAAACAAACTGGTAACTCACCGGTCCACAAAGGGGTATACCTCAACGAAGATGGTTCAGTGAACTTATCTAAATTGGAATTCTTCTCACCAGGTGCGAACCCATCTAACAAAGCTCGTGGTGGTTGGTTGCAAAACCTCAACTCACTAGCCAGCCTTGACTTTGGCTATGCAGCAGATGGTATCTCTCTCACTACACAAGTTTCACCTCGTGCTCTTGGTAAGACTCGTGAAGAACAAGTGGATAACTTGGTCACAATTCTTGACGGTTACTTTGAAAATGGAGGACAACACGTCAACTTGAACGTTATGGATCTTAAAGATGTCTATGATAAGATTATGAATGGTGAAGATGTTATCGTTCGTATCTCAGGTTACTGTGTCAATACCAAATACCTTACTAAAGAACAAAAAACTGAATTGACTCAACGTGTCTTCCACGAAGTGCTTTCAATGGATGATGCCCTTAGCTAATTCAATTCTATTCTCAAAAACCAGTTGGAAATTCCAGCTGGTTTTCTTCTTTTTTATGCTATAATAGAGGTATTGTTAGTTAAAAGAAAAGGGTGTAAAAATGGTGGAGAAAAGAGATGTAGAAAGGGAAGACAAATTTAATCTAACTGTTGATGTCCTGATGTTAGCAGGTACGCTTCTGCTTCAAAGTGGTTCTGAAATTTATCGGGTTGAAGATACCATGATTCGGATTGCTCATTCTCAAGGAATTATGGATTGTAATGCACTCGCAATGCCAGTTGCCATTTTCTTTTCAATTGAAAACACCAATATTTCGCGTATGAAACGCATCACTCATTCAAATTACAATATCGAAAAAGTGTGCGATGTCAATCAAGTATCGCGTGAACTGGTTAGCGGGGACATCAGTCTTGAAGATGCTTTTGAGAAATTAACTCAGCTAAAAAAGAAAAAAGCGCCTTATACAAATAAACAGCTAACGCTAGCTGCTACTATTAGTGCCCCTTTTTTCTCTATAATGTTTGGTGGCAATCTCTATGATGCGCTCGGCGCTGCTCTTGCGACCTTCTTTGGCTTTGCCTTTTCTCTTTCGGTCAATAAATACGTGCGCATTCCTTTTGTCACAGCTTTTGCAGGAGCTTTTATTTTTGGTCTGCTGGCACAGATCTGGGCGCGCTATTCTGGCTTTCCTTCCAGTGCGGACTTAATCATCGCTGGTGCTGTCATGCCTTTTGTTCCCGGTATTGCTCTGACCAATGCCGTGCGTGATTTGATGACCAATCATCTCAACTCCGGAATGAGCAAAATCTTTGAAACGCTGTTGATCACTTTGGCACTCGGAGCTGGCACTTCCGTAGCTCTCGTCCTAATGAAATAAAAGGTGAATTCATTGACTGTCTTACTACAAGCTGCAGCAAGTTTTCTTGCAATTGTAATGTTCTTAATCGTTTTAAATGTTCAAAAAAGCATGCTCATTCCAGGAGGAGTTCTTGGAATGTTTATCTGGCTTTTGTATTATGTGCTAAAAGGTCCGACAAATGTCATCATTGCTACATTCATCGCAGCCATTATCGGGTCTTGCATTAGTCAAGTGTTGAGCATTCTCTACAAAACGCCTGCGGTCGTCTTTATCTTGGCTATTTTGGCTCCTCTGGTTCCGGGCTACCTTTCCTATCGTACAACCGCCTTTTTTGTCACTGGAGATTATAGTCATGCTATGGTTAATGCTACCTTGGTAGTGATTTTAGCCTTGGTCATTTCAATTGGAATGGCAAGTGGCACGGTGGTGCTCAGACTCTACCATTATCTGCAAAAACACCGTTCTTCGTAATTCAACAAGAACAACTAAACTGTCTAAAGCCCTTCTTATCTTAAGATGGCTTTTTTCTCAGTTTCCACTTGAATTATGATAAAATAGAATAGAATAAGTTTGATATCAAACCGAAAAATATATAGAGGTAATGATGAACATTGGAATTGATAAAATTGGCTTTGCGACAGCCAATTACGTATTAAAATTAGAAAATTTGGCAGAAGCGCGTAACATTGACCCGGAAAAACTAAGCAAGGGACTTTTACTAAAAGAAATCAGTGTCGCCCCAGTCACAGAAGATATTGTAACCATGGGAGCGAGTGCAGCAGCATCTATTTTAACCGAAGAAGATAAACAGGCTATTGACATGGTGATTGTGGCCAGTGAATCTGGAATTGACCAAAGCAAGGCTTCTGCTGTTTTTATTCATGGTTTGCTTGGAATTCAGCCATTTGCGCGTAGTTTTGAAATGAAAGAAGCATGCTATAGTGCTACTGCCGCACTGGATTATGCAAAACTACACGTTGAAAAACATCCAGACTCAAAGGTCTTGGTCATCGCTAGTGATATTGCCAAATACGGGATTGGAACACCGGGCGAACCAACACAAGGCGCCGGTTCGATAGCTATGCTCATCACTAGTCATCCACGAATTCTAGCCTTCAATGAGGACAATGTCGCTCAAACACGAGACATCATGGACTTCTGGCGTCCGAATTATTCCACAACACCCTTCGTCAATGGCATGTATTCCACTCAGCAGTATTTGGATAGCTTAAAAACGACTTGGGCGGAGTACCTAAGACGCAATCAAGTCTCTTTGAAAGATTTTGCAGCAGTTTGCTTCCATTTGCCTTATCCTAAATTAGCTTTAAAAGGTATGAAAAAGATTATGGATAAGAGTTTGCCAATTGAGCAGCAAGAGCAACTACAAGTGAATTTCGATCAATCCATTCTTTACAGCCAAAAGGTGGGGAATATCTACACAGGCTCCCTCTTTTTGGGTCTCCTTTCCCTGCTTGAAAATAGCACGACTCTTAAAGCAGGCGATCGGATTGCGCTCTTTAGCTATGGAAGCGGAGCTGTATCAGAAATCTTTAGTGGTCAACTCGTAGCAGGTTTTAACCAACAACTCAAAGCCAATCGTATGGAAATACTCAATAAGCGCACGCCTTTAAGCATTCCAGATTATGAGAAGGTATTTTTTGAAGAAGCAAAACTAGATGAAAATGGCTCTGCTAACTTCACAGGCTATGAAAATCAAGACTTTGCCTTAGCAGAAATCGTAGAACACCAACGTACATATATCAAGGTGGAAAAATAATATGAAGATAAGTTGGACGGGTTTTTCCAAAAAATCATTGCAAGAACGTTTGCAAATTTTAAAAGACTATCACTTACTAAACGAGGATAATCAAACAAACCTTGAACATAATCACATGCTCCCTCTCTCAACAGCCGACCAAATGAGCGAAAATGTTCTGGCGACATTTGCTCTGCCCTACTCTTTCGTTCCTGATGTTGTGGTAGACGAGGAAGTTTATCAGGTACCTTTCGTAACAGAAGAGCCCTCTGTCGTTGCAGCTGCTAGCTTTGCAGCAAAAATTATTAAACGCTCTGGGGGCTTCAAAACGACTATTCACAGGCGTCAAATGATTGGACAAGTTGCTCTCTATCAAGTAGCAAATATCGAAGTAGCTATAAAAAATATCCAAAACCACAAGCAAGAATTGCTAGAGCTGGCCAATCAAGCACACCCGTCGATTGTCAACCGCGGAGGTGGTGCGCGTGATTTACGTGTAGAATGGCTAAATGACGAAGCTGAATTTTTAGTCGTTTATCTAACAGTTGACACTCAAGAAGCTATGGGCGCCAATATTCTCAATACCATGCTAGAAGCGTTAAAAACACCATTAGAAAAGTTGACTGACGGTAAAAGCCTGATGGCAATTCTATCAAATTATGCAACAGAAGCCTTGGTAACTGCCACCTGTGAAATTGATATTCGTTTTCTCAGTCGAAATAAATCAGAAGCCATTGACATTGCTAAAAAAATCGTGCTGGCAAGCCAATTTGCCAAGCAAGACCCTTATCGTGCCAGCACCCACAATAAAGGCATTTTCAACGGAATTGACGCTGTCGTATTAGCAACAGGAAATGATTGGCGAGCGATTGAAGCAGGCGCGCATGCCTACGCTAGTAGAAATGGTTCCTATCAAGGATTAACTACTTGGTCAATCAAGGAAGCCACTCAAACGCTCTGCGGAGAGATTACTCTTCCTCTTCCCATTGCTACAAAAGGGGGCTCCATTGGGCTCAACCCTACGGTGGAAGTTAGCTTCGATTTGCTAAAACAGCCAACCGCCAAAGAGTTAGCCAGTATTATTGCGTCTATCGGCTTAGCGCAAAATTTTGCAGCTCTAAAAGCGCTGGTCAGCACCGGTATTCAGCACGGTCACATGAAGCTACAAGCCAAATCTCTAGCTCTTTTAGCAGGAGCTAAGGATACAGAAATCGCTCCTCTGGTTTCTCAGCTCATTTCTGAGAAACATTTTAGTCTCAAAAGAGCACAAGAAATTTTAGAAAACATTCGTCAAAAATCATAGAAAAAAAGAATCCGATAAGTGAAAAAACTCATCGGATTTCGTTATTTAGTTGACCTTGTGCTTCTCGCAAACGTCTATACAAAAGATAAGGCACTTGTCTTAGCTCTCTCAAATTTTGGCAACCAAGTGCACACATAATCAAGCGCAAATCTTCTTTCCAACTGTTTACAATCGTGATGACTTCATCCACCGAATGCGTTTCAATCAATTCTAACATGGTGCGTGAAAGTCCTACAGCCTTAGCTCCTAACACAAAAGCCTTCACCATATCAAGCGGCTGCCGTACGCCACCACTCACCAAAATATCCATTTTATCCATCATCGGCTGAGCATTTAGTAAGGCTTGGAGTGTCGATTGCCCCCAATCATTGAGATAGTCTCGATTGCCACCGCGCCTGTTTTCAATATAGGCGAAGCTCGTTCCGCCACGACCAGAAAGATCAACCGTTCGAATACCGAGGTCATAAGCAGTTTCGATCGTTGCCAAATCCATACCAAAGCCAACCTCTTTCAACACTACCGGGACTGTGCTTTGCTCAGCATAATCTTTTAAATGTGCTCGCCAAGTTTTAAAAGAGCGTTCTCCTTCTGGCATGAGCAATTCTTGCATGAGATTGACATGCACTTGCAAAAAAAGAGGATGAAGGTCTGTGATTGCCTGCTGCCCTGAGGAATACGGCTTATCCAGTCCAATATTCGTTGCAAGGAGCAGGTTTGGCTTATCTTGCTTGACAGTATATGAGTCATCTGTTGGATTATTCAAGGCAGCACTGTAAGAGCCTGTGACAAAAAGAATACCGCAAGCTTCTGCAACTTGTGCCAAGCGCTGATTGATGCCCTTCCCTTTCTCACTTCCACCTGTCATAGCATTGATGTAAAACGGAAATTCCCAATCTCTGCCTGCAAACTGCGTCGTCAAATCAATCTCGTCCAAATCATACTTAGGAAGCGAGCAATGAATAAGCTCCATGTCATCAAAACTATTATAAGGCGAATCGTACTCAAGCGCATATCTTATGTGTTCGTCTTTGCGATTTTTACTCATCCATTCCCCACCTTTCCTTATATAAAAGGTCAATTCCTGCCCCCTGCCAACGTTCCACTAAGATTTGACTATCTGTCTCGCTAAATGACAATGCTATGCCGCAGTCACCACCGCCAGCACCGCTACTCTTTGCCACACAGTCCAATCCTTGACTGGCTCTTTTTAAAGCTCTCAGTTTTTCATTGTAAATAGCGGGGCTAAGTTCCGCCAATAGGTGGCTAACCTTTTCTAGGCTTTCTTTCATAATTTCTTTCTCACCAGCAAGCAGCGCCTTCTCCAGTCGAAGAACTTCTTCTTGTGTTTGTGTTAGAAAACTGGATGAAATTGCTGATTTGACCTGATTGATAAGATCTCTAGAAATAGCTGGTTCTTTTGTCCAGCCTACAAAAAAATCAAATGTAAGTTGTGGTTGGATTCTCCGAATGACAGTTCCCCAATCCTGAGCTAATATACTTTCTAAGGGCGACTCATTGATCTGCTCCGCTATTCTTTTGCGGTCAAAAGATTGGTAATAAATCAAATCTTCATAAGCGATACAAGCCACATCTCCCATTGAGCCATTGTCCCCACGTTTAAGAAGGACATAGGCTGCCAGCTTAAAGGTTTCCTCAGCAGATAACGCCAGACCATACAAGGCTGTTATTGCTCGTATGGTTAAAACTACGACACTCCCACTAGAGCCAAGACCAAATTTTTTTCCATCTTGCTCCATTTTTCCAGTAATGGTTAAGAAAAAGGGACGTAGTGAAATGGATCGACTTTGTAAAAACTCATTCATAACAGCAACCGTATCCTGAATGAGACTGTACTCATCATCAGGTGTCAAATCCACAGTATGGTCAAACATATCTGAAAACAACTGATAACGTTCAGAAAAATGAATTTTTCCTGTCATATAAATCGGAATATTTTTCAGAATCGCGCCTTGCCCCGCTGTCAATACAGAGTATTCCCCTGCCAAATACAATTTCCCGCATGTTCTTACTGTTTTAGTCATCTGGCAATTCCTTCGTTTTAGAGACAATGAGGCGGTATTTTTCTGCAAATATCGGCACCAAATGCTCCAAATCTTCTTCCAAACACAGCACTTTTACATTTGGTCCTGCATCCATAGTGAAATAACAACGCTCTCCTTGACTGCGTAATTGTTTGATGAAGTCCATTGCTTCATAGCTTTTTTCGGTCAGGTAAGAAAACACTGGCGTTGCTGTCTGAGTGGTATCATGCATGGCAAGCGCATTTTTTTCTGTTAATTCTCCCACCTTAGCAAAATCATTGTTAGACAAATAAGTCAACATGGCTTTATAATCTTCTTCGGACTGTCTCACCCAATCACTAAATGTCGTGGAGGTTTCTGCACAGCGTTTCATTCCCTCACGACTTGAAATCGGCTTTTTCTGATCATACAAAACCAGCATTATCATCGCTAATTTCAAATCTGTCTTTACTGGATAAATCTCTCCGCTATCCTTGTCCCAAGCTGCAATCGGTCCATAAAAACTCCGTGAGGAAGACCCAGAAGCTAATTTTGCTTTTTGTGCTTGCTCTTTTGTGGACAAGTGCAATTCAAAAAAGTCATTACAAGCCTTAACAAGCGCAGACAAACCGCTTGAACTAGATGAAAGCCCCGCTGCTGTCGGCATATTATTGTTGGTATCAATTCGTACAAAACCAGCTCCTTGAGGACGAAAACGATCTACAATATTGCTCATTTTTTCATGTTCAGCTTGATCTTGCAGAACACCATTGATGTAAAATTCATCTGACTGGGCACTCGCTGGTAAGCTAGACAGAGTTGTTTCTGTGTACATATTTTCCAAGGTCAAAGAAATACTGCTCGTTGCAGGAATTATCTTGACAGTATCTTTCTTACCCCAATATTTGATAATGGCAATATTGGCATAAGACCGCACCTTTACAGACTTTCGATCCATGTGTTTACCGCTCCTTTCTCCCTCAATAAATCAGCTAAACTGATAGCCTTTTCTTTGCTTGCCACTAGAGCGATAATGCAGCCGCCTAGACCACCACCACTCATTTTCGCACCAAGTGCTCCATTTTCTTGCGCTGTGGCAACAAGCCAATCGGCTTCAGGGCAACTCACGCCTAGATTTTTTAAGCTGAGGTGAGCTTTTGACATGGCAATCCCGATTCTCTCTAAATCTTTTACTTTTAAAGCTTCTTCAACTTCATTGGTTAATTTTCCAAGCTGATGAAGATGTGGCAAAGCGGTCATTCCGAGTTGCTCAACTTCTTGGATAGCTTCCCGTGTATGCCCATAAATCCCTGTGTCTGCAATCACAAGATAGGCCCCAAGATTCGTCTCAAACTCTGAAAAACCAACATTTTTGATGAATTTAATAGCACGATCGCTTAAGCATGTCTTAGCATCTAAACCACTCGGATTCATGTGGGCAATCATCTCCGCTCGATTGGCTAAAATTTCCAGAGTTTCCCTATCCAACTCCTGCTCATAGTAATCAAAAACAGCTCGAATCGCAGCAATACTCACTGCCGCAGAAGAACCCATTCCGCGCTTTTCAGGCACCATTGACTCAATCTCACAGCGAATATAAGCCTCTTGCACCCCTAGAAATTCCAAAGAAGCAAAAACCGCCATAGAAAGAGTATCTTCTTCATACAAAATCCACGCATGATCTGACGGCAAAATGCGACAAGTCACTTCAATATTAGTTAAAGGTAGAGCCAAAGCAGGGTAGCCATAGACAACGGCATGCTCCCCTATCAAAATAATCTTACTATGTGCCCGACCGACACCTACTTTTTTTGTCATATTCTCTCTCTACATCACAATACTTCATCTATTATTTTAATATAATTCATAGAAAAAAGCGATCGTTAGTAGTCAATTCCTTTTATATTCCAAACTAATTTATTTCAACTTTTAAAACAGCGAAAAAGAGCAGGAAATCCAGCTCTTATCCTAACTGTCTTCATTTTACAGATTTTGTTTAATCAAATCCATGAGCTCATTGCGGTCTAAAATCCATTGTGCACGTTCGTCTTTCTCATACGTTCGGTTGGAAAGGAAGATGACCGCTTTCTGCTGTAAACGATTAAACATAATAAACGTTCCAGTATAGCCTGTGTGCTGCAACCACTCTTTGTCTAAATCCCAAGCAAGACTGCGTGTTTTTCCAATCTCCTTTGAGAAATTTTTTGTCAAAGTTGCTACAAAGTCATCCTGTAAATAATGCTCCAAAAAGAGCTCCAAATCCCGAACTGTAGAAAACAAGCCTGCACTACCAGCATGTCTGCCCAACACACGCGCTTTGGGGTCATGTACAATCCCTGCTTTCACACCGCGAACCGTTGGCACCGCTTGTGCGACAGGACCAAACGCTGTTTCTTTCATACCCCAAGGCTGAAAAATTTTCCGCTCAAAAATGTCACTCAAAGAAGAATGAAAAATTTCTTCTACCATAAAACCTAGCAACAAAAAATTTACATCAGTATAACGAAAATGCTTGTTATCAAGCACTTTCAAATGATTTAGCGCCTCTTTCAATTCGACCGCATTGAGTGCATCTCGATTGGGGATAAAGGGATCTAGCCCTGATGTGTGAGTAGCCAGCTGACCTACCGTGACAGAATTGTCATGAAAAGCGGGATAATATTGTGTTAGCGGTGCATCTAAATCTAGTTTTTCCTCATGGAATAGAACAGCCAAAATCGTTCCGACACCCACAACCTTGCTGACACTCGCTAAGTCATAGACCAGTCCTGCTTGAGTCTTCTCACCTCGCTCAGGATTGCTCTCACCAAGATAATATTCTTGCCACTCTCCACGAGTATACAAAGCTAAGCTAGCTCCAGGATAGATTTGTTGTGCTATCTGTTCTCCGACTTTTGAGAGCATCTTGCTTGAACTCATACCGCTTCAATCCAAACTTCAATTTGGCTCTCATCTTTGGTCAGGAAAAATTTGCCCGATTTAGGTATAAAATTTTCTCTTCCTTGAAATAAATTGCGCAACGCTTCCACATTAAATTGCTCAACTGTAAATTTAATCATTGCTAAATCCCAAGTTTGAGTACTCTCCGTCAGCAAATCTGGTCCGCTTGCTGGTGAGAATGTTAGAATAGACTGATTTCCTAGCCATTCCTGATAAAAAGTGACTGCTTTTTCCTTATCTGAAGCATTGATATGAATCTGCTCTATAGTAAATTGACTGAGCCCAGCAAAATCCTCTAGCGGCGTAAATGCTGGTGCAATCATCACTCTCTGCAAGGTTGTCCAATCTTCCTCGCTATGCAGTAAAAACGTATCTCCTTCCGGCGAAGTTGCTTCAAAAGCATAGCCATTATCACCTTGGTAAAGATAATCAACTTTGCTGCCACGCGCTAAAAGTGCTTCAATTTCTCGTGAATCGGCTACTTTAATAACAATTTTCGCTAATTTCTTAGTCCCAACAACTTTGCGAGTGCGCATACTGGGCGACTCCTCTAGCTGCAATTTTTCAACTTTTGTCTGATCTCCAAGGCTGACAAAAGCTCCTTCCTCTAGCAAATTTTTCATTCCTAAAGTTTGACAATAAAATGCAAGATTGTTTTTTCGATTATTGATTTTTAATACTGGTATCGTATTTACAATTTTATTTGTTGAACACATAAATTCCTCCAAGCCTTTCTATTTTAAATAATTTTTGTGTATTTTACAAATATTTATGTAAAAATAGAAAAAATTGTGCTATTACTGATAAATATTTTGTGCCACTACCAGCTCATTTGCCGACTCAAATTCATATTGAAGGTAAGACTGATAAGTTCCCGGCGCAATAATCCCACGCATATCTAAAATGGCTGTTCCAGCCTGTCCGATAATGCTATCGGCTAGCAGACAACAATTGGTAGACAGGATAAAATAAGTCTTAAAACGACTTGTTTTAAACTTATATAAACGAGCATTCAACTCATGCTTCAATTTATAAGCATACGTGCGCTTACCATCTTTCAAATTCGCCGGTGGATCCCACACTTCCAACAACTCATCAATCTCAGCCAACCGTTTCTCCACAGCTAGCTTTTGCTCATCTGTCAAAGATAACCCATAACCAAACAAGGTTTTTTTGCTTTCTTCTTTGCACAAATCAATATAAGCGTCTTTATCCACTTTAAACAAAACACCGTCTCCGATCGTGCCAAACAAGCGCTCTGAAAAAACATCATAACTACCATAGGAAATAACTTTTCCTTTATAGCAAATATCAACGTGTCCAATCATCCCAAAAAGATTCTGGTCTGACGTATGGATTAGCACCTCTAAGTCAACTAGCTTTTGTTCGTCTCGAATACGGCTGTAAACCTTTTGGTGTTCTCGTTTTTCGCCCTGCAAAAAACGATTAAAACGATTCAGTTGCTCTGCTGGGAAAAAGGCAGCGATAATGACAGGCAGGTTGATTCGAATACGGCGCCGAAGCTGCTTTTGTTCCACATCGGTGTTGAACATAAGACCGTCTCGAACGTTAGAAAAGCCTAGTAATATCAGATAAATACCAACAATCAAAAATTGCATCCTACCATCCGTGCTAGGAGAAAAGACAGTTGTCAGTCCAATCCCGCCATAAAGCAAGGTATCAAAAAGATAACGGAAACCGCCTTTTAGCTTATTTTGACGGTAAAGAAGATAAGTAATGCCATAGACTGCCGCCGTACACAACTGATAGCAGCCCAATATAATAATGACAATATTGACTGGCAGATTGCTGGCACGGTTAAGAAAGCTAACAACCAGCCCTACCAAAACATGGAGGAGGGCAGAACCAAAACTGATACGATTTTTCTTCACTAAGAAACGGAAAAAAAGATTGATAACTCCGACAAATAAAAAGTAAATGACCAATAAATCTAGGGCAAATTTTGTAAAATCAACACCGTTTTCAATAATAATAACGCCAAAAATAATCGCCAAAATACCGAACAATAGAGTCCGTCTCCCACTTAATCTATCTAATTCCATTTCATCTCTCCCAAATAAAAGGTAGGAATGAGACAAAAATTGCTACTTTGCAAAAAATCCGTTTTGCTGTCTCACTCCCATTACTGTTGTTATCCTTACTCTTTAGTATAGCATTTTATCTTGGTAAGCGTCTAGTCACTTATCTATTTTTTCGCTCAATCTTATCTCTTCGTTATCAAAAAACGGCTCGTAACGAACCGTTTCTTTTTTGTTAACAACTTATCCATAAATTATCTTGTAAAGTGCTACTGCAGCAATACCGGCAAGAATTGGAGATACGACTGGCACCCAAGCATACCACCATTTTGAATCTCCTTTGTGCTCACCAAGAACTGATTTTGGAAGAAGGAAATGAAGAATACGTGGGCCTAAGTCACGTGCAGGGTTCAAACCTGGACCTGTAGGACCACCAAGTGACGTTACCAATGCCATGACAAGGAAACCAAGTGCTAAGTGGGCAACAGCAAGTCCGGCATTGATGTGAGAACCAATTGCAACTTTTCCTTGGATTTGAGTAGCATCCACTCCACGAGTAGCAGCATATTTAACAACTTCTGCACCAAAATAGTTTTTGGTCATGGCCATTGCTGCAAAGAACAAGATAAATGAACCAATAAATTCATTGACAAAACCATTTATCATAGAAGCAGCATGTGATTTCTTGCTTCCGTCATCCGTATTTACAATAGTTGAGAATGAACCCAAAATCGCATTAGGATTTGTTGTTTGCAAATAGTAAGGGCGGTGACTTGCTACTACTAACGCTTGTCCAAATATCGCTCCCAATAATTGTGCAATAATGTAAGGCGCAACTTGTGCCCAAGGGAAGTATCCGCTAATCGCAAGTCCTAGTGTGAATGCAGGATTGATATGATTCCCTGATACATTTCCAAACATAAGAGCAGGAATCATAACCCCCATACCATAACCAACTGCAATGACTAACCAGCCGCTTTGATGACCTTTGGTTCCCTTTAATTCAACGTTGGCAACAGCCCCGTTCCCCAAAATAATGAGAATTGCCGTTCCAAGAAATTCTGTGATATATTTCACAGTCCATGTGACATCCATTTTTATTCTCCTCTTTAATTAAAAAAATTTTAGACAAATCCTATTTTATCAGTTACAATGGATAATGTAAAGGTTATTTTTTGACAAAGTGTAAAAAAGGAGTAAAAATATGCGCTATAATCAGTATAGTTATACACCAGAAACAAACAAAAAAATGCTGGCTGAAATGGAAAGCATTGGATTTTCTTTCCACCCAGAGTATTCTGATAAAGAAAATTTAGAGACTTTTGTACGTAGAACTTTTTTTAATTATAAAAATACAGACTATGCTTTAAAGTCTTTGGTTGCCAATTCAAATACAGACTTACTCAGCTTTTTTACGTCCAATCAGGAATTGACAGCAGAGATTTTTTATACCATTATTTTTCAATTGCTGGGATTTGTGCCCTTTGTTGACTTTGACGATGTAGAAACATTCCGCAAGGACGTAAACTTTCCCATTACCTATGGAAATTTGCTCGAAAATCTCTATCAATTGCTCAATACGCGCACCAAAAACGGCAATCTCTTGATTGATAAGTTGGTAAGCGAAGGCTTGATCCCCGAAGACAATACCTACCACTATTTCAATGGTAAAAGTCTTGCGACCTTTACTAGCCATAATGCTATCCGCGAAGTGGTCTATGTGGAATCGCGCGTGGATACCGACGAAGATGGGCTGCCTGATTTGATTAAGGTCAGCATCATTCGTCCTCATTTTGACGGACAAATTCCTGCTGTCATGACTGCTAGCCCTTATCACCAAGGAACCAACGACAAAGCCAGCGACAAAGCACTTTATAACATGAATGTGAATTTGGTTAAAAAAGAGGCCGGAAAAATCACCGTCCATGACTCTGAAGTTTGCTTGGTTGAACCACAAGGTCAAGCAGTATTGGTGGAGCAAGCAGAAGAAACACTCGGTCATATCGGTACTTACACGCTCAATGATTATTTGCTTCCACGCGGTTTTGCTAATCTATATGTATCGGGTGTGGGAACCAAGGACTCTGAAGGCCTCATGACCAGCGGAGATTATTATCAAATTGAAGCCTATAAAAACGTTATTGATTGGCTCAACGGTCGTTGCCGTGCGTTCACAGACCATACCAGACAGCGAGAAATCAAAGCCACTTGGTCCAATGGAAAGGTTGCTACGACAGGAATTTCTTACCTCGGAACTCTGTCAAATGGGCTAGCTACAACTGGCGTAGATGGTCTTGAGGTCATTATTGCTGAAGCTGGAATTTCTTCTTGGTACAATTACTATCGTGAAAATGGCTTAGTGACAAGCCCCGGCGGCTATCCTGGTGAAGATTTTGACTCTTTGACAGAATTAACTTACTCACGTAATCTTCTAGCGGGCGAACGTCTTCGTCACAATGCCGAGTATCAAAAGAGCCTCAAAACATTAAAAGCAAATTTGGAGCGCGAAACGGGTGATTATAATCAATTTTGGCATGACCGCAACTATCTGATTCACGCACACAAGGTCAAAGCCGAAGTCGTCTTCACTCATGGCTCCCAAGACTGGAATGTCAAACCGCTGAATGTTTACAATATGTTCCACGCACTACCACAAAACATCAAAAAGCATTTGTTTTTCCACAATGGCGCTCACGTTTACATGAACAATTGGCAATCCATTGACTTTCGTGAGTCCATGAATGCACTTCTCAGCAAGAAACTGCTGGGATACAATTCCCACTTTGAATTGCCAACGGTAATCTGGCAAGACAATAGTCAAGCACAGAGCTGGCTGTCACTAAAGAATTTTGGTAATCAAAAACACCACACTCATTTCAATCTAGGTAGTACTACTCAAGATATTCAAAATGCTTACTCCGAGACGGACTACAAGCGTTTTAGCAAGACTTATCAAACCTTCAAAAATGAACTTTTTGACGGAAAAGTCAATCAAGTGACCGTTGATTTTACTTTAGAGAAAGAGTTGTTCCTCAATGGTCCCGTTAAGCTCAATCTGCGCCTAAAATCCAGCACCGATAAAGGTCTGATTTCCGCACAACTATTAGATCTTGGACAAGCTAAACGCCTCACCCCAATTCCTGGCGTCCTTGCACCAAAAGTCATGGACAACGGGCGTTACTACATGCTAGATCATTTAATGGAATTGCCTTTCAAAGAGACACCTCACCGCGTCATCACCAAAGGATTTCTCAACCTACAGAACCGCACCGATTTGCTAACAGTTGAAGAAGTCACACCAGACCAATGGTTAGAATTTTCTTTTGAATTGCAGCCAACCATTTACAAAATGCAATCAGGCAATACACTCCGCCTTGTCCTCTACATAACCGACTTTGAGCATACCGTCCGTGATAATACCGATTATCATTTGACCATTGACCTAGCAAACTCTAGCTTAGATGTGCTAGATATGGTAAAATAAGATGTTAATGTTTGAAAATTAAGGAGAACCAAAACAATGATGAACATGCAAGACTTGTTCCACGATTTTCTAAGTCTGATAATCGTCAGAAATGTTGATTTAAGTCCTTTCTTAATTTACTAAATCAAACTAAAATCACTTAAATCAATACTAATAAGACAAAAAATAGACAACGGCAGTATCTTCTTGATAATTCAAAAACCGCTTTACTTGTAATGAAGTAAAACGGTTTTTATTTTGTTAAATTATTTGCCAATTATAACTGATATGTCTTGGAGGGCAATCTTTTATTGCTATTGGATAAAAACAGTTCTAATGAATTTCCTTGCTTCGTCATAAACATCTGTACTAATATCTGCATAATTCGTAAATACTTTTTCAACCCAAGTATTCCCGTGACCGCTTACCTCTGGCACGAATCTCTCTATTTCTCCGCACTCTAGAATAAAAATATTATAGTCTATTAAGAATTCTTTTATTTCATTGAATAAAGCCATACAATCTCCCTGCGGAATGATATTTTTTCCACCAGATTTTAAAAGTTTCAAACTACTAATATCTCTTAATATTGTTTTTATCCGCTCTGCTACTTTTGGAGACATATATATATCGGCATCAAACGCTTCATTAATTTCAGTTTTTATCCGCTCTTGAGTTTTGACTTGAGAATTCATTTCTCTTTCAAAATTCTCTAAAAATTGTTTATGTTGCTTTTCTATCCTTTTATAACACTGAGACTCAATTGAATTTAACAGTTGCTTCAAGCTATCTATATTATTTATCAAATCAATATCAGCAATAATCTTATAATTAATATTTAGTCTCTTTAATAAAGGTACTATTTTTTTAAACTGCTCCTTTCCTCCAACTGCACAAAATAATGTATTTTGATAAGTTGTTAAATCTTCATATTCCAATATTGCAGAATAAAACTTACAATCACTTTCGTTCTCACACAATACAACCTGATTATAAAATAACCCATTGAGAATATTTGTATACTTCAAATTTTTATCACTGGAAATATTACTGATGCTATCATTGTTAACCAAGTTAAATGTATTATTGTTATCATATCTATCTATTTTTATTATTTTCACCCTTGAAGAAGCCTCTTCTAGAACACCTCTAATAAAATCAATATTATGTGTCGAAATAAATAATTGTTTACCTTCAGACAACCTAACTATATTTTTTCCCAGCACCCTTGCTTGAGGCGGATGCAAAAAAGTTTCAGGTTCATCAATTAAGAATAATGAATGTTCATTCACAATAATAGATGCTAAAACTGCAACTGCATTTCTTATCCCATCTCCTTGGTTATGTAAATCTTCAAATTGTTTCAATTTATTTAAGTTATCACGTTTATTAGATTTAATAACATTACAAATCTCAATACTTTCACCAATTTTATATTTTTTTGTCATATTACCATCTAGGTAGTCTTCATGTACTTCAACAGATTTTTGAAAACCTGAATCTAAAGCTTGGTTTAATTTGCTAATTGACTCCGAATCAATATCAAGTTTTCTCATAATATTTAAATTTTGATTATCAACAATTGAATTAAATTTAATTGGTCTTGTAAGACCTAAACGGTTTTCAGTTGATAAAAATGAAAATAATGCTTTATAAAACTGTTTTTCATCCAAAATATTAGTAAAGTTAAAATCATTAAAAGAATGGTAGACATTTTCTTCTATCATCACATCATAACTACCATGACTATCCTTAACATAATTTCTCTCAAAATAATCTCTCAGTTGTTCTTCAGAAAATCCCGTTGTTTCATAAGTGACTTCTTTAACTAACACTTTGATTTTTGATGTGTCATTCAAATCTTCTCTCAAATCTTTTAATGTACGGCTTTTACCCACATTATTGGGACCAACTAATAATACTATATCGTCTTTATTAAATTTCCATTTATTTCCATCATTAAATGTAATTTCTTTAATAACAACAGATGAATTATCGTTATTTTTCTTCATAATAAATCCTTCCTTTGAAAAATTAACTATAAACTATATATTCACCAAAGATCTAAATTTTAAAAAAGTAAAAGATAAAAATAATAAATTTCTCAAACCTCTCAATGATCTCTGTCCACTCGAATTGTATCTTCTTGATTTTCTAAATTATTATTCATAAGTGTATTTTAAACCTTTCTCTGCTTCTGCTCTATTCCCTCACATTTTTAAAATAAATTTCTTAACTTGAATCAAAAAACTTGAAAAAGTCATATCTTTGTTTTTAGCTAATTTCATCATCTCATCAGTTCAATGATACTAGAAAACAAATTATTTTACAATCAATTACAATTTTGCTATCATCCGAAAACATGTTATAATAAAAGAGCAATTATAATTAAGGAGAACCAAAACAATGATGAATATGCAATCAATGATGAAACAAGCACAAAAATTACAAAAACAAATGGAAAAAGGGCAAGCCGAGCTTGCTGCGACAGAATTTGTTGGCAAATCTGCCCAAGACCTCGTGGTCGCAACTCTTACAGGTGATAAAAAAGTCGTCAAAATCGACTTCCAAGAAGCTGTTGTCGACCCAGAAGACTTAGAAACTTTATCTGACATGACAACCCAAGCTATCAACGCTGCCCTCGTAGAAATTGATGCCGCAACTAAGAAAAAGTTAGGTGCCTTTGCAGGCAAAATGCCGTTTTAAAACAAATCTCAAAAAACTCACCCCCTCCTAGTTCATTGCTAAGAGGGGGCTATTTTATGTAAAATTAAAGAAATCAAAGGCTTTATTAAGGAGTAAGTCTGTATATTTTGGATTGTCTTTCAGCTCTTTAATGGAACTTTGCACCAGTTGAACATCATCCGTTATGATACCGTCAACATTCAAGCGGAAAGATTTTGCAATGCTGTTTACATCGTTGACCGTCCAATCATAGAGCAATTTATCTGCTTGCCACAACTTAGAAACAAAGTTTTCATCTAGTGTGGAGTATTCCATAGTATAACCACTAGCTTTGGTTCGTGGGAAGATTGTATTATAAGGCAGGATAAAAAAGCTTTTAATGCTAGCATCGTATTTCACAACTTTTTCAATCACGCGATAGTCCAATGAGTGCATTTGATGACCGTACTTTTTAATCGTTGGGCCATATTTTTTCAAAAAGCGCTCCATCATATCCGAAGAATCTTTTTTGCTGGTTTTGATTTCAATGAGCAACCGCTGCCCCAATTCGTTGGCACGGTTGAGATACGCATCAAAACTGGAAATTTTTGTCCGATAGCCATTTTCTGAAACCTCTAAAGCAGTTAGTTCTGCCAAGGTCAAATCCTGCGGACTTGCATTGACACCCGCCAAATTGAAAAGATTAGCATCGTGCATCATGACAAATTGACCATCTTTTGTCTCTTGTACATCCATTTCTATGTAATCTGGTTTTAGCAAAGCCGTCTTTTCCAATGACTGAATCGTATTTTGTACACCATTTTCCTGCGACACTCCTCGGTGAGAAATCGTAACAGGAACCGTTTCCAATGGAAAAATGAGATACATATAACCTTCCACAGCAAAGAATATAGAAGCAATGGAAATCACAAGCCAGCGCAAAACGCGATCGAACTTTCGCCGCGGACAATCCGCCAAACCTTGCTCAGTCAGAAAAGAAACAAATTTAATCAAGAAATAGCTCAACATCAGATAGTGAGCATTTTTCAGCAACACATAATTCATCACACCAGCAATCGTTGCCACTTGATTGGAATGACCGTCTGCAACATGCTGTAAAAGGAAGAGAGGCAGAGCCATTCCAAAAAAGAAGAGAAAAGTCTTAGTCACAATCCAAAACAAGTGCCAAGAATAGAATACCAAACGCTTACGCGTTTTTTCCAAACTAAATTGAACCGCTTCTCTGACGGAAACATTCTCAATCAGAATCTTGGGCAAAGCAAACATCAAACGGACAGCAACCAATAACATCAGCCATACAAGTAGAGTCAGGACGACAGCACCCCAAAAATACGTCTCTTTCAAATAAGTTAAGATAAAATTTGGAACTAAAATTTTGTTTAGATAGTAAATTTTGAGGATTTTTCGGAGAAAAGGAAAGAGCAGAGCGATGTAGAGCAAGACAAACAAGATTTTACTAGGACGTGCCTGCTTTAAGATGAGTAAACTGTCTGCTATGGTTTTCTTGGTAAACTTCAAGAGGGTTCGCTTGTCTTGAGTCAATAGATTGTGCGCTCCTAAAAAAAGAAGTGTGATTTGAACATAAGCGACCAACAGATTGGCTAAAAACAAGAGGATAAAAGCCAGAGTAACTAGAGGATGACTAGATAACACTCCAACTACATTATTATACGATAGAAATTGATAACCCGTCTGACGAAGCAAAGTACCTGCCGCCCACGAATTAAAAGGCAACCAAGCATATTCTGTCAGCATAAAAATAATAAAAAACAAAAATAGAATTTTATCAAGATTTTGATAAAGTTTTTGAAAACCTAAGCGCTGTTGTTTCATCATTCTCCTTTAACTTATTTTTCATCAACTGAAGCATAGAGAGGATTTGCTAGACGGATTAAGTCAGCATAATCTTGTTTTAATGCTTCAAAAACTATTCTGACCTCTGTCGGAATCTCCACCCACTAGAATACTTCCACCAAACAGCACCATGACATCAGCCTGTTTTAGGCTATATTTATCTTCTAAAGCTTTCTGTGTTAATTCTGGTAAATCTCGCTTCCCGCAAAAAGAAGCAAGAATATTGATATTTTTTGCGACTTTTTCTTTCATCACATCTTTCATTCTATAAAAAAATCTCAGTTTCTTCAACCGAGATTCTCTCTATCGTCCAAACAATCTTGCAAAAAAACCTTTCTGCTCTTGTGCTTGCACTTTTTCTTTAGCTTCGTCCAATTCTAATAGCAAAGTTTCACGCTCACTCATGGCCTTAGCAGTCAATTGCTGCTGCTGGTCTAATTGCTTGTCTTTTTCAGCAATCTGCACATCTTTCACGCGCAATTGCTCATCTTTTTTAGCTAATTGAGCATCTTTTGCTTTTAACTGGTCATACAAACGCACAATTTCTGCATTTTTCTCATCTACCAAAATTTCCATGAGCTCACGTTGCTTGACATCTTCGCTGACCGGTTCATCTTCAAAAATCGTCTTTTTGTAAATTTCTTCCAGCTTTATCAAACCGCTGCGCGTCACAACGGTGACCCCTTTTTCATTCTTGTCGGTATCTTCGGGCGCAAGAGTTTTGACCCGATTGTTCATCGCCTGACGGCTAATCCCTAAAATCTCGGCTAGCTCGCTGACTGTCTTTTCAATTGCCATAATTTCCTCTGAAACTTTTTCTAGATATATACCTAAATCTTATCATATCAAGGCTTAACTGTCAAATTTGCTCCGGATTTCAAGGAATTTCATCACATTTATGATACAATAAATTTGACATATTCATTTAAAGAAAGAAGTACAATGAACCATTTTGATACAATCGTGATAGGCGGAGGACCTGCTGGTATGATGGCTGCTATTTCCAGCTCCTTTCATGGACAAAAAACTCTCCTCTTAGAAAAAAATAAACGCTTGGGTAAGAAGCTCGCCGGAACAGGTGGCGGACGCTGCAATGTGACGAATAATGGCACTTTAGAAGATTTATTAGCTGGCATACCAGGCAACGGTCGCTTCCTCTACAGCGTCTTTTCCCAGTTTGACAATCATGATATTATGAATTTTTTCACTGAGAATGGTGTTGCACTCAAAGTAGAGGATCACGGACGCGTTTTCCCAACAACAGACAAATCTTTTACAATTATTGAAGCATTAGAACGAAAAATGAAGGAGCTAGGCGTCACCATCATGATCCAGACGGAAGTAGTTTCTGTAAAGAAAAATGCGGATTGCTTTATCATCAAGTCAAGTGAGCGCATTTGGAGCTGCGTTCGATTGATTGTCACAACAGGTGGAAAATCCTATCCTTCAACTGGCTCTACTGGCTTTGGCTATGAGATTGCGCGCCATTTCAACCATACAATAACAGAGTTAGAAGCTGCAGAAAGCCCACTTTTGACAGATTTTCCACACAAGGCTTTACAGGGGATTTCATTAGCCAATGTCACCCTTCGTTATAATAAACACATCATTACCCATGACTTGCTTTTTACCCACTTCGGCTTGTCAGGTCCTGCCGCATTGCGGCTCTCCAGTTTCCTCAAAGGCGGTGAAACCATTTATTTAGATGTCTTACCACAGTTTTCTGCGGAAGATTTGGCAGCATTTTTAGAAAATAACCGAGAAAAATCGCTCAAAAATAGTCTCAAACAATTACTTCCTGAACGTCTGGCAGACTTTTTCGCGCAGCCATTCCCTAAAAAAGGCAAACAATTGACTGGAAAAGAAAAAGAAGAGCTCATTCAACAGCTCAAAGCCCTAGCGATTCCTATTACCGGCAAAATGTCTCTAGCCAAATCTTTTGTGACTAAGGGCGGTGTCAGTCTTAAGGAAATCAATCCCAAGACTTTAGAAAGCAAACTAGTTCCTGGGCTTTATTTTGCTGGCGAAGTGCTGGATATCAATGCTCATACTGGTGGATTTAATATTACAGTCGCTCTTTGTACTGGCTGGGTCGCTGGAAGTGTGGAATACTAAAAATAGAGCAGATGCTACCATGCAGAATACTAGCATTTGCCCTATTTTTTATTTTACTTGTGAACGTATGCTTGGATAACATCTGCTACATATTGGGCTGTTCCAACTCCAAATTGGTCAATATTTTTCTTAAATTCTGGATTTGCCACATAGCCTTTTCCGATAAAAGCGAAAACTTCCAGAGAGCAATCAAAGGCATAGGTATTCATTGCTTGAAATAACTGCTCGGCTTCTGATAAATTCTCTTGTGCTTCCACAGCTAGACCTTTTTGCATATTGTTAGCTAGATTGCGAAAAACTTTGTTAAATGCTTCCGTCATCTCAGTTTCTTTGCCAACTTGTCGTGCACGAGAATCGTCCATTACTTCTTGACCGTATGTTTCAACCGCTTGATGATAATAATTTGCATGATCTTCGTAGGTAAATCCAACAAATTTTTCTTGTGTCGTCATTTTTCTTTCTCCTTTTTGAGCTTGAATTGTCTTTTGTAAGGTGGAAATCAAGGTATCCAAATGTTCCCTTTCCTGCTGCAAAAACTGCAATTGCTTGTTCAAGTGAGGCAATAGTTCCTGCTCTTCCTGACTTAGCAGCTCTGCTATTTTCTTTAAAGAAAATCCAAGATATTTGTAAAATAAAATAATTTGCAGGCGCTCTAAATCTGCTTCACTATAAAGGCGATACCCGTTTTCAGACTTTTGCGGCACAAGCAAACCTATTTTATCATAGTGATGCAGTGTTTTGACAGAAACACCTGAAAGCTGCGCAGCTTCTTTGATTTGATACATCATTTCCTCCTTACAAATCTCATTATAAACCCTCCCCTTAGGTCAAAGTCAATACTTTTTTAAAAATATTTTCCTCCCAATATAGTTATCACAAAGTACGACCTTGCTTTTTACAAAAATCGCTAACGTTGCTTGCAAAGCAAATCTCAACACCATTCGCTTTTCAAACTTGGACGAACACTACTCAAACTAAAAGCTTCGTTTGCTTCCTTCACTACTTCAACAGCCTATTGGATTGTCGAAACCTTTCGAAGACGAGACTAACAACTACAAATTTTCAATTTTTAAACTCTAATTGATCTAGATAAGCTCACAAATCAATTAAGGAAGAAAAGAAAATTGTAACAAACATTGACTTGAATTATATCAAACTTGGTATGTCTTAAAAGTTAGACTTAAAAAGAAGTTATAAAGAAAAATTAGCAGATTTATGGAGAAACAATAAAAAAACTATTTGAAGATAAAGCAATAGTTGATATAAAATCGACAGAATATCAAAGAACCATGAATATCCATGGGGAAACTGTTGGATATGATTACTTAAGTAGAATCAATTCAACAATTAGAAAAACTATACAATTAGTGCAATCTGATAAGATAGTTCTTGATGATTTCACAAGTAACGTAGAACGCTTTGCAGGAAAGGAAACTCAAAAAAATGAGGAAAAATATATTCATAGTGTTGAGGATTATCATAGATTAGTAAACTATCTGGAAGAAAAATTAGATTATGAGACAACAGTTATATATCATGTTCTATATATCATAGCTAAAACAGGCATGAGGTATGGAGAAGCAAGTGATATAACTGATGATGATACAAAGTTAGAAGACCATTATTTATACACACATAGAAGATATAACACTACGACATGGGGGGACGAAAGCAAAAAATGATACTCCATACGAGCAGTACCAATAGATGATAAAACAGTTACTGTTCTGCCTAACATGATAAAAGAACGAAAAAGAATAAACTCATTACTACAAATAAAAACAAAGAGAAATTTCTCTTCTTTCACTATGGTCTAGAACAAGGACTTAGACACACTTATGGCTCATATTTACTTCATAGTCATATAGATATGGGAGTTGTGGCTAAAATTTTAGGTCATAAAGATATCCAAATGTTGATAAAGGCATATGGTCATACTATGACAGAAAGAATTGATAAAGAGTTCAAAGAGGTAGAATCTATCATGGATAGACTATAATTGGGGTACAATTTGGGGTACGATAAAGAAAAACATCAAAAAAAAGCCTTGTGTATCAAGACTTTTTCTAAACTTAAGCAATACCGGCGGCCGGGGTCGAACCGGCACGTCCTTGCGGACACTGGATTTTGAGTCCAGCGCGTCTGCCAATTCCGCCACGCCGGCAAAGTTAAACTGGGGTAGCTGGATTCGAACCAACGCATGAGGGAGTCAAAGTCCCTTGCCTTACCGCTTGGCTATACCCCAATAATATAAAATAGGCGAGTGATGGGGATCGAACCCACGCATGCCAGAGCCACAATCTGGTGTGTTAACCACTTCACCACACCCGCCATATTCACAATAAACACGGGCAGTAGGAATTGAACCCACACTGAAGGTTTTGGAGACCTTAGTTCTACCTTTAAACTATGCCCGTAAAGGTATGGAAGGGGAGGGATTCGAACCCCCGAACCCGAAGGAGCGGATTTACAGTCCGCCGCGTTTAGCCTCTTCGCTACCCTTCCTGATATTAAACTAATATGGCGCGAGACGGAATCGAACCGCCGACACATGGAGCTTCAATCCATTGCTCTACCAACTGAGCTACCGAGCCTACCTATTGCGGGAGCAGGATTTGAACCTACGACCTTCGGGTTATGAGCCCGACGAGCTACCTAGCTGCTCCATCCCGCGTTATTCCTACTAAGGAGGATGTGGGATTCGAACCCACGCACGCTTTTACACGCCTGACGGTTTTCAAGACCGTTCCCTTCAGCCGGACTTGGGTAATCCTCCAATAAAATTTATAGTCCGTACGGGATTCGAACCCGTGTTACCGCCGTGAAAAGGCGGTGTCTTAACCCCTTGACCAACGGACCATGTATCTTAAAAATGGGCACGAGTGGACTCGAACCACCGACCTCACGCTTATCAGGCGTGCGCTCTAACCACCTGAGCTACGCGCCCAAGTCCAAAAACTTGGTATGGTTGAACATCTCTGTTCAAAGCGGGTGACGAGAATCGAACTCGCGACAACAGCTTGGAAGGCTGTAGTTTTACCACTAAACTACACCCGCTTAAAGAAATGGGAGTTAACGGGATCGAACCGCTGACCCTCTGCTTGTAAGGCAGATGCTCTCCCAGCTGAGCTAAACTCCCAAAAAGGAAGTATCTCTACTTCCTATCCTTGCTAAGCGACTACCTTATCTCACAGGGGGCAACCCCCAACTACTTCCGGCGTTCTAGGGCTTAACTTCTGTGTTCGGCATGGGTACAGGTGTATCTCCTAGGCTATCGTCACTTAACTGCTGAGTA
>NZ_JADNQV010000004.1:0-184588 GCF_015594635.1 Streptococcus sp. HF-100
GCCTGCACATTGGTTCGTCTTGTTCAGTTTTCAAAGGTCTTTGTCGCCCCTCAAGCGACAACTATCTTAGTATATCATCTCCTTCTCTTCTTGTCAATACCTTTTTTCATCTTTTTTTACTTTTCTTAAACTTTTTCTTTCAATTTTTCCTTCCTCCTCTTTCTTATCTCCTGTAAACTGCTAAATACTTGTACTGGTCATACGAAAGAGAAAATATGTATAAAATAAAAATTCTATGACCTATTATCATAGAACTTTTATATTATTTTTCTATATATTTATTGTTTATCTCTAACAATCATCTCAGCTATCCTATTTATGGCTTAATTTTCTAGTCAAAAAATCACCAGCAAACTGAATGGCAAAGATAAGTACAATGATAATAACTGTTGCTAAAATCGTTACATCGTTATTATAGCGATTGAAGCCATAAGCAATCGCAACATTCCCGATTCCTCCAGCACCGACTGCACCAGCCATTGCAGTCTCACCAACAAGAGAAATAAGAGTGACTGTTGTCACACGAATCAAATCTGGCAAACCTTCTCGCAGATAAACACCGACAAGATCACCAAAAGTTGCTCCACTAGCTTGGGCGGCCTCGATAACACCGCCGTCTAACTCAGCGAGTACAACTTGAACTTGGCGAGCAAAGAAAGCAAATACTGCAAAAGAAAGAGGTACGATAGCTGCATTTGGTCCAATGCTAGTTCCTACAATTAAGTGTGAAAAAGGTGAAAGAACAGCTAACAAAATAATAAATGGGATAGCACGGAAGATAGATGTGATTTTGTCTAAAATCCAAAAAGCTATTTTATTTTCCAAGACACCTCCTGGAGCAGTCAAAACAAGAAAAAGCCCTGCAATTAAGCCTAACAATCCGCCGATAATAAAAGAAATGACTGTCATATACAATGTCAAGTGAATAGCTGTTCCCCAGCCAGCTTGACCGCTCCAACCCATTCGATAAACATTCGGCAAGTATGTTTGAATAAAATTTTCCATCTATGCTTCTCCCTTCAATACTGTCAATTGAACACCAGCTTCACGAATGGCTGTTTTAGCAGCTGCTAGATTTTCCTTTTCACCAGATAAAACAACGACCAGTTCTCCAACAGGCGTTCCACCTAAAATTTCAATGTTCCCATAAAGTATATTGGCAGTAACTTGATGATGTTTGTAAATTTCATTCAGCAAAGGTTCATCTGTAGAGGTTCCTGCGTACTTCATTTGCGCCAAGAGACTATTTTTCGCCAAATGTTTGACAATTTCTTGTTGCTCAATCTTGCCCATAGCTTCATCAATTCCTGTTGCAGTCGAGATGAAGTCTTTGGTTAAGTCTTGCTGAGGATTAGAGAAAATATCCAAGACAGAACCTTCTTCAATCAATTGACCGTCCTGCATAACTGCGACACGGTTGGCAATGTCTTTAACAATTTGCATTTCATGGGTGATTAAAACAATTGTTAATCCTAGCTTTTGATTTAAATCTTGTAAAAGAGCTAAAATTTGTTTAGTTGTTTTTGGATCTAAGGCAGAGGTTGATTCATCAGAAATCAAGATTTTGGGGTCATTTGCCAAGGCACGCGCGATTGCAACCCGCTGTTTTTGCCCTCCAGAAAGCTGAGAAGGATAATTTTCAGCACGATCGGCTAAGCCTACCAACTCCAACAGAGTACGTACTTTTTCTCTCTTTTCTTCTTTTGACAAACCAGAATGTTTCAGCGCAAAAGCGACATTTTCTTCTGCCGTCAGTTGACTCATCAGATTAAAATGTTGAAAAATCATGCCGATGTCTTGACGTTTGCGACGCAACTGTTCTGCTGTCAAAGTTACTTTATTGTCAAAAAGAACATCATCATCTACAATAATTTTCCCACTCGTTGGAACTTGCAGTAGGTTAATGACACGCACCAAGGTTGATTTCCCAGCTCCAGAATAGCCAACAATTCCATAAATATCTCCTTCTTGAATATGAAGTGTCACATCTTTAACTGCTTGAATCTGACGTTTCTTTTGTTGAAAAGTTACGTCAATATGCTCTAATTGAATCATTTCTTTACTCATAACTTACAATCAGCTCCTCTACTAATTCAATATGGGTGTAATAATCTGAAATGCGTACATTCTCATCACCACCATGGTCACGACTATTTGCATTACCAAGTCCAAAAGCAACCATCGGCACTTCAAGAGCTTCAAATACTGTATGCATCGGTCCTGTACCTGCTGTAGTTGGTAAGACAGAAACTCCTTTTTGATAGAATTTCTTAGCCAGTTTAATGACATTTAAAATCGGCGACGCACTCATATCACTACGATAGCTCATTTCTCCCAAAGTATAAACTAATTCTACCTTATCGAAACCATTTTTGTCGAGTTGTTTGCGAATCAGTTCTAATACTCCATGTGGTTCCAGTCCTGGCACTAAGCGAACTTCTGCTTTTGCTGAAGCCTCTGACGGAAGAATCGTCTTCACTCCTTGACCTTGGTAACCAGAAGTAATTCCTTCAATATTCAAAGATGGTTCAAAGAAAATTCGATTTAAAAAAGCTTTTTTCTCCTCTTGTAATAAAGGTAATTCCAAACCATAAATAGCTTGTACTTCTTCTGGACTGCGTTGAGCGTATTTTTCTACTAAAGCTAACTCTCGTTGATTAGGTGCGATTACTTGATCATAAAGTTCTTCTACCTGAATACGTCCATCCTTACCTCTCAAGCTAGCAAGGGCGTTCAACAAGTACCAAGAAGCTGAATCAATCACACCACCAAAGCTAGAATGAATATCCACTTCCGCACTTTGGACCTTCATATCAAAGGTCACAATTCCTTTGTTTCCGCCAGAAATTTCAAGTTGACCTAAAGAATTTTTAATTCCTTGCTCCCAAACCAACAGGTCTGCTCCATGTAGAAGAGATTTGTGTTTCTCTAGATATTTCTCTAAATCAACCGAAGCAGACTCTTCTGCTCCTTCCATCATAAAAATGACATTGACAGGCAAACTCTTATGCTTTTGTAAATACTTTTGAACAGCCGTCAAACGTGCGATAATATGCCCTTTATCATCATCGACTCCACGACCATACATACTACCATCCCGAATAGATAGAGTGAACGGATCATCTGTCCAAATTTGATCACTATCTGCCGGAACTGTATCATAATGGTTGTAAAAAATAATTGTCTTAGCTGTTGGATTCTGACTTTTAAATGTTGCTATCACAAATGGCGCTGTATAGCTTTCATCTAATTCCACCTCTGCACCAGCTTTTGTAAAAATTTCTTTCAGATAAGCAGCAACTTCTTGTAAACCGACTTGTTGAGCGAAGATTGATTTTTTAGCAATCAACGCCCGTAAAACGGCAATATAGTCTTGTGCCACCATATCCTCTTCAAATCTTTTAATTTGTTCTTCTTCACTTGAAAATGTCATCTTTTCTCCTCATAGAAATGGCGACAAAACTCAGTTGGAATTACCAACTGAGTTTTTAGACTGAACTACAGCTAATAGAATCAAGATTACCAAACTGGTTGGTCTAAGCCATCTGATGTTTCTTCAACCACTTTTTTCACTTCATCTGTATGGTAAGCTTTGATGATTTTTTTAATGGCATCGGCTTTTGAAGATTTTTCCCAATCTTTTTTGGCTGCAATGATATTAAACCATTGTTTTGAATTTTTATCTTTTGGTTCAATGAACAAAGCGTTTTTATAGTCCAATTTTGCTTCTGTTACAAATGTATTGTTTACAACGGCTGCATCTACTGAAGTCAATGAGCGAGCTGTTTGACTAGCATCCAATTCTGTAATTTTCAATTTTTTCGGATTTTCTTTGATATTTGCCACAGTTGCCAATTCATTTCCAGACTTGTCTAATTTAATCAATCCTGCAGATTGTAATAAATTAAGCGCCCGACTTTCATTTGTCGCATCATTTGGAACTGCAATTTCTGCACCATTTGGAATTTGGTCTACTTTTGTATATTTATTTTTTCCATTTTTGGTACCAGAGTAGAGACGAATGGGTGAGATATAAGTTTCAGCAGCTGCGACTAAGTCTTGCTTGTTTTCCTTGTTCCAATTGTTCAAGAAATAGTAATGTTGGAAAGCATTGATATCCACTGCACCATCAGCAACTGCTTTATTTGGTTGCGAGTAGTCCGTAAATTCTGTAAATTCCAATTTAATATTGTCTTTTTTCAACAATTCTTGGATCTTGTCCCAGCGTTTTTCTTCTGAGTCGCTCTTTGTCATCACACCAATCTTAACCGTTTTGGCGTTATCACTTTTATTTCCTGAACCACAAGCTGCTAAGCCAATCACTGCTGCAGCTGCTAGAACCGTTATTCCAAACCATTTTTTCAATTTCATTTTCTGTCTCCTTTAAAAATCTTATGAAAATAGTATCGCACATATTTAGCTGATTGACAAATTGTTATTTCATAACAAAAGGTATAGCTATAAACTATAACTGTTTTGTGTAAGAAAACCAGCTGAAACTTTGAAACTAGCTGGCTTTACATTCTCTTATTTCACATCTGCTTCCGCTGGCAAGTAACTACCGCCAAAGAATTTTTGGGATAATTTTTCCAGAGTTCCGTCTTTATACAACTCTTGAATGCGCTTATTAACAAATGTTTTCAACTCATCTTGTCCTTTTGCTAAAAGCGGATAAACATAAGGTTGTTGATTGCTTGGTAAATCAATCACTTTTAGGTGGTCCAGTTTTTGATTTTTAATAACTGTTTCAACACCGATTTTATCAAAAATCTTATAATCAAACTTTCCATCGTTTAAATGGTTCATAATTTGTTGAAAATCCGCTTTTGTATAGCTAATTTTCGTTGGATTGTTAGCATGTGCTTGATTGTATTTTTCTAATTGTGCGGCAGTCGTTGTCCCTTGCACTACTTCTGTTGTCTTACCACCAATATCATCCAATGATTGAATAGTTTTATCAGATTTTTTCACTACTAAGACATTTGGATTTTTAGCAGTCGGAGCTGCATACAAATACTTACCTGCACGTTCTTTTGTATAGCTGATATTGTTCACTGCCATTTGGTAGCGATCACTATCCAGACCTGCGAAAATACCTGACCACTCTGTTGTTTCAAATTTTACCTTGTATTTGTCAGAATCTTTGAAGATCGCACGAACTACTTCGATTTCATAACCTGTTAGTTTACCATTTTCTTCATAGTTAAATGGTTTTGGTGAAGCATTCGTTGCGACTTTAATTTCTGTTTTTCCAGATGAAGTCGTTGATTTTGAATTGGAGCACGCTGCTAAAGCTCCTATTGTCAAAAAACCAAGGGCTGCTAAAGAAGAATATTTCAACACTTTTTTCATATTCCTATAATAACCTCTTTCATTAAGATAAGTCTTATCATATCAAATATTTTCCTTCTTGACTATTATTTGATTTTTATCAAAGTGATAGATTTTCTTTATCAAGTAGAGCTAAACGAAATCCGATTTTTACCAAACATTGATACATTTGACGAATAGTGGAAAACTCAATTACTTTTCTAAACTAGCTGCGCGCGTTAAAGCGACATCAATATTAGCACAAAAGTTGTCTGCACCAACTCTATCAATAAAGCTTGCTTTTTCCATGATATGGTAAGGTTGTTCGTTGACATTTGCCAAGGATCTCTTCAAGAGCATCCAACCCCGAAATATCCATTGCAGACACACTGCGCATACGAAGAATTAAGACATTTTTACCTTGTTCAGACAAAATAAGTCCTTGATTTGTCCAACGATGATTCCAACGGCAATTCCAAGGGTAAATCCAACAGTGATGGTCTTTGAAATAAATTTAATCAGATCATCAAAATGCAACAAACCTATGCCAATGAGCATAAGGCCAGCTAAGAAAGTAGCCACTGTCAGACCAGCCAGACCGTATTGCGCAATAATTCCATAAATGATAACAACCAAAGCGACTGTTGGCTCACCAATCTGAACACGACTCCCACCTAAAAAAGGAAATGAAAAAACCAACTACAACAGCTGTATAAAGATCTTGCTCTGGATTGACCCTCGAAGCAATCGCTAAAGCAATTGACAATGGTAAGGCAATAATTGCCACGATAATCTAGCTACAAGGTCTTTGACAAATTGTGCACCCGAATAATTCTTTACCATACTAAAAACTTAGGATTGATATGCTTAAAAGCGTCCATTTCCCCTTCCTCTTTTTCCCTGTTCCCAGACGCTTGCGAGAATCTTATTACCATTATAATATAACCCCATGTAAAATCTCTAGATGACCTGAATATGAAAACTTACCAGAAAAGGCGATAGTTATTTCACCAACGCCTTTAACAATTATTCTCATTCGTTTCTATCCTTTAGTGAAGAGATAGAAAGGCTGGCTAAACCAAGTCCAAGCATTGTCAGTGCAGCCTTAGTGTCCACTTTTCCTAAAGCAGATAAAACCACTACAACAATCCCCATGGCTACTCCAAGTCCTCTCAACACGGTGTCAACAATATCAGATTTTCTATTTTTCTTGTTTTCTTTCATCACTGTCTGTCCTTGCATCAGCTCATCTACCGATGTATCAAACAGGTCTGCTAATTTAGGAATGGTATTAATATCTGGATAGGATAAATCTCTTTCCCATTTTGAAACAGCCTTATCAGTGACCCTTATCTTTTCAGCCAGTTCTAATTGTGTCATCCCTTTTGCTTTCCTTAATGATGAAATCATCATACCTAGTGTTTGTTTTTTCATCAGATTTTTCCTCCCTCCATTTGCTAATTATATTGTAGCGCCTTTTCTTACAAACTCAATCGACCAATAGTTTACTTCTCTCAACTTATAGTTTATCACTGGTTTGTCTGCTTTTTACGCTCCTTATTTGAATTTTTAGAATAAACTAAGCTACAACAAGCAGTCTTGGAAACCAACCTCACTCTTCAACTACATATTATTAGCTAGCCACCTTTTCTACCAAACTCCATGTCTACTCTATCAAAGTAAAGAAGATACTAGCTCAACATACATACGGTCTTATAACTAAATTTCTTAAAAAACACTGAGAGATTAGTAAGTAACAAAAAAAGAGACTGGGACAAAATTATCTCAGTCTCAATCTGTATTAGTAAAAAACTCTTGACGCAGTAGCTGTCGGACTCTTCATTTGCTTTTTAAGCTCAGAAGAGTATCTAAGCAACCCTGCAGTGGTAGGACAGAAGTAAAAATTAAAAATATTTACTTCTGTCCCACCACCTCTTTCTTCACTATTAAAATCCTTCTACATTTGTATAAATCTTTTGTACGTCTTCATCGTCTTCTAAAACAGCATACAATTTTTCAAATGTTTCTAAATCTTCGCCTGATAACACCACATCAGATTGTGGAATCATTTCCAATTCGGTAACTTGGAATTCTTCTACACCAGATTCACGGAGAGCCGTCAAAGCCTTGTGCAGGTCTGTTGGTGCTGTATAAACTGTAATGCTTCCATCTTCTGCTTCTACATCATCTACGTCTACATCTGCTTCTAACAGTTGTTCAAAGACACTGTCTGCATCGTCTCCTGCAAACACAATCACACCTTTATTATCAAACATATAAGAAACTGAGCCACTTGCTCCCATATTTCCACCGTTTTTACCAAAGGCAGAGCGAACATTTGCTGCAGTACGGTTGACATTTGAAGTAAGTGTATCAACGATGAGCATAGAACCATTTGGCCCAAACCCTTCATAACGCCCCTCTGTAAAGGTTTCGTCTGTGTTTCCTTTTGCCTTATCCAGTGCTTTGTCAATGACATGCTTTGGCACTTGCGCTTGTTTCGCACGTTCAATAACAAATTTCAAAGCTGAGTTCGATTCTGGATCTGGCTCTCCTTTTTTAGCTGCTACATAGATTTCAACACCAAATTTAGCATAAACCTTTGAGTTTGCACCATCTTTGGCAGTCTTTTTTGCCACAATATTGGCCCATTTACGTCCCATTGGATATTCTCCTTTAGATTTTCACTTTTTCAATCTTTCTTATTATATCACAAGTCAGGTTGAATTTCACTAGCAAATTATTGACAATGTCTAGCTCTATAAAATAATTTTTGCATCAACCTACTATTATCGGAATTCTTCCAAAATTCTGCTCTTCTAGCTGGGCATTCCCTAGTCTATAAATACAATCAGCTCGCTGGGTTAAGGAATCCCATGGTTCTTGACCGATGCGACTAATGAATTCTGTTTTTCCTTTCATCTTTTTAAGATGTTCTTGTCCTGCTTTTGTAAAGCCCAAGATATGAATCCCGCTAGGTAGTTGCTCATCTCTTACACTGACCAAAATATAAGTCAGAATACGTCTGATGCGTGCTTTCGTATATCGCTTAGTTGCGACTTGTTCAACCAACTCCTCTACGCTATAACTGGTTTTCACTGCTTCCTGCAAGCGCACCGCAAGTTCTTGATTAACCTGATAAAAACTCGTCAAATCGGGATGACTGATGATCTGGTAACGCAGCAAAGGATAGAGTGCTGACCAGGTCACTTTGGGAGACTGAATCAGCAGTTCATGAGTCGGGGTAAATTTCTCCAAAAAATCTGGACAATTAAGACGCTCTCTAAGAGCCGTAGCAGAGGCGTATTTTAAATTTTCTTCTTGCGAATGATAGCCAGCTCCTTGACGCTTGATTGGAAGAATCTCAATAGCCTTTCCAGCACAAGCTTTGGCATAAGAAAGTCCTAAAATGTGATTGGGTGTATTGCCTGTGAATTTTACACCAGCAAACTTTTCCCACATTCTCTGCGTTTTCTGTGGATAAGACAAATCATCTGGCAAACTTTGTACGTAGTTCACCATTTTCTGTTGATTGTCTCCATAAATCTGTGAAAAGTGTTGATAATCTAAGACCTCTTCCGTGCCAAAGGCTAACTTATCCACACCAAGGCGCTCTAAAATATCTACTGCACCCTGTGCGAAGTAGTCAGCTGACTGAACAGCCACCAAAAATGGCAATTCAACCACCAAATCCGCACCATTTCTCAGAGCCATTCGGGTCCGAGTCCACTTATCCATAATCGCAGGCTCACCACGTTGGACAAAATTTCCCGACATAGCAACAATCTTGACCCCCTCAGCCTGCGACAGCAAATACTTATGCCCATTATGAAAAGGATTAAATTCAGCAATAATACCAGTAACAGTCATGGAGTGCTCCTAAATTTATACTAATAATCTATTCTTCTATATTCACTTAACATTTTTTGAAGTATACATATGTCCTCACATTCCTGCTTAAATGCACCATCAGTATAGCCATTTCCTAATTTTGGAACTGTAGGAACAATACTTTGAATTTCACTAGAGTAATGTTTTCTGCATTCTTTCCAATTTCTTTTAACAAATCGCTTAAAATTTAATCTTTCTTCTTTTGAGTTAAATACCAAAATGCTTTCAAAAAAATTATTTCTAGAGATTCTTGCATCATCAGTATATTCTTTACAATACAAGAATTCATTAAGCTTAAAAATTAATGAATCTTTTTCCATATATTTAAACATAACATCCCATCCCCTAATGGCATTGAAAGCTATACCATCGGTTTCTGGACATGGAGTATCATATCTTCCACCATCTAAAGATAAACCTACAAAATCTGCTAGTAAAGTTTGATGATAATATAATTGTATTTTTAAATAACTAGGAGTAGAATCTGATTGAAAAAAGTGATAATATTCATAACCATGTCGACTTTCATCAAAATCATAAATTAGTCTATATTCTGGGAAAATTTTATAATACACTTCCATAGTATTATCTGAAATATTCATCCAATTTTTTGAATCTTTTAAATAAATTTCAAATTTTTCATTTGGCGTTTGAACAAGACCAAATCTTTTTTTCCATAAATATTCAACCTTATCTATATCTGCAGACTTATCTTTTGGAGTATTACTGTCTTGGATTCTTGTATAAATGTGATTAGCTTTTAAACTTTGGAATTTTTCTTTCAGATAGAATGGTGTTTGTCTACTATTATGAATTATTATCACATCTAAAATAAACGATTTTATTAAAACTTGTTTTACAGTTACAATTGGTCGAATATCTCCTGCAAATTTTTTATCCTTCAAAAAATCAACAATTTTTTGAGTATTCCTCCGGTTTCGATCTGCAGCTACATCATATAAAGAAAAATTTTCATCATCTACACCAATAATAATATAAGCGTCATGATTAGCTAAATTATTTGCCATACATATAATATCATGTAAAAGATCAACAACTTTACTAGAATCATACCATTGACGCTTAAAATCCCAATATTCTCCCTCTTGATGAAGTTCAATCAGATTAATAATTTCAGATTCCAAATCACTATTTATATTACCTTTTTGAAAACAGCTCATTTTTGCACCACTTCCCATTAAAAATCAAACACACTTAAGTTCCCCTACTTCTCACACACAAAAAACCAACGTTTGCTTTCCTTTTTCGGTGCTTGGTCTTCAAAATCTGCATAGACCTTAACAGTTTTAAATCCAGCTTGTTCTAGTAAAATATCATAGGTTAGAATTTCATAAGTGCGTTCTTCGTGGACTTCGTCGTAACGTGTGAAGCGCCCGTCTTCGTCTTGCAAGAAGAAGGTCAATTCATGCACGACTGAATGGGGTGCTTCATCGGCGTATGTATCCCAGACCATGGCAAATTCATCAGCGTTTTCATGGTAAGAATAACCAGGAAAGACGGTATCTGTCTGGTAAGTTGAGTGCACATCAAAAATGAAAACGCCGCCTTCGTTCAAACAGTTGTAAACTTGCTGAAAGACATCACCGACTTCAACTTCATCGGCCATGTAGCAAATTGAATCAGAGTAACAAGTCACCAAGTCGTATTTCCCAGCTTGCGATAAATCAAGCATGTTGCCCTGTTTGAATTCAATGGCTTCACCTGCTTCTTTGGCACGTTTACGAGCGATTTCAAGCATCTCGTCACTCAAATCAAGTCCTGCCACATCAAAGCCAGCTTTGGCAAAACGTACGGATTGAATTCCTGTTCCACAAGCTAATTCTAAGAGCTTTTTCTTATTTTTTGGAAAATGGCGGAGCGAAAAATCGGTCCATTTATCATAAAGACTATCATCCATAATAGCATCATAGACTGATGCGAAGGTTTCATAAGTTGTCATCTTATCTAGAAGTACCAAAAAGGTACTCTTCCTTTCTTCTCATTGAAAGAGGTTGGGACAATGTCCTCAACCCTCATCGTTTTTTATCTACAAGGCTTGTTTCTCAAGCAATGGTGTCACATCCACACCAACGGCTTCATGCCAGAGTTTTTCAAGGTTGTAGTGATTCCGCATTTCCTCAGAAAAGATATGCACGACCACCTCGCCTAGATCCAAAAGCACCCAGCCTCCAGCAGAGTCTCCTTCTACATGGCTAGCTGATTGCCCTGCTTCTGTGACTTTCTCACGAATATTATCAGCAATAGCCTCTAGTTGACGGCTGTTCATAGAGCTGGCAATGACAAAATAGTCTGTCATCGTCGTCAATTCTTGCAAATCTAGCACAGTAATGTCTTCTGCTCGTTTTTCATCAGCTGCCTTGACAACCAATTCTAGTAATTCTTTTTTATCCATTTAATCCTCTTTTAAAATTTCTTCTAAGTCCGCCACTTGGGCAAAACGTCCATCCCAAGTGTTTTCATAGTGCTGCATTAATTGTTCTGCTGTAATTTCTCTTTCAGCAAAGGTGGTCGTGCCATTTTTAACAACTGCCAAATTATAGCCAAATTCAAACGCCACCTTAACAGTCGTATCAATGCAATAATTCGTTGCCATGCCAATGATAATCAGCCGCTCAATAGCTTGGCTATCCAGATAAGTCTGTAAATGAGTTTCTTTAAAAGCACTATTATAATGCTTATCAAAGATTTTCTCGTCAGCTTCTGGAGCAATAGCTCCGTAAATTTCCCAGCCATGGCTTCCTGTCAGTAATTCGTCGTCATTGTGGCGGACGTAAATCACCTCAATGTTTTTCTCACGACAAGTGGCGATTGCTTTTTGCCAGACAGACAAGCAGTTATCAACAGCATACGGTTTAGCCTCTATCAAGGCTGTTTGAATATCAATCACTAACAGAGCTGTTTTCATTTATCATCTTTCATAAAGCCAACATACGCATTATAAGTCTCAATAGTTTGTGGGAAGATAGGCAAGCCCTTGTGTGCCAAGTGTTCCACTGTATGTGCCGTTTCATAAGCCACAGCTTGATTGAGCGAAACGTGAGCAATTTCACGCGCCCGCTCCACTCCTGGAAAGTTCCGATTAGGCTCAATATAGTCTGCTACGTAGACCACCTTATCTAAATCGGACATTTGGGCAGAACCTACGGTATGAATCTCAATAGCTCGTAAAATTTCTGGATCTGTCAACCCTAAATCTTCCTGAATTTTATAAATGCCGACCATGCCATGCCAGACATTATTTCCCCAATCTTTCAACGCTGGATTCAGAGCATACTTATCAATCAGCGCCAGAAATTCTTCGTCAGAGAGCTTTTTCGCATAATCATGGAGCAGACCTGCCAAACCAGCTTTTTCTACATCTACTCCGAAGCGCTCTGCCAAGTTAATCGCTGCTTGTTCCACTCCCAGACAATGTTTAAAACGTTTCTCTGGTAAAAGCTGCTGCATTTTGACTAAAAGTTGCTCACGAGAAATTCCCACGTAACTTTCATATCCCATTATTGTAAAGACCTTCTTTCTCGATATAGTTTAAAACTAGCTTAGGTAAGAGAAAATTTGGTGTTCGTCCTTGAGCCAGAAAGTCCCGAACCATGCTAGAAGAAATATCCATCAACGGCACATCTACCCAAATAACAGGATAGGACGTTCCTGCTTTATACCTAGGGCGTTGAACACCAACAAATTGAACCAAATCAACCAATTCGTCAATCCGATGCCATTTGGGAAGGTAGTCGACCATGTCCGCTCCGATAATGAAATAATAATCTGTATCTGGATGCTTTTCTGTCAAGAGCTTCATCGTATCATAGGTGTAACTAATGCCTTTTCTCTCAAGTTCAATGGTTTCAATTCCCAGACCTTCAATGCCTTCAATTGCCAACTCCAGCATTTTCAGTCGGTGCTTCTCATCAATCGTTGATTTTTTATCAACATGTGGTGGCTCATACTCAGGCATCAGCAAGACCTGATCTAAACATAATTGCTGACGAACTTGATCAGCTACGACCAAATGAGCATTGTGAACTGGATTGAAATTTCCACCTAAAATCCCAACTTGCTTTCTTTTTTTTGCTTTTACTTCTGGTTCCAACTTCACCTTGGTGAAAGGAGTCAGTAATTCAATTGCCATAGGCTGCTTCCTCTAAATTTCTTTTACCTTTACTGAAATTTTGCGGTTTTCTTTTTTGCTAGACTGCTTGTACAGAATTAAAGTGCGACCAATTTTTTGAACAGTATTCACACCGATTTCCTCTTCGAGAATTTCTGCTACTTCATGGATGTTCTCATCTGTATTTTGCAGAAGAGTTACTTTAATCAATTCTCTAGCATCTAAAGCTTGACGGACACTCGTTTTAATCTGGTCGTTGAGACCGTTTTTGCCAATCTGAATGATTGGTTTGAGACTGTGAGCTTGGCTATTTAAAAAAGCCCGTTGTTTTGATGTTAATGACATGATAAGATACAAAGAGCGTCAAAACCTACAGAAAACTAGGAAATTCAGCGAAGAATCAATGATTCTAAGAGAATTTAGCTATTTTCCGAGTTTTTAGCTCGTGTTCAATTCCTTTCTAAAAATTGGTTTAACTGTGACGGTTTTCTACTAGAATTCCTTAGATAATGGCTTTGCGGATCACTACTGCTACTCCATCTGGTGCCCAGGCTGCAATCTTTGCTGGTCCTGTCACACGAATCCAGCCCAAGCCTGAAAAAACTACATCTGTTTTGGCTTCAATTTTCAACTCATGTTTGACTAACTGAGGAAAATCTGATACTTCTTTTTTAGAGGGCGGTGTTAGCAAAGAGCCAACATGCTTTTCATAAAATTCGCCCGCTCCCGCAAGCTTGGTGCGGTGCAATTTGAGTTCATTGTCAAAATAAGCCGTAAAGCCCTGCTTATCACCCGACACAAAATCAAAGCGTCCCAAGCCCCCTAAAAAGAGGGTTTGTTCAGGATTGAGTTGATATGTTTTGGGCTTGATTTCCTTTTTCGGACTGATATATTTGAGATTTTTAGCAGACAGATAATGAGCCATTTGGTGGCGGTGGATAATCCCTGGTGTGTCGTAGATATGACTGCCGTCAGCCAGCGGAATTTCAATCTTATCTAGTGTCGTCCCTGGAAATCGTGAAGTCGTAATAACTTCCTTATCCCCGGTAATTTCCTGAATAATGGCATTGATAAGTGTGGACTTACCAACATTGGTCACGCCGACCACATAAACGTCTCGACCTTTTCGATATTGCTCAATCTTTTCAATCAATTCTTTAATCGCTTGCTTGTTTTGAGCTGAAGTCAAAACTACATCAACAGGGCGCAGTCCTTCCTCGTGAGCCCGCTCCATCAGCCACTGTGTAACCTTGCTCGTCTTGACCGACTTGGGAAGAATATCTTTTTTGTTTCCGACCAACAGCACATCATTACCAGCCACAAAACGTGGCAAACCCGGAATCACTGAACCATTAAAATCAAAAATATCTACTACATTGACTACGAGAGCATTGCTGTCGCCGACTTCGTGGAGAAGTCTGAGAAAATCATCGTCTGTCAGTTGCACATCAGTAATTTCGTTGTAGTGGCGCAGACGAAAACAGCGCTGGCAATACAATTCGCCCGTTTCCAGTCCCTTTTCCAAAGCTGACTGAGGAGTATAGCCAAGCCTATCCTTATATTTTGTCTGAATCGGCGCTCCGCACCCAATACAAAGAATGTCTTCCATGTTTAAATTCCTTTTTTATACTCAATCGGTTCGTATTTTTCAGTGATTTTTTTCAACACACGACGCTCACGAGCTCGGTTAATCTGGGTCTTTAACGAATCATGCTCGACCAGTGGCTTGACCAAAATCGAACGAATTCCTGCTCTATGAGCAGCTCGAATATCAGTCATGAGCTGATCTCCCACCATGACCACTTCATTTTTCTCAAAATGAAATTCTTTCAGTGCCCGATCAATCCCCCAAGTGAATGGTTTCATAGACCAACAGACATAGTCAATTTCAAACTTTTCAACTGCTCGTTTTACTCGTTTTTTAGTGTTATTGGACACCACAATAATCCGAATCCCTGCATCGCGCACATCATGGAGCCACTGCTTCATTTCTGGTGTTCCATCGGGATTGTTCCATGCGATAAGAGTATTATCTAAATCCACCAAAACAGCCTTGATACCGTGTTTTTTTAAACTTTCAACTGTCAAATCGTAAACTGCCTCAATCGCAAAATCAGGCATGTAATTTTCAATCGCCACATTTCTCTCCAAACATTATACTTCTACCTATTTTAACATAAAAAAAGAGTTTTCGCACCCTAGATTTTTTCATCGATTTTATGTACAATTTGCCAAAAAATGTTTAAAAATGTTATAGTAAGAATAGAGAATTTAACACGGAGGAACTTATGGCAAATACGAGTAAGAAAATGACTGCCGTTTCCCCTTTTTTACAAAAATTTATCAACTGGTCTTCTATTATCGGAGCAGTTGGAACGGTGATTTTCTGTATCTGGGCCTATTATGCTGGCATTTTACAATCCAAAGAAACCCTGTCCGCCTTTATTAAACAGGCTGGATTTTGGGGACCGCCACTCTTTATTTTCCTGCAAATCCTACAAACAGTTGTTCCTATTATTCCTGGAGCTTTGACTTCGGTTGCTGGTGTCTTCATTTATGGTCATATCATTGGTACCATTTATAATTATGTCGGTATCGTCATCGGCTGTGCTATTATTTTTTATCTGGCGCGTACCTACGGTCCGGCTTTTGTCCAATCTGTCGTCAGCAAACGCACCTATGACAAATACATTGGCTGGCTGGATGAGGGCAATCGTTTTGAGCGTTTTTTCATCTTTATGATGATTTGGCCTATCAGCCCAGCAGACTTCCTCTGCATGCTAGCAGCCCTGACGAAGATGTCTTTTAAAAAATACATGATAATTATTGTATTATGCAAACCAATCACACTGGTCATTTATACTTACGGTTTGACGTATATTATTGATTTCTTTTGGCAATTATTTTCAAAATAAAAGGCAGAGTGAAATAAACAGCTCTGTCTTTTTATAAGATCCCTTTTCTTTTTTCCAATATCAAATCTTTTATAGAAATCAAGGCGACCGCTGATAAAATCATAAACATACCAGCAAAATCTACGAGATAAAATTGCTCGTGCATAGTGAGAAAGGCGAAAAATACAGCCGATATAGGCTCAACAGCCGCTAGAAGGCTAGATTTCACAGGCCCGACTAAACTGGTTCCTTTGAGAAACAGTGTATAGGCGAGGATTGTCCCCACTAAAATAATCCCCGCTAAAGCCAGATATACTTTCATTGACAACTGCCAATGAAAACGCAAAATACCGCTAAATGGCGTTAAGACAATGCCTGCTAGCATCATGCCCACTCCAATCACCGGAATACTACCCCATGTCTTTATCAGCTGAATCGGAATAAGAATATACAAAGCGTAAGTGAATGCGGCAAACAGCCCCCAGAACAGTCCTGCAGGTGTGACAGATAACTGATTGAGTTATCCATGGGTGGCAATCAAAAAGGTTCCACCAACCGCTAATATCATAGACAATACTTCTGTCACAGTAGGTGCAACACGGTCTTTGAGACAAGTGTAAGCAAGGATTCCCACCGGACAGACATATTGTAAAACGGTTGCCGTTCCTGCATTGCTTTCATAAATAGACTTTAAATAAGCAAATTGATTGAGCAACAATCCTAACAAAGCAAACAGTGCCAAAGACATTATTGCTTTTCGGTCTTTTATCATTTCAATCAATTTTCTACGATTAGCTAGCACCATATACAATACCAACAAAGCCCCTGCGATTATAAGTCGGACATTTGTTAAAACTAAAACCGGAAATCCATGCGCCATCAAGTATTGTCCGCTCGTCCCAGACAAGCCCCATGCAATTCCTGCGACTAAGGTTAAAATGGTGCCCTTTGCTATTTTTGACATATCTTACCCCTAAACTTTTCCATTTTATGATTATAGCACAAAAAATCAGCCAAAACGACTGATTTTTTAGATTTTACAACTTCGCTAATTCCTCATTAAGTAGCTTTTGAGCTACTTGTGGATTGGCTTGACCTTTGGTAGCTTTCATGAGCTGACCAATCAGGGACTTGGCTGCATTTTTGTTGCCACTCTTGTAATCGTTAAGAGCTTTTTCATTGTTAGCAAAAACCTCTTGAATGATTGGCAGAAGTTGTGCTGGATCAGAAATTTGCACCAAGCCAGCTTTTTCAACGTATTCCTTGGCTGACCCACCATTTTTCGCCAAATGAACAAAGACTTTTTTGGCAATTTTAGAGGAAATCGTACCGTCTGCCACCAAACTCAACATTTCAGTCAAATTGACTGGTGTCAAACCGATTTCTTCAATGGTCTCACCTTCCGCATTGAGGTACTGAGCGACCTCACCTTGGAGCCAGTTTGACACAGATTTTGCGTCTCCGCCCGCTGTCACCGCAGCTTCAAAGAAATCTGAGATGTTCTTCGTTGCTGTTAATTGCTTAGCATCATAGTCTGACAATCCAAAGTCTGCCTTGTACTTAGCCCGACGTTCTTTTGGAAAGGCTGGTAAATCTGAGCGCACTGCCTCAATCCAACTGTCATCAATCTCAAAAATTGGTAAGTCAGGCTCTGGGAAATAACGATAATCTGCCGAACCTTCTTTGACCCGCATCAAAAGAGTTTCACCTGTTGCTTCATCGTAACGACGCGTTTCCTGACGAATCTGACCACCGCTACGCAAAATCTCAGCCTGACGTTTTTCCTCAAAAGCCAAGCCCTTGCGAACAAAATTGAAGGAATTAAGATTTTTCAATTCTGTCTTGGTTCCAAACTTTTCTTGACCATAAGGACGGATAGAAATATTGGCATCCACGCGCATGGAGCCTTCTTCCATTTTGACGTCAGAAATACCCGTATACTGGATAATTTCTTTGAGCGCCGTTAAGTAAGCATAAGCCTCTTCTGGACTGCGCATATCAGCTTCTGAGACAATCTCAATCAAAGGCACTCCTTGACGATTGAGGTCAACATAAGAATAACCGTCGCTGCCATGGGTATTCTTGCCAGCATCCTCTTCCAAATGAGCCCGCTCAATGCGAATTTTCTTAGTCGTCCCGTCTTCTAGCTCGATTTCAATCCAGCCATTATAGCCAATGGGCTCATCAAATTGAGAAATTTGATAGGCTTTAGGATTATCTGGATAAAAATAATTCTTGCGGTCAAAGTGCATTTTTTGATGAATATCCATATTGAGCGCCAGAGCAGCTTTGATACCGTAATCAATAACTCCCTTGTTCATCACTGGCAGGACACCTGGGAAAGACCAGTCAATGATATTGGTGTTGGTATTTGGATCTTCTCCGAAATGAGCTGGTGCTGGTGAGAAAATTTTTGAATTTGTTTTTAATTCAACGTGGACTTCTAGTCCAATAATCGTTTCAAAGTTCATTATTTTTCACCTCCAAAAATGACTGGTTTTTGCTTGTGGTAGTCTGTCGTTGCTTCAAAAGCAGCTGCTACTTGGTAAATCGTCTCTTCATCAAAATGATTTCCAATCAATTGCAGCCCAACCGGCAGACCATCCGCAAAGCCTGCTGGAATGGAAATACCAGGAAGCCCTGCTAAATTGACCGGAATCGTCAAAAGGTCAGCCAAATACATAGCCACTGGATCGTGACTTTGAGTTCCTAAGTCGTAAGCAACCGTCGGTGCAGTTGGTCCCAAAATCAAGTCATACTTTTCAAATACTTTGGCAAAATCTTGCATAATGAGCGTCCGAACTTGACCCGCCTTTTTGAAATAAGCATCATAATAACCAGACGATAGACTAAACGTTCCGAGCATAATCCGACGCTTCACTTCCTCACCAAAACCTTGACTGCGAGATTTGACATAGACGTCCTCTAAGTTTTCAATCTCTTCTGCCCGATAGCCATAACGAATCCCGTCAAAACGTTGCAAGTTGGAACTGGCTTCAGAAGAAGCGATGATATAGTAAACCGCTACCCCATATTTGCTGTGGGGCAGGCTAACTTCTTCAACAATCGCCCCCAGACTTTCCAAATGCTTGGCAGCCGCTAAAATGCGTTCCTTGACCTTTTCATCAATCCCGCCACCCATATATTCTTTCGGAAGCGCAATTTTCAATCCTTTAATATCTTGACCAATCTTGCTAGTGAAATCAGGAACAGCTCGTTGAGAAGAAGTTGAGTCTTTTTTGTCATTGCCTGCAATTATGCCCAAAAGCTGAGCATTTTCTTTAACCGTCCGAGAAAAAGGTCCAATTTGATCCAACGAGCTCCCAAAAGCAATGAGTCCAAAACGAGAAACACGACCATAAGTTGGCTTCAGTCCGACCACTCCGTTAAAGGAAGCTGGCTGACGGATAGAGCCACCGGTATCAGAACCTAAAGACAAGCGAACCTGACCAGAAGCAACTGCTGTTGCTGAACCACCAGATGAACCACCGGGAACTTTTGTAGCGTCCCAAGCATTTTTCGTAGTCTTAAAATAAGAATTTTCACTGGAGCCACCCATGGCAAATTCGTCCATATTGGTCTTACCAATGACAATCATGTCTTTTTCATGAAGTTTTTCTACACTAGTTGCATCAAAAATTGGTTTATAATTGTAAAGAATTTTTGACGCAGCTGTCGTCAGAATCCCCTTAGTAGAAATATTGTCCTTAACAGCTAGTGGAATCCCGCTCATAAAATTATCCGCATCAATTCCCTTCGCGTCTACTGCCGCTGCTTGCGCCAAGGCTTCTTCTTCACTAATCGTAATAAAGCTATCAACTGCACTTTCTCGACTCTTAATACCTTCCAGAGTAGCTTTCGTCAGCTCAACTGCGGAAAGTTCCTTTTTGACAAGGAGATTATGCAATTCTTCAATTGTTTTTTGATTCAAAGTCATTAGGCGTCTCCTCCGTCATCTAGAATAGCAGGCACTTTGATATAGCCTCGCTCTTTTTCAGGTACATTTTGGAAAAGTTCTTCTCGATTCCAACCTGCAACTGCTACATCTTCACGCATATAGTTGACATTTTCTGCAACATTTGATGTAAAAGGCACACCAGTCGTATCAACCTCATTTAGTAGCTCCACCATGTCCACAATTTTTGACAAAGTTGTCGCAAATTCTGCTGTTTCTTCAGGTGAAAAAGCTAGTTTTGACAGGTTGGCAACATGCGTTACTTCCTCTTGAGTAATTTTCATCTCTGTTTCCTTTCTCTTCTTTTATTTTTCAGCATAACCGAAAAACAACCATCTTCTTATTTTATCACAAATAGGCTTAGTTCTTCAATTCCAAATGAAGTTCTTTCACTTGACTCGCATCTACTTGGCTGGGACTTTCTAGCATAGGATCAAAACCAGTTCCATTTTTAGGAAAGGCAATGACCTGACGGATATTTTCTTCACCAGCTAAAATCATAACCAATCGATCCAAGCCCAGTGCTAGACCACCATGCGGCGGAAAACCATAATCAAGCGCTTCTAAGAAAAAGCCAAAGTCACGCTCGTAATCTTCTTTTTCCATGCCCAAGAGTTCAAACATGGCTTCTTGACTCTTTCGATCATGAATCCGTAAACTACCGCCTCCAATTTCATAGCCATTAAGGACAATATCGTAGGCACGGCTTTTGATTGAAGCTAAATCTTCTTGCTCATTTTCAAAAATTCCTTGGGTGAACGGGTGGTGCATAGCTTGATAGCGCCCCTGCTCCTCATTCCACTCTAGCAAAGGCCAATCTAATACCCAAAGGAAATCCAGTCGACTCTGATTGATTAAATCTAATTGTTTGGCAATCTCCAATCGCAAGTGCCCTAGAGCTTCTTGGGCTTGTCTTTTCTTGGCGATGACCAGTAAAAGCAAATCACCGTCTTGCGCTTTAAATTGGTCTATGAAGGCAACTGCTTCTGCTTCAAAAATCGAAGCCAAATTCCCTTGAAGTTCACCTGCTTCCACCTTAAGACTAGCAAACCTACTAGCTCCAAATTCTTTCATTTCCTGATAGAAATGACTGAGCTGCTTCTTCGTGAAAGAATCCGTAGCATTTGGAACACAAATGCCCCATAATTCTTCGTGATGAGCAAAAGCCTGCTTCAGCAAAAGAGAGGGATTATCCTGACAGAGATTGGTCAGATTTTTTAATTCCAAACCAAATCGCGTATCCGGCTTATCTGTACCAAAGCGGTTCATGGCTTCTTCATAACTGATAGTCGGAAAAGCTTCTGTCAGCTCCAAACCATGAGTTTTCTTAACAACCGCTTTGAGCATCTCTTCTACAAGCATGCGAATGTCTTTTTCACTAGCAAAGCTCATTTCCATATCGACCTGAGTAAATTCAGGCTGACGGTCTCCTCGTAGATCCTCGTCTCGAAAACAACGAACAATTTGATAATAACGCTCCAAGCCAGCTCCCATTAAAAGTTGCTTCAACATTTGCGGACTTTGTGGCAAGGCATAAAATTGATTTTTAAAAACTCGACTAGGAACCAAAAAATCTCTGGCTCCTTCTGGTGTAGATTTCGTCAAATAAGGTGTCTCCACTTCCAGAAAATCCTTACCGTTTAAGTAGTCACGAATTGTGCTGGTTACTTGGTGACGAAGTTTGAGGTTCTCTGTCATCTTACTCCGACGCAAATCCAGATAGCGATATTTCTGTCTCAACTCTTCTCCTGTATGGGCGTGCTGATCGAGTTCAAAAGGAAGAGGCTTACTACTTGCAAGGATTTGAATTGCCTCTGCTCGCAGCTCCACCTGTCCAGACTTGATAGCTTTGTTGACAAAGCGGGCTTCTCGCTCGACAACTTCTCCTGTAACAGCAATCACATCTTCTTTATGTAGATGTTCAATTTCAGTAAAAGCCGGGCTATCACCTGCGACAAAAATTTGAAGCAGTCCTTCTCGGTCTCGTAGCTCTATAAAAGCCAATTTCCCATGATTTCGGATATTTGCAACCCACCCAGTCGCTATCATTTTCTGACCAACTTGTTCCAAACCGTAGTTTCCAATAAAAACTTCTTTCATATTCTCTACCTCTTTCTAAATTCATTTCAGTTAAATCGTCAACTTGCCGCAAATTACTTATAGAAATCTACGCCCGTAGCTCTAGATACTAAAAATAGGAAGCATTTTTTGTTTACAGCTTTTGTCCAACTAACAAAATTGCAACCGCTCCTCTAAGTACTAAGAATTATAAGGAACATTGACTTTACTACGTAAATCTATAATCATAGCTCTAAACGCTAAAACATTAAGAGCTATAGAAAAACGGCTTCCGCCTGTAAAACAGACGAAAGCCGTGGTACCACTGTTATTCGTTGCATTGCAACCTCTAGCTCGTAACGTGAGCAGACGTTTGCGCTTTGATTCACACAAATTTCTTGCAATGATATAATAGTTTTAGACAATATCATCCTTTACCATAAATAGCATAGAAAAAACCATTATATCATTGACAGTATGTTCTTCGGATTTTGCTTCCTTGGTGCTGCTCTCAGCTTTCAGCACTCTCTGTTCAAGTCAACAAGCCTACTCTACTGCTTTTTTACTTTTAAATTGTTATCTATTATAGTCGAACCTAAAACATTTTGCAAGTGGTTTAGTGCAAATTTATGATTTTCCTCCGAAAGAGAAGCTACAGCAGACTCTACCACCTCAATTTGATACCCTAAATTATAGGCATCAATAGCTGTGTGGAGAACGCAAATATCCGTCAGAACACCAGTCAAAATCACCGTGTCAACTTTTCTTTCTCGCAGACGAATATCCAAATCTGTTCCCGAAAAAGCTGAATAATGCCGTTTATCCATCCAAAAGACGCGAGAATCTGCTTTATGCTCCTGATAAAAATCCGCCAACGGTCCATAAAGGTTACGTCCACTAGTGCCTTTGATGTTATGTGGTGGAAAGAGTTTACTCTCTGGGTGAAAAATATCCCCTTCATCATGGGCATCAATGGCAAAAAAGATATAATCGCCTCGATCAAAAGCAACCTTTGTTACCTGTGCGATAGTTTTAGAAATCGCCTGAGCTGGTGCACCTGCCGTCAATTTCCCATTATCTGCTACAAAGTCCACCGTATAATCAATCGAAATCAATGCTTTTGTCATCAGTAATCTCTCTTTTTAATCTCTTCAAAGACATCGGGAATAAGGACTTTAAGATAGGTCCCTTTCATTCCTAGAGAGCGACTTTCAATAATGCCTGCACTCTCTAGTTTACGCAGAGCATTGACAATCACCGAGCGAGTAATGCCAATACGATCCGCAATGACCGATGCTGTCAATTGACCTTCATTACCGTTTAATTCACCTAAAATAGCTGAAACAGCTCGTAATTCTGAATAAGACAAAGTATTTACAGCCATGGTTACAGCTGTTCTGCGACGAATATTTTTTTCATCTTCTTCTCGTTGGAAGTTGAGCAACTGAATACCAACCACTGTACTTGCAATTTCAACCAAAATCAAATCATCATCATCAAATTCTTTATCATTGCGCCAAACAATCAAAGTTCCTAAGCGAATCCCTGAAACATGGATAGGTGAAATTGTCGTCAAGCCATCTGGAAATTCATCTTTGGTTTCGACTGGAAAAATTGACAAATCATGATTGATAGGAAGATTGGCTTCTGTGTCATACATTAAATTCGCTGTGCGAACATATTCTTCTGGGAAGATTTTCGTTTGATAAAATGCTTCCACACGGTCATTGTTCGTCTTGTAGCGCATGAAATACCCCAAAAGACGCCCTTTACTGTTTACAATGCAGGCATTGCAATCCATAATTTCAGCTAACTGCTGGGTAATTGCATTGTAAGGTAATTCATCCTGTAATCGCTCATCTGAACGACGCAAAATAGATGTAATTTTTCGTGTTTTTGCTAATAAGTTTGCCATAATTTACCTCGCATATAATCTTATTGATTATATCATAAAGCGCTTTAATCTTCAACAATTATCTGAAAATTGTTTATTGAGATACAATTATGTGCAATTAGCTTGGCTAGCCTTCTCACTCCTCCATATTAGCACAAAAAGCTGGGACGAAAGTCTCCAGCTTCATAGCACACTGTGTAATAAATTGACGATGCAGTAGGTGAACGCGTCAGCAATCGTGCGAGTCTGTCTCGCTTTCTATTATCTCCGATATTGCCTTAAGAAACGAGTCATCTTCTCTTGGATTTGTGCTAACTCATCTACACGAGGCAGATAAACAATCCGGAAATGATCAGGATCTTTCCAATTAAAGCCCCGTCCATGCACCAGTAAAATCTTTTCTTGCTTTAAGAAATCCAGCACGAATTGTTCGTCATCATCTACTTGATACATTTCTCTATCAATTTTAGGGAAAATGTAAAGCCCTGCTTTAGGTTTTACTGCAGATAGACCTGGAATTTCATTGATAGCTTTATAAATAAAATTCCGTTGCTCATAAATCCGTCCGCCAGGAAGTAGCAATTCATCTACTGATTGATAACCGCCAAGCGATGTTTGTACCACGTGCTGAGATAGGACATTTGAACACAGACGCATATTTGACAGCATATTTAGCCCTTCGATGTAATCTTTTACATGATATTTTGGTCCAGATAGCACCATCCATCCTACACGAAAACCTGCAATACGGTGCGATTTAGACAAACCGTTCATACTAACACAGAAAAGATCAGGAGCTAAACTTGCGATAGCTATATGCTTTTCACCGTCCATTACTAAACGATCATAAATCTCATCCGCAAAAATAATCAAATTATTTTGCCGTGCAACGTCAACCAGCTCTTCTAAAACTTCCTTAGGATATAGAGCTCCTGTCGGATTGTTTGGATTGATAACGACAATAGCCTTTGTATTAGAGGTAATTTTTGATTTAATGTCATCAATATCTGGATACCAATCTGCCGCTTCATCACAAAGATAATGAACTGCATTTCCTCCCGCTAAACTGACCGCTGCCGTCCAGAGAGGATAATCCGGCATAGGTACCAGCACCTCATCACCATTGTCTAGCAAACCTTGCATAGACATGACAATCAACTCGCTAACCCCATTTCCAAGGTAGACATCGTCAATATCAACATTTGGAATATTCTTTAACTGGCAATATTGCATAATAGCTTTCCGAGCAGAAAAAATCCCTTTCGAGTCTGAATAGCCCTCACTATCCCGTGCATTCATAATTAAATCATGAATCACTTCATCTGGTGCCGTAAAACCAAACTCGGCAGGGTTTCCTGTGTTCAACCGAAGGATTTTCTCACCATTTGCACGCATCCGCATTGCTTCTTCTAAGACGGGACCCCGAATATCATAAGCCACATGTTCTAATTTTGTTGATTTATTAAATTCTTTCATCGAATTTTTCCTCATTTCAAAAGAGTCAATTTATTATAACGCAATTTTTCTAAAAAATCTAAAAAACTTCTTGTAAAGTCTGCATGAAAATGCTTTACTTTTTTCATGTAAAGGGTTACAATATAACTAAAGAAAGAATGGAGGTATTCCTATGCTACAAAGATATCAAAACATTATGGTCGCTGTTGACGGTTCTCACGAAGCTGAGCTTGCCTTTGAAAAGGGTGTAAATGTTGCGCTTAGAAATAATTCACGCCTAACGATTGCCCATGTAATTGATACACGTGCCTTGCAAAGCGTTTCTACATTTGATGCAGAAGTCTATGAAGAATTGCAAGAAGATGCAAAGAAACTCATGGATCAATATGCTGAAAAAGCCAAAGAAGCCGGCGTGGCAAATGTTGTCACAATTGTTGAAATGGGAAATCCGAAAACCCTTCTTGCAACAGATATTCCAGAAGAACAAAAAGTTGACCTCATCATGGTTGGTGCTACTGGGCTTAACGCCTTTGAACGGTTACTGGTTGGCTCTTCATCTGAATACATCTTGCGTCACGCAAAAGTTGACTTGCTTGTTGTCCGTGATAAAGAAAAAACATTATAATACAAAGATAAAGAGAGATTAGCATAAACCAGTCTCTCCTCTTTTTTATTCTTCATTTTTTTCACAATTTCGTTGATAGGCTTGAATTTGACGTTCAAGCTCTTTTTTGATAGCAGGTTCCGGTGCATAATTTTTTTCCCAATCATCTGGTTTTAAAATTTTATGAGTAACTGGGTCAAAGTGCGCTTTGCCATCTGGGAAGAGTTTTCCCATATTCGCTTGGTGTACAATTTCAAATAAACGCTCAGGATCTACTCCCATTAAAACAAAACTACCATAAGTAAAATATAGCATATCAATCAGTGCATCTACTTGTCCAACGAGAGACATCTCTGCGTTACTCTTCTGTTTAACCTTATCGGAAGCTTTATCTATCGCTTTATGCAAAGATTGAACAGACTGATTGAAAATTTCTTCTGACGGACTGGCTGCACGTAAAAATTCCACTAGCTCTTCTACCTTGAAACCTGCACGATGACGAGCACCCTCTGTTGTCCACAGGATGGGCTCTTCCTGCGTGCATTCATCCATTATCCCATGAAATTCTTTGACCTTATTAAAGTGGTGGTCGCTACTGACAAAGACTTTTTCACTCGCCAAAATACCAAAATGCTCCAAAGCCTTATGAATCCCGTCCTGACTATTACTGCTGGTCGTGTGTTTTGCAACTTCTTTCACTCGACTGGTTCCATTTCCCATGGCAATAGACATACCAACGCCCGCTAACATCTCAACATCATTATCAGAATCACCAAAAGCCATGACTTGATTGATGTCAAAACCGTATTCTTTTCCGACCAGCTTAATTCCTTCTAACTTTGACATTCCTTGATTGACGATATCAGCTGCGAAAGGACTGCTACGAGTAAACTTTAAATCTGGAAAATCCGCTTCGATAGCTTGTGTTTCTTTTGGTGTTGCCAGCATCAGTACTTGATAAATCGGCTCTTGAATGGATTTCAATAAATCATCCTGCTGTTGAGGAAGTGCCTTGCTAACCACGTTGTTGAAACTTTTATTTACCAAGTGTGCCATCTTCTTCGGAACAAAACGACTGGTCCATTGAGAAAACTTGCTCATGCCAAAGCTCATGATTTTAGAGCCAATCACTCCTGATTTTGTTCCAAACGAGATTTCTATTTTATGCTGGCGAGCATACTGAATCAGGTGACGCAAACTGGTTTTATCAATTGGCTTCGCAGAAATGACTTTATCTTTTGAAAAAATATATTGTCCATTATAGGTCACTGCAAAATCTAAATCCAACTGTTCCATAAAGGATTGAACAAAAAAGGGACCCCGACCTGTCGCTAAACCAACTAAAATACCTTGCTGTTTTAAACTATGAATTGCTTGTTCTGTGGATTTCAAGACCGTTCGACTATCATTTACTAACGTCCCATCAATATCAAAAAAGACTGCTTTGATTTCCATTCATTTCTCATCTCTTTCTTTTATGATACAATAATTATAGCATAGATTCAGGAGAAGCTCACTTATGACCAAAAGAATTTTAGTTTTACATACTGGCGGTACTATTTCCATGCAGGCGGATACTACTGGAAAAGTCATCACAAACGAACACAATCCCATGAACCATGTTGCAGTTCCTTTAGAAGGCATTCAAGTGACGGCTCTTGATGTTTTCAATATTCCTAGCCCTCACATAACACCACAGCACATGCTGCAATTGTATCAAAAAATCAAGACAGACGGGAAGCATTTTGACGGGGTTGTCATTACTCATGGAACGGACACTCTGGAAGAAACAGCTTATTTTTTGGATACCATGGAACTTCCAGATATTCCTGTCGTCTTAACTGGTGCTATGCGAAGCTCTAATGAACTGGGAAGTGACGGAGTTTACAATTACTTATCTGCACTTCGTGTAGCAAGTGATGACAAAGCACGCGGAAAAGGCGTTCTGGTGGTTATGAATGATGAAATCCATGCTGCCAAATACGTGACCAAAACGCATACAACCAATGTCAGCACTTTTCAAACGCCAACTCATGGACCACTCGGACTGATTATGAAGCAAGAAATCCTCTATTTCAAAACAGCTGAACCACGCGTTCGTTTTCATTTAGATAAAATCTCTGGTTTGGTTCCCATTATCCCAGCCTACGCTGGAATGAAAACTGAACTGCTTGATATGCTAGACTTGGAAAAGATAGACGGTCTCATCGTTGAAGCCTTTGGCGCTGGAAATCTGCCACAAGAAGTTGCCCAAAAGCTCAGCCACATGACTGCTTTCGGTCTTCCAATTGCACTTGTATCTCGTTGCTTTAACGGCATTGCAGAGCCAGTTTACGCTTATGAAGGGGGCGGCGTGAAGTTACACGAATCAGGCATTATGTTTGTCAAAGAACTCAATGCACCTAAAGCTCGTATCAAGCTGCTAATTGCCCTGAATGCTGGACTTCAAGGACAAGCCTTAAGAAACTATATTGAAGGTTGATGTTACATAGATAAAAAGCTCCGATATTTCGAAGCTTCTTAGGATATTTTATGTTTAGGAGATTTATGAAAAAAAGTTTTTAGCTCTTTTGTTTTTAGTTATTTGCCATATATTTCTGATTCCTTTCCTGATTTTTTGAATGTTTTGTTATAATGTACTTTAATGTTTACTGTCATTGGACTTACCTCTTTCTTTTTGATGAATTTAGTATAGTCCGAAAAACTTAAAGCAGGCTTATAGATTTCTTTCAGAAAACTTAATTTAAAAAACTTCATCCAAATGGTGAAGTTTTTTGGTTTATATATGATGATAAACTAAAATCAATCCAAGTAGTCCTGCTTGTCCAAATGAAGCGCTACAATATGCCAATCTGCATTCGTTCGCCAATCAGGAGTGGACACAATTTGACTGGCGACTTTTCTGGCCTCCTCTAAAATTGGATAATCCTCTACAATATCTGCCACCTGAAATTCCGGCAAACCGGACTGACGAGTGCCGAAGATTTCACCAGAACCACGCATTTTCAAATCTTCCTCAGCTAAGACAAAACCGTCAGTCGTTTCCGTCATGATTTTCATGCGTTTCTTGCCAGATTCTGTCTTAGGATTGGCTACAAGAACCGCATAAGACTGTTTATCTCCACGTCCTACTCGACCACGTAACTGATGAAGCTGGCTGAGCCCAAATCGGTCCGCATCCATGATTAGCATGACCGTAGCATTGGGCACATTGACACCGACTTCAATAACAGTCGTGGAAACCAGAATGTCAATTTTTCCTTTCTTAAAATCCTGCATAACGGTATCTTTTTCATCGCTCTTCATTTTACCATGTAGTAGGGCTACATGAGTCTTGTCACCGAAATAGGCCTTTAATTCCTCTTCCAAAGCAATTGCATTTTTCAGATCCAGCACTTCTGACTCCTCAATCAAAGGAGAGATGACATAGACCTGAGCGCCTCGTTGCAACTCTTTCCTCAACCAGTCCAAAACTATTTCCAGCTGCTCGTGCTTGACCCAACGGGTGATAATCGGCTTACGTCCTGCTGGCATTTGGTTAATAATGGACACATCCATATCGCCAAAAGCAGTAATAGCAAGCGTTCTAGGAATGGGCGTTGCAGTCATCATAAGCACATCAGGATTATTTCCTTTTTCCCGCAGAATTCGCCTCTGTCCCACTCCAAAACGGTGCTGTTCATCAATAATCACCAGACCAAGCCGATGATATGTCACGCCTTCTTGAATCAAAGCATGAGTGCCGATGATCATATCCACCTGACCAGCCTCAATAGCTTCTAGTGCCTGTCTGCGTTCTGCTGGCTTCATTCCCCCTGTCAACAGAATTATCCGCAGTTCAGGAAAAAGTTGGCTCAAGCTATCAAAGTGCTGCTCTGCCAAGATTTCCGTTGGCACCATGAGAGCAGACTGCAAACCAGCTGTATAAGTAGTATACATAGCTAAACCTGCAACTACCGTCTTTCCGCTTCCGACATCTCCCTGCAAGAGCCTGTTCATGTGAGCTGGCGATTTCATATCCTGTAAAATCTCGTTTAGACTGCGCTCTTGAGCAGCCGTTAACTCAAAAGGTAGAGTAGCTTTTTTCTTTTCTAGCAAATCTGCCCGCCAAGGAATAATTAAGCCCTGACTAACATCTTTTGTTTCACATTTGAGAACTTGCAATTGCATTTGAAAGTAAAAAAGCTCTTCAAACTTGATCCGACGCAAAGCCTGCTTGTACTCTGCCCAATCCCTTGGAAAATGCATTGCTCGCACAGCCTGATTCCGTCCTAGCAACTGATAGCGTTCTAACAACACTTGGGGCAAATTTTCCTCCAAGAGCAATTCCAACCCTTGGTCAAAGGCTGTCTTAATGACCTTGACCAAACTGGCTTGACTAATCCCTTGAGCTACTCGATAAACTGGCTGCAAATCATCTTCTACTTGCGCCAGAATTTTCATCCCAGTCAAACTAGCCTTTGCCTTATCCCATTTGCCGAAAATAGCAATGGTTGAGCCAACCTCTACCTTGTCTGCTAGATAAGGTTGGTTAAAGAAGTTGACTGCAAGTACCACCTCTCCCTGCTTTATGGTAAAACGCAGGCGATTGCGCTTGTAGCCATAGTACTGGACATTTGCTGGTGTAGCCACCACCCCTGAAATAACTGCCTTTTCGCCGTCTTCCAATTCTAATACATTTTTACTTTTAAAATCTTCATAGCGAAATGGAAAATAGAGCAACAAATCCTGCAGGCTTTCAATTCCTAGCTTAGTAAATTTTTCAGCAGATTTCGGCCCCACACCCGGCAGAACCGTTAAAGGTTGGTGTAAATTCATAATTCCTCTTTCAGTTCTGTTTTTCAATAATTTATAAAAGCAAACTAAAACAGACAACCTCCAATAACTCTTTGGGCTGTTTCCGACTGCTTCTAAATTTCAGCTCATTCTTTATAAACTCTAGGCACACGGTCGCTAATCAAACAAAGCACCTCGTAGTTAATCGTTCCTCGTTTTTCTGCTACATCTGTTGCAGAAATGGATTCTTTGCCACTTTCTCCGATAAAAACGACAGGTGTACCAATAGGACAAGCTTTAGGTAGACGAACGGTAATCTGATCCATAGACACACGACCAACAATGGGACAAGATTGTCCGTCAATTAGAACATCAAAACCTTGCATATCTCGCGTCCAACCGTCAGCATAGCCTAATGGAATCGTCCCAATGAACTGTGGGCTATCGCTAGTGTAAGTGGCTCCATAACCCACATCTGCCCCTGCTTCCAGCTGCTTGACATGAACCAATTCCGACACCAGAGAAAGAGCCGGCCTCATTTCGTAAGGAAGCTGCAAGGTACGACCGCTAGGATTGAGACCATAGATAATATCACCCAGACGCACCGCATTCATCACAGTATCTGCATGCCAAAGGGTCGTTGCAGAATTACTAGCGTGAACAATCGGTGGAACGATTTCTAATTGCCCTAAAATTTCTTTAAAACGTGCCAACTGTGCTTCAAACTTATGCGTATCTGCTTCATCAGCTGTTGCAAAATGGGTGAAGATGCCTTCTACCTGAGCACCTGCTTTTTCCAAACGATGAATGGCTTCTTGAGCATCTTGACTATCTCGAAAACCAATCCGCCCCATTCCAGAATCAATTTTTATATGAACAATCAGTCCAGCTACATCTATATTTGATTGCAAGAGCAAATCTAGCCATTCCAAGCTAGCTACCGTACAGGTCACTTTGCGCTCAATTGCCAATGAAATGGCAGAAACATCTGACACTCCTAATACCAGAATTTTTTTCGTAATGCCAGCATCACGCAACTCTACAGCTTCATCAATATTAGAAACACAAAAACCATCCACAATTGGCTCAAGACACCGCGTAACAGCAACTGCACCGTGACCATAAGCATCCGCCTTGACAACAGCCCATTTCTCCACTTTATTTGGAATATGCGCTGTAATTTGTTTAATATTAAAGCGGATAGCAGCTAAATCAACAATAGCCTTAGTAGGTCGATGATTACTCGTTTTCATGATGTTCCTCCAAAATAACACTAGCTGTAACAATATTACCTGCATGGCTGAGCGACACCCAGACCTTGCCAGAAAAAGGCGACTTGGTAAAAACAGGTGCTCCCTTTTCATCGTTTAAAATTTCTAAATCCTGAAAAGTGACACAACCAATACCAGTCCCCCACGCTTTAGAAAAAGCCTCTTTAGCAGACCAACGCCCCGCCAAATATTCCATTCTTCGCTTGCCAGAAAGTTTCTCAAACCGTGCAAATTCTGCGGCTGTCAAAACCTTTTGGGCAAAGCGAGCATTTTTTTCGTAAACTTTTTGAATAGAAGAAATTTCTTCTATATCAATTCCGTGTCCTTTAATCATCTTTTTAAAAAGAGGCTGGGACAAAAGTGTGCCAGACTCGGTTACTTTCTAAAATAAAACTCAATGCGCTGATGTTATCAGATTTTAGAGATTCACTCCCAACCTTTTTATTTTTCATTTTTAGATAGGGTAGTATAAATTTCCTTGACCAGTTTGACTGTATTATCCCAACCCAAACAAGGGTCTGTAATAGATTTCCCAAACACTTCAGGCTCATTTTGACGACCGTCTTCTAAGTAAGACTCAATCATAAAGCCACGTACAATTTTTTTGATTTTGTCATTCCAGTCACGATTGATTAAGGTTTGACGGACAATCCGTACCTGCTCTAAATACTGTTTACCAGAATTATCATGATTGGTATCAATGATGATAAAAGGATTTTCCAAGCCCATTTTTTCATATTGGTCAATCGTATCTAGTAAATTATCGTAGTAATAATTTGGAATGTTCTTTCCGTATTCATCAAGCCCGCCGCGCAGAATGGCATGTGCCAAAGGATTTCCTGAAGTCTCCACTTCCTTACCAGCAAACAAGAAACTTTGCTTGTTTTGCGCTGCATAAATCCCGTTAAACATGACATTGAGATTGCCAGACGTAGGATTTTTCAAGCCAGTCGCAACATCAGCTCCACTCGCTACAAAACGGTGTTGCTGATCTTCCACAGAACGCGCCCCAACAGCCATATAAGAAATCAAATCATCTACCAACGGAAGATTTTCTGGATAGAGCATTTCATCAGCTGTCGTCATTCCCGTCTCCGTAATGACACGATAATGTAAATTCCGAACAGCCTTAATCCCATTAATTAAGCTTGGAGCAGCCTTAGCATTCGGTTGATGAATCAATCCTTTATAACCATCGCCATTGGTGCGAGGCTTAGCTGTATACACGCGCATAACCATGAAAATACGGTCTTTCACCTCTTCTTGGAGGGCAGATAGGCGCTTTGCATATTCTAGGACAGCCGCTTCATTATCAGAAGAACACGGACCAATGACCAACAGAATGCGGTCATCTTCTCCACGGATAATGGCATTTAACTCACGATCTCGTGCCTTTTTTTTAGCTAAAGCCTCTCCTTCTAACTTTGATAAATTGCGAACCTTTGTTACGTCAATTGGCTCGCTAGTTGCCTTAAATGTCATAATCTTCCCCTCTTTACACTACTTATCTGTGGCGTCCATGACAATTTTTAAATTTCTTACCAGAACCACATGGACACAAGTCATTGCGCTTCACTTTTGTCAAATCAATATCGCTCGGTAAGCCTGATTTTTGTGCTGAAATATTGCGTGTCGCTGTTGTGCTGATATGATGCTCCGTACGTGGACGTTCTTGCTCGTGAATTTGAGCCTTCATCATCAAACGCGTCACATCAAATTCGATCGAACCAATCATATCATTAAACATACGGAAACTTTCAGCTTGGTATTCAACGACTGGGTTATTTTGAGCATAACCACGAAGTCCAACTGCGTTCCGAAGTTGATCCAAAGCATCAATGTGATCAGTCCATTTGCTATCCACGACGCGCAAAATTAGAACTTTTTGGAATTCTCTGACGGAATCCTCATCGCGAAGTTTCGCCACTTGACTATCGTAAACCTCCAAGGCACGTTTGTATAAATCAGCCTTGATATCTTCATCAGACAAGCCTTCTAAATCTGCGATTTCAATAGATTCTTCTGGAACAAGATTGTATTTTGCAAAATTAACAATTGCTTCTAATTTTTCATCTTGTTCTGCACGACTGTTGCCATCCACAAAACGGTTGATTGTTCGCTTCATCATGGCATGAATTTCCGGTGCCAAATCACGATCAGCCGTAATGACATCATAACGCTGCGCATAGATAATTTCACGTTGCTCCCGCATAACATCATCATATTGAAGGACTTGTTTACGTGTATCATAGTTGTTCCCTTCAACACGCTTTTGAGCTCCTTCTACTTGACGCGTCAGCATACGAGATTTGATGACAGACTCTTCTTCGCTAAGGTTCATGCGATCCAAAACAGCTTTAATCCGTTCCGATCCAAAGCGACGCATAAGTTCATCTTCAAGTGATAAGTAGAATTGTGATTCACCAGGATCTCCTTGACGACCTGAACGACCACGAAGCTGATTATCAATACGACGGCTTTCATGTCGTTCTGTACCAATAACGCAAAGTCCACCAAGTTCACGAACCCCTTCACCAAGCTTAATATCTGTACCACGACCAGCCATATTGGTTGCAATCGTTACCGCACCACGTTGCCCGGCATTCATGATGATTTGCGCTTCTTTATAGTGATTTTTCGCATTCAATACTTCATGAGGAACTCCAGCTTCGACTAATTTTTTAGAAATATAATCACTTGTTTCAACTGCGACTGTTCCTACAAGAACAGGTTGTCCTTTTTCATGACGAGCTTTCACGTCCTCAACAACCGCTTTAAATTTAGACTCAATACTTGGATAAAGAAGATCTGGATGGTCAATACGAGCTACTGGACGATTTGTCGGAATCGGAATGACCCGAATATTATAGGTTTCGCGGAATTCTTCCTCTTCTGTCTTAGCTGTCCCTGTCATTCCTGACAATTTCTTGTACATACGGAATAGATTTTGATAAGTGATAGAAGCCGAAGTCTTCGTTTCATCCTGAATTGGCACACCTTCTTTGGCTTCAATTGCTTGGTGAAGTCCGTCTGAATACCGGCGACCTTCCATTGTACGACCTGTAAATTGATCCACAATCAAAATTTCTTGCTCTTCACTCACCACATAGTCAATATCTAATAGCATAATGTAATTTGCCCGAAGAGCATTGTCAATAAAGTGAGTTAGTGCTACATTTTCAATATCATACAAATTTTCTAACTTGAAGTAGCTTTCTGCTTTATCAATCCCAGAGTCAGAAAGTCCAATGGTTTTAGACTGCACATCAATGATGTAGTCATCTTTATTAAGAGACTTCACAAAGCTATCTGCCATGTGATAAAGTTGGTTTGTATCAGACGAAGTTGGTCCTGACACAATCAAAGGCGTACGAGCTTCGTCAATCAAAATGGAGTCCACCTCATCGACCAAAGCGTAGTTTAGCGGACGCTGCACCATGTTTTCAGCACGCACCACCATATTATCACGCAAATAGTCAAAACCAATCTCTGCATTGGTTGAATACGTGATATCACATTCATAGGCTTCTTTTTTCTCTGCGGATGACTTTGCAGCAAGGTTGATACCAACAGAAAGCCCCAACCAAGAGTACAGTTCCCCCATTTCCGTTGCGTCACGCTCTGTCAGATATTCATTTACTGTGACAACGTGAACCCCTTCTCCAGACAAGGCGTTCAGATAAACTGGCATGGTTGCTGTCAGGGTTTTTCCTTCCCCTGTACGCATTTCTGGCACATCTCCATGGTGTAAGACAATCCCACCCATAATCTGTACTGGGTAAGGGAAAAGTCCTAACACACGCTTTGCACCTTCACGAACAACCGCAAAAGCTTCATAAAGCAAGTCATCTAATGACTCGCCATTTTGATACCGTTGCTTAAATTCATCCGTCTTTGCTTTCAAAGATTCATCTGACAAAGCAGCCATTTCATCTTCATACGCCATGACTTTCTTTGCCATTTTTTCTAATCTTCTTAATTCACCTTTATCATTTTCGATAATTGTTCTTAAAATATTCGCCATTTCTTTCCTTACTTGTAATAATTCTTATTTTAAAATGTTCTTTTCATTATAGCATTTTTCACTATATCTTTCAAGAAAATAAAAGGATAAAACGGCAGTTCCATTCAAAACTGCCGTTTTATGTTCTTACTCTTTTAAGTGATAAGAATAGCTGGCTACAACGACATTTTCATGCCATCTGAGGAAATATTTCAATTTCAAGCTCATTTGATTGTGTAGCATGTTTTGCCAACTATGATTTGGAATGAACTGTGGCACTAATACCGTTACGGTATAACCTTTCTTCTGCGCACCACGAGCGATTTTTGTCACATACTGTACGGTTGGTCTGATGATATTACGGTAGCTTGTTTCCACATTTACAAATTGAATATCTGGAAAATATTGTTTAAATTCACTGGCTACTTCTTCATCTTTTTCTTGTGTTTCTTTGGTAGATACATGCATGGCAATCACCTCATCACCAATGCTACGCGCATAATTCATCGCACCGACACTAACACGCGTGACATTTCCAACAAGCACCAAAACTAGATTTCCTGCATAGTCTACGCGTTCAATTTCTTCATTCAAACGTAGCTGTTTCGCCACTTTATTGTAATGATTTTTAATACTCAAGAAAATCCATAATAAAACGATGATAATCGGAAAGAATGGCCAAATATCTCGCAAACGAAAAAGTAGCAAAATCGCTACAATGGTGTAACAAATAGCAGCGCCTAAAATATTTGCTACTGAATATTTCAAGAAATGTTTTCCATACTGCTTGCGCCAATGCACGACCATTCCCGTTTGAGAAAGAGCAAAAGGCACAAATACACCAATAGTGTAAAGTGGAATGAGCCGTTCAGTATTCCCATTAAAAATTAGCAAAAGAAGAATAGCACCGATAGCTAAAGTCAGAATCCCATTTGAATAACCAAGGCGTGCTCCTTTTTCCATATACATGTGTGGCATATATTTATTTTTTGCCATATTGTAGGATAACATGGGAAAGGCCGAAAAACCTGTATTAGCCGCTACAGCAAGGATGAGAGCTGTTGACAGTTGGAAAATATAAAAGAGAAGCTGCCCAACAGGTGAATTTCCCAAAATAGCTTGCGCCATTTGAGCGAGCGTTGTAACGCCTTTTACCGGAACGATGCCAATCCAGTAGTTTAAAAAAGTAATACCAGCAAACATGAAACCTAAAATGGCTGCCATAATTGCCAAGGTTTTCGCTGCATTTTCAGCTTTGGGTGTTTTGAAAAATGGTACAGAATTTGAAATAGCTTCCACACCTGTCAGAGAAGCCGAACCACTCGTAAATGCACGTAGCAGGAGCACTAAACTAACACCTGAGATAGATTTTCCAATCGGAGCTGTTGCATGGTAGGATAAATTCCCCAGTAATAATTGCAATAAACCAAAGCCAATTAAGAAAACGGTACTTGCGATGAACAAATAAACTGGAATCATCAGCGAAACCGCCGATTCCCGCAAGCCACGTAAATTCATTAACATTAAAATCAGCACTAAAACAATCGAAATGTGCAAATTGTACGGATGCAAAGCAGGAATTGCTGACGTAATTGCATCCGCTCCAGAAGAAACGGATACCGCTACTGTCAACATATAATCAACTAGCAAACTACCACCTGAAACTAGACCAGCTTTTGGTGAAAGATTTTCCGTTGTAACCATATAAGCCCCACCGCCTTGTGGGTAAGCATGAATCACCTGACGATATGAAATGGTTAAACTGGCCAGCAAAATCAGCACCACAATACCAATTGGTAACGACCACCAAATCGCGCCAGCAGATACGGATACCAAAACCAAAACAACTTGTTCAGGACCATAGGCAATCGAAGACAGAGCATCACTTGACAGCATAGCCAAGGCTTGTAGCTTAGTGAGTAAATTCCCTTCATCTCCCTCATCATTTGATTTCAAAGGTCGCCCGATAAAAATGTTCTTCAACTTGGAAAACATATTTTTTCTCCTAAATTTTTCAATATTAGCCATTATAACGCTTTTCTGAAATACTATCAACGTTTTCTGAAAATGACATCATTTTTTAATATAACTGATAATTTCTGCATAAGTAAGAGAGCAAAATAGACTGAAATCATTGCTTGGAAATCATCTGTAAAAAAATAGGCAAACTACTGAACCACTACATCATGATGCTTTAGACTTATAATTTTAAAGAGGTTACGGACTTTTCCCTAACCTCTGATTTTCTATATAAAAGATATTACGGATGACTAACAATCATTTCAAGGTCTTGCCCCTCAAAAGTCCACGCTTTCACGTCGCTTGGTAAGATGAAGTGATCTCCTTTTGCGATTGGATACGTTTCTCCATCTACGGTCAGCACACCTCGCCCTGCCAGCACACTTACAAGTGAATAAGCAGCTGTTTTCTCGATATCCACTTTTCCTGATACTTCCCATTTGTAAACAGCAAAGAAATCACTAGCTACTAAAAGCGTTGACATCAAATCATCTGCTTTCACCGTAACTGGACGGCTATTGGCCGGCGCACCGATATTGAGCACATCAATGGATTTTTCTAAATGCAGCTCGCGCAGATTGCCTTTAGCATCTTTTCGGTCAAAGTCGTAGACACGATAGGTGGTGTCGCTAGACTGTTGCGTTTCTAAAATCAAAATACCCGATCCAATGGCATGCATAGTACCGCTTGGAACATAGAAGAAATCCCCAGCCTTGACTGGCACCTTGGTTAATAGTTTGTCCCATTCTTTCTTTTCAATCTGCTGGCGCAACTCTTCTCGTGACTTGGCATTGTGCCCATAGATGATTTCTGCTCCTTCATCTGCAGCGATCACATACCAGCACTCTGTTTTTCCCAACTCCCCTTCGTGCTCCATAGCATAATGATCATCTGGGTGAACCTGAACACTGAGCCAATCATTGGCATCCAAGATTTTGGTTAAAAGCGGAAAAACAGGCTCGCTGCTGTTACCAAATAACTCTCGGTGTTCTGCATAGAGCTGATCCAAGCCCATACCAGCAAAGCGACCGTTTTTAATCGTAGATACGCCATGCGGGTGAGCCGAAATCGCCCAGTATTCGCCTACTTTATCACTGGGAATTTTATAGCCAAATTCATCTCGCAGCTTCGTTCCGCCCCAGATTTTTTCCTGCATAACAGATTGTAAAAATAATGGTTCTGACATCATTTCCTCCTTTAATATTGCACAAATGACTTAAATATTTTTAACATCTAAAAGAGAATACCCTCTCGTGTCAAAGCGATTGCGGCTTTTCGAATACTCAATCGGACGTCCAGTTTCCAGATAAACAACTTGCTCCACCTGCAAAATCGGATCTGTCTCTTGGCAAGCCAAATAGTTTTGGTCATATTCATCTGGCTTTTCAGCTGTGATATGGCGATAACTTCCGGCAAATTTTAAGTTTAATTCATCCCATAAATAAGCATAGATAGACTGAAGCAAAATGCTCTCATCCAACCCTGGCACCAAGTCACACGGCATATACGTGTGCTCCAACACATAAGGTTGGTCATCAAGCAGACGCAATCGTATAATTTTATAAACCGGTACTGTCATTTCCACTTGCAGGCGCTCTGCAATCTCAGCTTCTGGAAATTCAACTGCAAATTGAATAATCTGGCTCGTTAATTTTCGCTCATCATTTTTTAAATCTTGACTCAAGCCATTGTAGTTATTCAAGCGAAATTTTGAATCTTCTTTATCCCAAAAGGATGAATTTAACACTCTCGTCCCATTCCCTTGTTTGGAAAAAATAAGTCCCTCAATGGTTAAAATCTCAACAGCTTTTTTTATAGTCATTCGGCTGACACCGAACTCTTTTGATAATTCAGACTGAATAGGCAACATGGAGTCTACTGGGTAGACTCCACTTGCAATTCTATCTCGAAGTATATTGGCGATTTCTTCGTATTTAGGCATAAGATAGCTCCTGCAAATCTGTCTTTCATATCATTATAATACAGAATCAGGTTGTTTGTCCAGCATACGAAGGAATGGATACCAGATAAATCCAACAATCACCATATCCACTAACTGAAGGACACCACCTAAAATGGAATTAGTTGCCATCATACCACTTTTTTCCTTGATACTCTAACTATACTATATTTTAAAATAAATGTCTATACTTTTCGAATAAAAGGTTGGCTTTTTACCAAAAATATAGAATTATAATATTATAATATAGAATTTTTTATAAAGGAGAAAATACAGGTCATTTCTTTAAAGAACTATCTGACAAAAATGATTTTGAAGATTGAATTTAGCAAAACTCCCCAAGGATTCTGATACCTTGGGGAGTTTGTGTTCAACTATTCCTTTTCTAACAAAAAAAGTAAATCAACAGTCAAAAAAACAGAAACTCTTCTCAGATCATTTTGACCAAGAAGAATTTCTGTCTTACTTACTATCTTCAATTCATTTTACGCATACTCTGCGTCTTCATCGAATTGACTATTGTAAAGATCAGCATAGAAGCCATTTTTTTCCATCAATTGATCGTGATTTCCTTGTTCAATGATATTACCATCACGCATGACCAAAATCAAATCAGCATTACGAATGGTCGACAAGCGGTGAGCAATGACGAAAGAAGTCCTTCCCTCCATCAACTTATCCATCGCTTTTTGAATCAGCTCTTCCGTCCGTGTATCAACAGATGAAGTCGCTTCGTCCAAGATAAGTAATGGAGCATCTTTAAGAAGGGCACGCGCAATGGTCAGCAATTGCTTTTGCCCAACAGAGAGACTCACAGTATCGTCCAGCACCGTATCATATCCTTTTGGCAAAGTCTTGATGAAGTGATGAACCCCAACAGCTTTGGCAGCTGCCACAACTGCTTCGTCAGAAATATTTTTCTGATTGTAAATCAAATTTTCCTTAATCGTTCCCTCAAATAACCAAGTGTCTTGAAGAACCATGGAGAAGGCATCGTGTACCTCAGAACGTTTCATTTGCTTTGTATCAACACCGTCAATTGTAATACGACCCTTATCAATCTCATAAAATTTCATGAGCAAGTTGACAATGGTCGTCTTCCCAGCACCGGTCGGGCCGACAATGGCAATTTTTTGCCCTGCTTTTGCATTGGCAGAAAAATCATGAATAATTGTTCGATCCGGATTGTAGCCAAAGAATACATTATCAAAGGTAACATCACCCTTTAAAATTGTGAGCTGTTGAGACTTGTGCTCATCATTTTCCATTTCCGGCTCTGCTAAAAACTCAAATACACGCCCCATAGCAGCGCTAGCTTGTTGAAGAGTAGTAATCCCTTGTGCAATTTGTGACAACGGTTGAGAGAAAATCCGTACATATACCATAAAGGCAACAATCGTTCCCATAGTGACATCGCCATTCAAGGCCATGCTCGCCCCAACCAAAACAACCATAACGTAACCGAAGTTCCCTACAAACATCATAAGCGGCATCATAATCCCTGAAATGAATTGTGATTTCCACATACTGTTGTAAAGGTTAGTATTAAGTGTTTGAAAGGCTACTTTGGATTCGTCTGTGGCATTGTAGCTGACAATGACATTATGCCCAGAGTACATTTCTTCCACATAGCCATTGACGCTGGCAAGATTTTCTTGTTGCGCTCGGAAGAATCGTTGAGATTTTCCCATAATCAAAGCAACAAAGGCAAAGCCAATCAAGACTGAACCAATCGTTACAAAGGACAAGACCACATTATTGTAAAACATCATAAAGAGAACTGCAATGAGAAGCAAACTTGATGAAATCACCGTTCCCAAACTTTGGTTCAAAGATTGCCCAACAGTATCCACGTCATTTGTGACCCGCGAAAGAGTATCTCCTTGAGAATGACTATCAAAATACCGCAATGGTAATTTATTGATTTTTTCAGCAATAGCTGTCCGCAAGCGTTTGGAGAAATGCTGAATAACAGATGAAATGATAAAAGATTGAACGTAATTTAACAAAGCACCTGCTGCGTACAAAATCGCTAAGAAAAGAGCAATATTAGAGATCGCCTGCAAATCAATCTGACTTCGCATTCCTTCTGTGATGAGGTTCGTAATTTCTTTTAATTTGTCCGGTCCATAAACTGTAATAATACTAGACACTGCCGCTCCCACAAATGCAATGAGCAATGGAAGCTGAAAACCTTTGAGATAAGGTTTCACTTGGCTAAATAAAGACGATTTTTTATTTTCCATTTTCCAATTCCTCCTTCGATAATTGTGAGTAAGCAATTTCTTGATAAACTGCGTTCGTTGCCAGCAATTCTTTATGAGTACCCTGACCGACTACTTTCCCTTTATCCAATACCAAAATCTGATCGGCGTCCATAATGGTTGAAATCCGCTGCGCCACAATCAATCTCGTTGTGTCCTTCACTTTTTTCGCTAATTCTTCCCGCAAAATGCGGTCTGTCTTATAGTCCAGTGCTGAAAATGAATCATCAAAAATCAAAATTTCAGGCTTGCGAGCAAGCGCACGCGCAATTGCCAAACGTTGCTTTTGCCCACCAGAGAAATTCGTACCGCTTTGTGCAACTTCAGATTGCAAACCGTCTTCTTTTTCTTCAACAAATGATTTAGCCTGTGCCAAATCAAGTGCAGCCCACATTTTTTCGTCATCCAATGGGCTTTCATTGCTTTGCCCAAAGTCTAAATTACTCTTGATATCACCAGAGAAGAGGACAGCTTTTTGTGGAATGTAGCCAACTTTCTTATGCAAATCTTCCAGCTGATAATCTTTGACGTTTACGCCATCCACTAAAATTTTTCCTTCTGTCACATCATAGAAACGAGGAATTAAGCTGATTAAAGTGGATTTCCCAGAACCGGTTGATCCAATGAAAGCTACGGTTTCACCTGCTTTAGCTGTAAAGCTAACATGTTCGATAACAGCCTCAGAATTTTTAGCATAGCGGAAAGACACATTGTCAAATACCACTTCACCTTTGACATCTTTCGCTATTTTTGGCTCTGTTGGAGACTCAATCGTTGAATATAAATCAAGCACTTCATTGATCCGTCCGGCAGACACCAAGGTACGAGGTAGAATGATAAAAAGAGCCCCCATAAGCATGAAGCCTATCACCACTTGCATGGCATAAGACATAAAGACGACCATATCACTAAAAATTGGCAAACGTTCTGGTAAGGCTGCGTCTTGAATCAAGTAAGCCCCAATCCAATAAATCGCCAAAGTCAAGCCGCTCGAAATCCCCATCATAATTGGATTTAAAATCGCCATGAGACGACTGACAAAGAGATTCAAACGAGTCACTTCATCATTAGCTCCTGCAAACTTGTCATCTTGATAGTCTTCAGCGTTATAAGCCCGAACAACACGAATCCCTGTTAGACTTTCACGCGTAATACTATTTAACTTATCAGTCAACCGTTGAATAACAGATTGCTTTGGAAAGGCAAGTGTCATCAGGACTGTTGTCATGATAACATTCACAATCACAGCCACAATAACTGCCCACAGCCAGTATTCTGATTTCCCAATGATTTTCGTAATCGCCCAAATCGCCATGATTGGCCCACGCGTCACAACTTGCAAGCCCATGGTAATCATGAGCTGAATTTGCGTAAGATCGTTGGTTGTCCGCGTCAAAAGACTCGGAATAGAGAATCGCTTAATCTCAGCGTCTGAATAATCCAGCACACGATTGAAAATATCTGACCGCAAACTCGTTGTAAAGCTAGCCGCCAATCTAGCCGCAATAAAGCCAACTGTCACAGCACTAAGAAAGCTCGCAAAAGACAGCCCAATCATTTTCAAACCTGGATCCCACAAATCAGAAACTACTGTCCCCCTCATCTGTAGGAGTTCCGTAATTTTTGAAATATAAGTTGGAACCTCTAATTCCAAATAAACTGTTAAACAAGTAAACAAGATACTGATGACAATCATCCCTACTTCTTTGACAGTTAAACGTTTAAACAATTTAACCATTCGTTTCTCCTTTTTCTAATTTTTCAATATTCTGGTAAAATTTCCCCATCACTTGAAAAAAAGTAACCAAATCTTCTTCTGAAATATCTGTCAATAGGCAACGATCCATTTCATCAAAAAAATCACGAATTTTATTCATGCGCTCCTTTGATTCCGGCGTTAAACGAATAATCTTAGCGCGTTTATCGGTCTCACTTACTTCCAGATAAATCAAGCCATTCTTCACCATTCGCTTCATTAAATTACTGGCAACGGACTTAGTAATGCCCAACTCCTGCTCAATATCTTTAATAAAGGTCATCTTATCACAGTCTTCGCGGTGATTCACAAAATGCAATACCTGCCCCTGCGGACCCGCCATAAATTCAATTCCTCGCTCTTTGGCAATTTTTTGAATCATTAGATGTGTTTTTCGTCCAAATCGCTTGAATTCCAATAATGGTTTTTCCATTTTGACTTCCTTTCAAATAGTTCTCTAGAGAACCAATTGGTTTCCATGAGAACTATTTTACTATAATTTAAACGAATGTCAAGAAAAAAGTTCCTATGAGAACTATTTTTCTGACCAATTAAAAACCCAGTACTATAAAAGCTGAGTTTTCAGGTCATTAAATCAAAATCCCTTCCAAATGATCCAGTTCATGCTGGCAGATTTGTGCGGGAAAATCTTTCAAAGTCAGCGTTTGCTTTTGCCAATGTTGGTCCAAATACTCAACTGTAATCTCTTTATAACGAGTTGTCAAGCGACTCCCCACAAGTGACAAACAGGATTCTTCCGCTCGGTAAGGAGATGACTTCCTTTTCAAAATAGGATTGAACATGATAACAGGCACCATACCATACATAAAAATAATGACCTGCTTCTGCACTCCAATCATATTGGCTGCCATTCCGACACACTTATCTTGGTTCGCTCTTAAGGTATCGAACAAATCCTGCCCGATTCCGACATCTTCTTTACTTGCTGGTTGTGCTTTCTGCTGCAAAACCAACATATCTTTTACAATTGGTTTAATCATTTTCTTCCTTATATCAAAAAAAGAGCAAGCTCATTCAATATTCGCTTACTTGCTCTTAAACCGTTTGCCTATCCTTTGGCTTTTTCGCTGACTTTTTTAGCTAAGACAAAGTTTCCAAGTGTCGCTGACCCATTTCCTGCAACCGCTGGCGTTACAATGTAATCACGTACATCTGGAACAGGCAAATAACCATTCAACAAAACTGTGAACTTTTCACGAACGCGATCCAACATATGCTGTTGCGCCATAACACCTCCACCAAAGACAATCACATCAGGGCGGAATGTCACTGTCGCTTGAATTGCTGCTTGCGCAATATAATAGGCTTGAATATCCCAAACAGAGCTGTTTAGTTCAATATTTTCACCTCGAATGCCTGTCCGGGCCTCTAAACTAGGTCCAGCAGCTAGCCCTTCCAAACAGCCATTATGGAATGGACACACTCCATTAAATTCTTTTTCCACATCCATTGGGTGTTTTGCAACGTAGTAATGTCCCATTTCTGGATGACCCGTCCCACCAACAAATTCACCACGTTGAATGGCGCCAGCACCAATTCCCGTTCCAATAGTATAATAGACCAAATTTTCAATTCGTCCGCCTGCATTATTTCGTGCCACTACTTCACCATAAGCAGAGCTATTAACATCTGTCGTAAAGTAAATCGGTACATTTAAAGCACGTCGCAAAGCACCGACAATATCGACATTTGCCCAGTGTGGTTTAGGTGTCGTTGTAATAAAACCATACGTTTTTGAATTAGGATCAATGTCAATCGGACCAAATGAACCCACCGCAAGACCAGCTAAATTCTCAAAACGAGAGAAAAATGCAATCGTCTTATCCAACGTTTCAATCGGTGTGGTCGTTGGAAATTGTGTTTTTTCAATTACTTCAAAGTTTTCATCTCCAACCGCACACACAAATTTTGTACCACCAGCTTCTAGGCTTCCATACAATTTTGTCATTTCAAAACCTCTTTTTATTTTGTTTTCTTCTCTTCTCTATTCATTATAGCATATCATCGTATGACTTCTGAGTAAAAATCTTACTTTTTCTTCTCTTTTTCAAAGAAAAGGGAGTGGGAAAGAACGGGAAAGAGTTCGTTTCCCACCCCTGCACAGTTGATTGACAACTTTGAGACGTGAAGGGAGCAAAGAAAACAATCAACCGCTGTGTTAATGTGTTTTGTTAACCAAAAGTGAAGAAGCTGAACCTTTTTGCTCAGCCTCTTATCACATTATACGGTTAGGCTTTTAGCTCAATCACAGCATCGCCTTTCGCTACTGTACCCTCTGCAACAGGAGTAACAGAAGCATAATCAGCTGTGTTGGTAATAATCACCATAGTTGTGTCATCAAGACCAGCGGCTGCAATTTTCGCAGCATCAAATGTACCAAGAACATCGCCAGCTTTCACCTTATCACCTTGAGCAACTTTTTGATCAAATCCGTCACCGTTCATAGAAACTGTGTCAATACCTACGTGAATCAAAATTTCAGCACCATCTGCCGTTTTCAAGCCGTAAGCGTGACCAGTTGCAAATGCGATTGTCACTTCTGCATCCGCAGGAGCATACACAACACCTTCACTAGGTTTCACCGCAACTCCTTGTCCCATAGCACCGCTAGAGAATACTGGATCATTGACATCTTTCAAGTCAACCATTTGACCAACGATTGGAGAAATGATTGTTTCATCAGAAAGGACTGGCGCAGCTGCTTCATTAGCTTCTACTACTTCTTTTGCTTCAGTCACTTCTTCTTCAGCATCTTTGTAACCAAATGCGTAAGTCAAACCAAATCCAAGACCAGTAGTTACAAGTACCATAAAGATATATTGAAGAACTTGACCATTCAGATAGAGAAGCGTACCTGGGATAATAGTAATACCAAATCCAGTACCAGCAAGTCCAAGAATAGAAGCTAACCAACCACCAGCAGCACCGGCAACAAGACCAAGTACAAATGGTTTACCATAACGTAAGTTTACCCCGAAAATAGCTGGTTCAGTAATTCCAAGACCTGCAGAGAGAGCAGCCGGGAAGGCAAGAGCTTTTAGTTTTTTAGATTTTGTTTTTACACCAACTGCAAGAGTTGCACCCGCTTGGGCAGTCATAGCAGCTGTGATGATCGCATTAAAGGCATCTTTTCCTTCATTTGCAATCAATTGTGCTTCTAGTAAGTTGAAGATATGGTGAACACCAGTTACCACGATAAGCTGATGCACACCGCCAAGGATGAGACCAGCTAAGCCAAACGGTAAGGCAAGAATAGCTTTTGTCGCAGCAAGAATGACATTTTCAAGTGAGTGGAAAATTGGACCAATGACAAAGAGCCCAAGAACTGACATCACAAGGAAGGTCAAGAATGGTACAACAAGCAAATCAAGCACATCTGGAATTTTCTTATGCAACCATTTTTCAAGTTTCGCACCAAGTAGTCCAATGAAGAAGGCTGGCAATACTGAGTTTTGATAACCAACTACTGGAATGAAACCAAAGAACATGATTGGCTTTGCAGCACCAGAAGCTACATCCCAAGCATTTGGAAGAGCGGTATTTACCAACATCAAACCAAGTACAATACCGATCACTGGATTCCCACCGAATACACGGAAAGCTGACCAAGAAATCAAAGCTGGGAAGAAGGCAAATGCTGTATCTGTCAACACAACTGTGTAAGTATAGAAGTCTGACGCAGCAAAGGCTTTTGAAGTTGTTCCAAATAACCCAAGAATCGTATCATTATTAATCGCACCACGAATCCCCATGAAGAGACCTGTTGCTACGATTGCTGGCAGGATTGGCACAAATACGTCACCAAATGTACGAACGGCACGTTGGAACCAATTTCCCTTTTTAGCTGCTTCTGCTTTTTGCTCACCAGTTGAAGATGTAGGCAAACCAAGCGCTACCACTTCATCATAGATTTTATTCACTGTACCAGTACCAAAGATAATTTGGTATTGGCCTGAGTTAAAGAAAGCTCCCTGAACCTTTTCAAGATTCTCAACTCTGTCTTTATCAATCTTAGCTTCATCTTTGACCATGACACGCAGACGGGTCGCACAGTGAGCAACACTACTTACATTGTCACGTCCGCCAATGGCCTCAATGACTGCTTTTGCAATGTCCTTATTTTCCATTTGCATCTCCTTATTGAAAATAATTAACTTTTATGAAAGCGATTTAATCGCTCCTACGACTATTATTTTAACATGATTTCAAAATATGTCAAGCGTTTTGCAGAAATTTTATTTTTTTCTATTAAAAAGTTGATTTTTTCAGAGAAAACGTTTACTATATAAGTAAGAAAACTATCTCGGAGGACAAAAGATTGGCTTGGACTACTAAACAACGTTACAAACGCTATGAACAATGGACTGAAAACGAAATCCAACAGATAAAAAATAAAATCGCTACATCACCTTGGCGTGCTACCTACCACGTAGAGCCTGATACGGGACTGCTGAATGACCCAAATGGTTTTTCCTATTTTGACGGAAAATGGATTGTCTTCTATCAAAATTTTCCATTTGGTGCAACTCATGGGCTCAAGTCTTGGGTACAACTGGAAAGTGATGACCTCGTACACTTCACAGAAACCGGTGTTCGTGTTCTGCCAGACACCCCATTAGACAGTCACGGTGCTTACTCTGGCTCTGCTATGCAGTTTGACGACAAACTTTTCCTATTCTATACTGGAAATGTCCGTGATGAGAATTGGGTTCGTCACCCTTACCAAATCGGCGCTTTGCTGAACAAAGACGGACATATTCAAAAACTAAACAAAGTCTTGATTGAACAACCTCAGGACGCTACAGATCATTTTCGTGATCCTCAGATTTTTAACTACCACGGACAATTTTACGCCATTGTTGGGGAACAAAACCTTGACAAAAAAGGCTATATCAAGCTTTATAAAGCGGTTGACAACGATTATACAAACTGGGAAGAAGTCGGTAATTTAGACTTTGAAAATGACAACACCGCCTACATGATGGAATGTCCAAATCTTGTCTTTATTGATGATAAGCCAATTTTGCTCTACTGTCCTCAAGGTTTATCAAAAGAAGTCACTCCTTATGACAATATTTATCCAAATATGTATAAAATAGGTCAATCGTTTGACACAAAGAAAGCAACAATTGTTGAACCTAGTCCTCTGCAAAATTTAGATTATGGATTTGAATGCTACGCCACTCAAGCTTTCAATGCTCCTGACGGACGTGCCTTAGCTGTCAGCTGGCTAGGATTACCAGATATTGCCTATCCATCCGACCGTTTCGACCACCAAGGAACATTCTCTTTGGTCAAAGAATTAACCCTAAAAGACGGTAAACTCTATCAATACCCTGTCCCAGCTATCACATCCTTGCGCACAGATAATAGCCAAACATTTGCTAATCAAGCGCAGACAACGAACTGCTATGAATTAGAACTAGAATTTACAGCTGATTCCCAAGCTGAAATCGTCCTCTTTGCAGATCAAGAGCATAAGGGGTTACGCATTTGCTTTGACATCAAAAATGGTCAAGTAACAGTTGACCGTAGTCAAGCCGGTGAGCAATACGCTCTTGAATTTGGTACTGTTCGTAGTTGTACGATTGAAAACCAAGCTACAACTGCTACTATCTTCATTGATAAGTCAGTTTTTGAAATTTTTATTAACAAAGGAGAAAAAGTATTTTCAGGTCGCGTTTTCCCTCATGAAAACCAAAACGGTATTTTTATCAGCGAGGGAAATCCAACTGGAACTTACTATGAATTAGATTATGGTCGCGAAGTTAACTGATGTTGCAAAAATTGCTGGAGTCAGCCCAACCACTGTATCTCGTGTAATTAACAAAAAAGGCTACCTCTCAGAAAAAACGATTACAAAAGTCAATGAGGCCATGCGCGAGTTGGGATACAAGCCCAATAATCTCGCTCGTAGCTTACAAGGAAAATCCGCTAAACTGATTGGATTGATTTTCCCAAATATCAGTCACATCTTTTATGCCGAACTCATTGACAAATTAGAACATGAGTTATTCAAAAGAGGCTACAAGACAATCATCTGCAATAGCGAGCACAATTCAAGTAAGGAAAAAGAGTATCTGGAGATGCTAGAAGCCAATCAAGTGGATGGCATTATCTCAGGTAGCCACAACTTAGGCATCTCTGATTATGACCGTGTAACAGCTCCCATTATCTCTTTTGACCGCAACTTATCCCCTTCCATTCCTGTTGTATCTTCGGACAACTATGCTGGTGGTGTCTTGGCTGCAGAAACCTTGGTCAAATCCGGTGCCCAAAATATCATTATGATTACCGGAAATGATAATTCAAACTCCCCGACAGGTCTCCGCCATGCAGGTTTTGCTTCCATTCTACCTGATGCACCAATTATCAATGTATCAAGTGACTTCTCTCCTATTCGCAAAGAAATGGAAATCAAAAATATTTTAAAACATAGAAAACCTGATGCCATTTTTGCTTCAGATGATCTGACAGCCATTTTAATCATGAAAGTCGCTCAAGAATTGGAAATCAAAATTCCAGAGGATCTAAAAGTCATCGGTTACGACGGAACTTATTTTGTAGAAAACTACTATCCCCAACTAGCCACTATACAGCAACCATTGAAAGATATAGCTTGTTTACTGGTAGATTTGTTGCTTCGAAAAATTGCTGGTGAAGAAGTTGTGACAACCGGCTACTTTCTTCCCGTCCACCTCTCTTCAGGAAAGAGTATTTAATACTGTGAGATAGTTAACCCCCCCACTTAAGTATTGAGAAATCTTAAGTGGGGGTTAGTGTTTATTCGTTGTTCCTATATTTTATCTGCCAGAAGCACATCATCAATAGCCTGCGCACAGCCACCGTGGTCGTTATCTGCCACAATAATATCTGCCAAACCTTTGATATTCTCATTGGCATTTCCCATAGCGACACCAAAACCTGCTTCGCGAATCATGCTTTCATCATTGTCAGCATCCCCAACAGCAATGATTTGTTCCATAGGGAGTTGCAAATATTGAGCCAGGTGAGCTAAACCTTGCCCTTTTTCAACATCCCGCGCTGTTAGTTCAAGACCACTTACTTCTGATTTTATCATGGCAATATCCTCAGATAACAAAACCTCATACGATTGATCTCGTTCATCAGCTGTTAAGTGATAGATGTTGATCTTACCAAAATTTTCTCTTTCCTTTGCTAACAAATCACAGATATTATCTACTAATACCGCTGTTTCATCATACAGTTCAGTATAAATTTCCATATAGTAGTTCGCAATGTTCTCAAAATGAGAGCGCTGAAGATAGCCTTGTCCATTTATCATACCGACCACCATTAAATCGTGAGCTTCTGCCAACGCCTTCACTTTATCCACCACAACAGCAGGTAATGTTTGCTCCGCTAAAGTTTGCTTCATTTCCAAATCATAAATCAATGCACCACTAGCAAGAACGGCATAGCGAATCCCTTGCAAATCTTTTTTATAAAGACCTAGTTCTGACAGAGAGCGCCCTGTTGAAAGTGCAACTTGTTTTCCAGCTGCATGCGCTCTGTCAATAGCTGCAATACTACTTTTAGCAATCGTCTTTTGACTGGTCAAAAGCGTTCCATCCATGTCAAATGCAATCAATTGATACATAACATTTCTCCTTTTTTCTACTAAAATTAGTATAGCATAAAAGCTCAAAAATAGTTAAAAAGCTCAAAACCATGTTATCAAAAACGTTGGTTTTAAGCTTTTTTATTGTCGTTCATTCCTTAATTTTAACTAGAGACTAAGTTCTTATTTAACCTCTTTAATTGTCAACAAAGTTGAAGATCTATTTACAATTCTTTTTTATACTTTTCAACTTCTGCTTTATTAGCCCAGACAAAGTGTCCTGGACGAATTTCAACCATTTCTGGCTTATCTACTGAATAATCATGTTGAGCAGCATCATAAACCTTCAATACTTTCTTCCGCTCCAATATTGGGTCTGGAATTGGGACAGCAGATAGCAATGACTGCGTATAAGGATGGATTGGATTATTGAAGAGTTCTTCTGTTTCAGCCACTTCAACAATCACACCCTTATAAATAACAGCAATACGGTCTGAGATAAAACGTACAACTGATAAATCATGGGCAATGAAAAGATAAGTCAAGCCTAGATCTTTTTGGAATTTCTTAAGAAGATTCAAAACTTGCGCGCGCACAGAGACGTCAAGCGCTGAAATCGGCTCATCTGCAATGACAAAATCTGGTTCCATAACAAGCGCACGGGCAATCCCAATCCGCTGACGTTGACCACCAGAAAATTCATGCGGGTAACGTGTTAAATGCTCTGATAACAATCCAACTTCATGAATAATATCTTTCACTTTTTTCTTGCGTTCTTCTTCATCTTTAAATAAATGGAAATTATACAAGCCTTCCGAAATGATATAATCAACTGTCGCACGTTCATTCAAACTAGCAGCAGGGTCTTGGAAAATCATTTGAATTTTACGAATGATTTCTGACTCTTCTTCTTTTGATCTTTTGCCATTGATTTTTTTCCCTTCAAAGAAAATCTCTCCATGACTCGTATCATTTAAACCAATAATCGCACGACCAATTGTCGTTTTACCAGAACCAGATTCTCCTACAAGTGAAAACGTTTCTCCTTTATTGATAAAGAAATTAGCATTTTTAACAGCAACAAATTTCTTGCTTCCCTCACCGAAGGAAATTTCCAAATCTTTAACTTCTACTAATTTTTCAGGCATTTCCTTCCTCCTAGGCGTCTAAATGGGCAAAGCCCATTTTTGAGCTAATTTTTTCGTGTAAATCATCAATAACAGCTGGCTTATTCACTTTTGGAGCATTCTCATGTAACAACCATGTTTTTGCCCAGTGGGTATCCGTTACATAGATTTGAGGTGGCTTCTCTTCAAAATCAATTTCCATAGCATAATCTGAACGCAAGGCAAATGCATCTCCTTGCAATTGTGAATAAAGAGATGGCGGCGTTCCAGGAATTGAATACAACTCACCCTTATCATCTGCCAACTGTGGTAAACTTGATAGCAAGCTCCAAGTATAAGGATGACGTGGATCGTAAAAGACTTCTTCTACTGTTCCGTATTCAACGATTTCACCAGCATACATGACCGCAACCTTATCTGCAATACTTGCTACCACTCCCAGGTCGTGGGTGATAAAAATAGTTGTAAATTCATATTCTTGCTGCAAAGATTTCAACAAATCAATGATTTGTGCCTGAATCGTAACGTCAAGCGCTGTCGTTGGTTCATCACAGATAAGGATATCAGGTCGACAAGCAAGCGCAATAGCGATAACAATCCGCTGACGCATTCCTCCTGAATATTGGAATGGGTATTCATTAAAACGCTTTTCAGCATCAGGAATGCCGACCTTATTCATATAGTCAACAGCCATTTCTTTTGCTTCTTTTGGCGTTTTCTTTTGATGCTTGATAATCACTTCTGTAATTTGGCTACCAATTGTGTTAATAGGGTCCAAACTCGTCATCGGATCTTGGAAGATTGTCGCAATTTTAACACCGCGTATAGGTTCCCAATCTTTATTAGACTTCAATTTTGTCAAATCTTGTCCACGGTAATCAATCGTTCCTTGAGCAACTCGACCATTTTCCTCTAACATTCCTGTAAATGTCTTTGTCAAAACAGACTTACCAGAACCAGATTCTCCTACAAGTGCAAGAACCTCACCTTCGATAAGGTCAAGCGAAACACCACGAATGGCTGTTAAGACTTTATCACGAACGTCAAATTCCACGACAATATCGCGAGCAGTCAATATTACATTTTTTTCTTGTGTCATATTTACTCCTATCTATGTGTACGTGGATCACTAGCGTCCGCTAAGTTTTGACCGACAACGAACAATGAAAGAGAAACCAAAATCAAGGTTGTCAATGGAATCCAGAAAAGATACGCATTTGTTGTCACGTTTTGTGAATAATCTGAAATTAACCGTCCCAAACTTGGTACTGTGACAGGAAGCCCTAAACCAAAGAACGATAGAAACGCTTCATAAGAAATGAAACTTGGAAGCAGTTGCGAAGCCGTGGTCACAATAACAGAAACCAATTGTGGCATGATGTTTTTCACGATGATTTTCAGTGTTGGCGTACCCAAAGTTCGGCTGGCAAGGTTATATTCCAAGTCGCGATAACGCATGATTTGGATACGAATCGTATAAGCAATCCCAACCCAACCTGTGATGGTCATAGCAAAAATCAAGTTCCAGAAACCAGCACCAATTGAATAAGTCAAGACAATGACAATCAAGAGAGAAGGGATGTTAGAAATGATATTATACACTTCCATCATGATACGGTCAACGGTTTTTGAAATTCCCCAGATACCGCCAATCACAATACCAATAACTAAGTTAATCACGGTTGCAATGACAGAAATGAGGATGGAGTTACGAGCTCCAAACCATACTCCGTCAAAAAGAGATTTCCCGTTGCTATCTGTACCAAACCAATATTGACCGTTTGGTTTAATATAACGCGCACCGAAATCATTCACCTTGCTGACATCGTTAAAGTCAAAATCTGAAAAAATCGGATAAATGAAACTCATCAAAATAATAGCGACCAAAATTCCCAACATGATAACTGTTGATTTCTTTTTTAGGAACTGACGCATAACTGATTTCCAGTAAGAATAGGCTGGAGCATCAATTGTTTCAGAGGCAAAATCATCGCGTTTGACAAATTGGAACTTAGTCTTATCAATTGTAGCCATTATTTACCTCCTTTTGATGTTAATTTAATACGTGGGTCAAGTACTGTCATCAGAATATCACCCAATAGAAGAGCGAAGATAGAAAGACAAGTAAAGATAAAGACAAGACCAACGACCATAGAATTGTTTGAAGCTTTAACAGAGTCAATCAACATCTTACCCATACCAGGGAAAGCAAAGACTGTTTCAGTCAAAGTTGCACCTGTAATAACCCCAATAACTGAGTTTGGAATGCTGGATACAAGTGGCACCATGGCATTTTTGAAAATATGTTTATTAGAAATTTCTTTTTCAGAAAGACCTTTTGCACGTGCAAAACGAACAAAATCTTGTGATTGCAAGTCAATCATATAACGGCGAATCCACACTGCTGTCCAAGGCGCACTCAAGAGTCCAAGAATAACTGCCGGCAGCACATAAGAGCGCCAATCACCTGCTCCCAAAATAGGGAATGAATCAGGCAAGCCAATTGCTGAGCCAATCAACCGAATGATATAAACCAAGGCAATAGTTGGCAGTGACATTAAGAAAGTCAAAGCACCGGTTGAAATACTATCAAACAATGTATTCTTAAAGCGAGCCATGTAAGATCCAAGTGGAACGGCGATTAAGTATGACAAGGCCAAACCAATCAACCCAACAATAGAAGAGCTCACAATCATAGATGGATATTGATAATTGCTCTCTGTCGCCGTATAAGGATCATCTTTTCCGTAATTAGCAACATCGCGTGCATCGGCTTGTTTTGGAGACTTATATGTACGTGTATAAATATTAACAGATGATGTTTTCTTTCCTGTTGGAAATTGAACTTCTGATGTTTTCGTTTGACCTTGCCCTTGTGAAATAACCTGTAAAACAGGAAGATTAGCATAGGTCGGATAAGAAGTTCCTAGATTTAATCTTACAAAATTTTGGTGAATAAATGGAAACTGACTATTGAAATATAATAAATATTTATGTCTTGTTCCAGAACCAACAACAGACCAACCAATAGCAGGATCATTTTCAATGCGAATATAACGCTTCAAATTCGGATTAGAAGCATCTTTCACAGCACCGGTATGGTCAATTTGAATCAAATTACCATAGAAACCAAGAACGCGTTCATAGACTGGAACTTCACGAGTTGCATAAAATTGCTTGCTTTCTTTAAATTGCTGCAATTTCCAACCGCGTCCCAGCTTTTTGATGTAAGCTTCATAGATTTTTTTATTTGCATTAGTAGGTTCTACTGTTACAGAGGAATTCTCTTTACTAGCTTTTTCTTGCAATTCCTTCGTATCATAGTAGTCAATGTAACCCATGCGCTCAAAAATCGTATTTTCGTAATTGGTCTTTTTATCAGGAGTTGTCGCTATTTTGTTATAGTTTGGATCCTGTTTGAAAATCAACTTCCTAGGCACCATGGTATAGATAATGGTGTAAGTCAGCGTTGTTACCATGAAAATAGATACTAAAGAGCGTAAGATACGCATAAAAATATATTTCTTCATTTACCGTTTCCTTTAAAATCCCAAAAGAACTTTCCCTCCTGTTAGAGAAAGTTCGGATGAGAAGTTTATTTTACATGATCTGCTAATTCTTTTTGTATTTTAATGATTCAGCATGAGTCACATCAGATATTCCACTTTAATAACTATGGTTAAGTTATTAAACATAACCTGTCAGCCAAGACCGAAGGAACTGATAGAGAAATGCCACGCGTCACGACAAATACCTATTTTCAATTTTAGAATACCTTCAATTTTTAAACTGATTGTTTAAAATTATATCACAATTCTGGTTAATTGTAAAATCAATTGTCAGAATATTTTTATCATAATTGAACTTTTTTTGTTTTTCTGTTAAATTTTATCTAATTTTTTTCAATTATTTAACATGATCTGCAAGTTCTTCTTGAGCCTTTTTATTAGATTCTGTGCGCTTTTTATTCCATTTTTCCATTGCCTTCTTGTATTGATTTTGAGTCACAGGCTCATCTTGGATTTCAAGGTATTTATAGAGAATTGTTTCACTATTTCCCTTGTTTCCTGACCAAGCAAAGGCATTACTAAATGGTACTGTACGAGAAAGAATTGGGCGACCCGTTAGTGTTGTTGTTGGAATGACCAATGCATTATCAGTCAACCAAGCTTGGGCTGCAGCATATTTTTCATAGCGTGCATTCGTATTGTTGGTTTCTTTTTCAGCCTCATTCAACAACTTTTCATATTCGTTCATACCAACTTGTGCTGCAGCAGCGTTGTTCGTGCCTGCATCAAATCCTAGATAGGTCTTAGTGCTTTCACCGCTTGAAGGTTTGATAACATCAAGATAGGTAGATGGGTCTTGGAAGTCTGGACTCCAACCAACATTATCAGAAAGATCCCAATCTTCTGCCGCTGCGGATTCGGCAAAGTAAGTGATATTATTCACGTCGTCTTTAGACATTTGTTGAATATCAATCACAACATTTTCTTTCCCAAGATTTTTTTCAATAGATTGTTTCAATGATTGCACACGTTGAACTTTATTAGTTGCTGTTTGGTCAACTGGCATATCAATGTGGATTGGGAATTGAACGCCATCTGCTTGAAGCGCTGCTTTCGCTTTCGCTAATTTTTCTTTAGCTTTAGTTGGATTATAAAGCCCATCTTGCGCATCATTTAAGTTGACATCTTTCCAACTTTCATCGTAGCCAATCAATTTTTCTTTGACCATTTCTCCAAAGCTCTTGTCATCTGTTTGAACAAACGTTGGTGGTACAAAGAGATTACGGAGCATCTTCGTCGCACCGTCTTTACCATTCACCTGTGATGCATAAGCAGTGCGGTCAAATGCAAAGGTAATCGCTTGACGGAAATCCTTGTTTAGCAAAGCTTTCTTAGTAGAAGTTTTTTGAGCATCTGTTGTCTTTGAAGTGTGATTGTAAGATTGACGATCAATATTTGTAGCTACTAAGTAAGTTGTTGCATCTTGTGGAGTATAAACGATGTTGTTTTTGTATTTCTTGCTGACAGAAGCATAACTTGGGCTAGTTGGAAATACTTTAGCATTGGTAAATGAGCCATCACTAAATCCTTTAGCAAGTTTGTCTTGGTCTTGACCATCATAGTAAGACAGCTTGATGTTGTCAATGTGCACATTTTTCTTATCCCAGTAGTTTGGATTTTTAGCAAATTCAACAGACGATTTCGCTGTGATAGATTTCAGCAAGTATGGACCATTATAAAGAAGACTAGATGGGTCTGTTGCTTGTGCAAATTTATTGCCTTTTGATTTCAAAAATTCTGCATTAACTGGTGCTAGAACGCCCATTGTTGTTTTAGAATTCCAAAAGCTTTCTGGTCGATTAAGCGTGTATTGAACCGTGTAATCATCAACTGCTTTGATACCGACAGAAGAGAAATCTTTATTTTCACCCTTCATGTAAGCATCCAAGCCTTTAACAGAATCTTGCACCAAGTAAATAGCATCAGATTTATTATCCGCAGCATATTTTAAGCCTGTCACAAAGTCTTGTGCCTTAACTTCTGCATACTCTTCACCCTCTGATGTGTACCATTTCACACCCTTACGAAGTGTATAAGTATAAGTCAAGCCATCCTTGGAGACTGTCCAATCCTTCGCTACAGAAGGAACTAGATTTCCGTAACGGTCATTTTCCAAGAGTCCGTCAATGACATTACTGGTAAGATTTGCAGTAGCTGCTTTCCCAGTTGTCAAATAGTTCAGGTTATCTGGATCTTGCTCATAAATATATGAGAATGTTTTGTTCCCCGAGCTTGTTTTAGAGCTAGAACAAGCTGCTAGAGCTCCTGTTGCAAGCAAGGCTAGCGCTGCAAGGGTAATGATTTTACTTTTCTTCATGAATATTCCTCCCAAAATCATTATTTTTATACATTCTAGCACACAAAATATAAAAAGTAAATAGAATTTTCTAAATTTTATGACATATTTTTTTAGACCTAGTATCAAAGGGATTATATTAATCTTACAATTTTATAGATAGAAAAAAGCAGATGAAACCCACTTTTAAGTGAGTTTTACCTGCTTTTATAAATGTATTATTTTACATGATCAGCTAATTCATCTTGAGCTTTTTTATTAGACTCGGCTTTTTCTTTTTGCCATTTCTTCTTAGCTGCTTCATAGTCTTTCTTAGTGACAGTATCGTTACCGACTTTAATGTATTTGAAGTAGGTTGAGCTACCTTTACTACCTGTTTGCGCAAATGCACCTGAGAACGGTTGAATGCGTGACACAAAAGTTCCGGCACCTGTTGAAGCCATTGTTGGTAAGACAAGTGAACTGTCTGTTAACCAAGCTTGTGCTGCTGCATATTTTTCATAACGTTTTGCAATGTCTGTTGTTTCTGCACCTGCTTCATCGACTAATTTATTATATTCGTCCAAGCCAACTGCTTTAGCACCAGCATTTTCACTACCAGAGTCAAATCCAAACCAAGTTTTCGTATTATCAGAAGCTGTTGATTTCAAAATGTCAAGATAAGTAGATGGATCTTGATAGTCGGGATTCCAACCAACAGCGCCTGAGATATCCCAGTCTTCTCCAGCTGCATTTGGAGCATAGTAAGTGACGTTGTTAAAGTCATCTTCTGACATCATGTTCAAGTCCATGACAACATTTTCTTTACCAAGTACTTTTTCAACAGACTGTTTCAAAGATTGCATACGAGCAACATAGTTCTTAGAAGTTTCTACAGTAGGAACATCTAAATGGATTGGGAATTTCACACCTTGAGCTTGCAAAGCTTCTTTTGCTTTTGCAAATTTTGCTTTTGCTTTTGTTGGATTGTACAAGCCATTTTGTGAATCAGCTAGTTTGACACCCTTCCAGTCATCGCCATAGCTTGCTAATTTTTCTTCTACAACATCACTAAATGATTTTTCACCAACTTGAACAAAATTTGATGGTACAAACATGTTACGGATTGCTGTGGCAGCGCCCTCTTTACCATTGACTTGTGCAGCGTAAGAGTCGCGGTCAAGTGCAAAGTTCAAAGCTTGACGGAAGTCTTTGTTCAACAATGCCTTTTTCGTTGAATTTTTTTCTTCATCTGTTTTCTTAGCCGTATGGTTGTAAGATTGACGGTCAATATTAAGGGCTAAAGCAGCCGTTCCAGAGCCTGCTTCTGCTGTATAGATATTGTCCTTGAATTGTTTTTCAAAAGTTGCAAAGTTTGAACTTGTTGGGAAGAGGCGTGCGTATGAGTATGCCCCATCTTTGAAATTACGAGCCAATGAGTCTTGGTCTTGACCATCATAGTAAGCAAGTTTAATGCTATCAACTTTTACTTTATCTTTATCCCAATAATGTTTGTTTTTAACATATTCTACCGCAGATTTTGCTGTGATAGCTTTCATCAAGAATGGTCCATTATAAAGGATTGAGTTAGGGTCTGTTGATTGGCCAAATTTATTTCCTTTAGATTTCAAAAATTCGGCATTGATTGGCCACATAATGGCAGAGGTTGTCTTAGAATTCCAATATGGTTCTGGCTTGTTCAATGTATACTGAACAGTATAATCATCAACTGCTTTCACACCTACCGTTGAAAAGTCTTTTGTTTGACCATTCACGTAAGCATCTAAACCTTTAATTGAGTTTTGAACCAAATAAAGCGCCTCAGATTTTTTATCGGCAGCATGTTTCAGTCCAGTTACAAAATCTTGCGCCTTGACTTCAGCATATTCTTCACCTTCTGATGTGTACCATTTGGCACCCTTACGAAGTTTATAAGTATAGGTTAAACCATCTTTTGATACAGTCCATGACTTAGCCATTGATGGTACAAGATTTCCATATTTGTCATTTTCTAACAATCCGTCAACTCCATTTGTCACAAGATCGCTAGTGGTTGCTTTTCCTGATGTTACATAATCCAAAGTTTCTGGATCACTAGAATACACATAACCAAATTTTGTTTCAGCTGAGTTCGATTTCGAACCCGAGCAAGCAGCTAAAAGACCAGACGTTAAAAGAGCTAGCCCCGCAACTGCGATGATTTTACTTTTTTTCATAGTTACCTCCGAAAAGTATGATATATTCTAATTATACTATAACTTAACAAAAAGTAAAGAATTTTCAAACAAATCTTTTACTAAAAAATGTGATTGTATTCCAAATGCTTTCAAACAACGGACTCACTTCTCGTATCCTATTGATGGATACATTGCTTTTTAGGTTATTTCCCCTCTGGGTGAATGACATACGTTTCAAAATCCAGATTTGGCATACATTCTGCCAAATCGTTCTCAATGCGCTTCAGTGCTTCTAAACGCATTTCAACAGATGTATGAGCATTTCCTTGAATGATAAAAATAGCATTCTTTGTCTCGTCATCAAATTTATAGTTTTCTCCGTCACGAACATCTAGCCATGCTAAAATTCCTTTTTGATCACGATAAACATAATCAGTCTGTGAAACGTGTTTTTCCGTAGATAAAATCGGTAGAAACACATCTTCTTTTTGACTAACCGTAAATTCAATTTGCCCTGCTATTTTGTCCAAATCATGCCCACCGATGGCTAATAAAGAATGTAAAGATTCAACATTATAAATATCAATAATACTATTAATATGCGGAATAGAACCACGATGTCGAATATTCCGAATAAGCGCTAAAACAGTGGGAGGATTCTTCTTGACACTGCGACCAACACTTTGCAACAAATCTTTGTAGCCCTGAATGACTGCATCATCAGACACCTCTTCCACGTCGCATTTCAAGGCCCACTTTTCCATTTCTTTTTGCTTTTCCAAAAATGAAGCGGATAAAGGCGCATGTGGATCTACATTTTTGGCAATGCCAATTACCACATTTTTAATTCCAAGCGCTACGAGACTTTCATCAAGTATAAACTTCATCATGATCTACCTCCGAATAATAATTTAGGGAATTGATTAACTATTAAATCCTTTGCAAAAAGTCTTATTTTATTGCTAAACCACCGCTTTTTATGACAATCTAGTTGTAGATTTCATTTAAAATCTTGCACCAATTTGTTATACTGATAAGACTTTCTATTTATAAAAGATATTAAAAAGACTAGAATAGGCTCCAGATTGTGATACCAATCATGGAAGCCTGTCCCATTCTATTATTTTTCACTATTTTCAACCGCAGCTGTGACAAAAGCCGTATAAAGTCCTTCTGGACGATTAGGGCGGCTGGATAATTCTGGGTGGTATTGACACGCAACGAAGAATTTATTTTCTGGAATTTCAACAATTTCCACCAGACGATTATCAGGTGAAACTCCTGAGAAGACAAATCCTGCGTCTTCAAATTGTTGACGGAATTCATTGTTAAATTCATAACGGTGGCGGTGACGACGCTGCACAACTTCTTGATTGTCATAAGCTGCAGCGGCTTTGGAACCACGTTTCAACTTAGATGGATACAGTCCTAAGCGAAGCGTTCCTCCCATGTCTTCTACATCAATCTGATCACGCATCAAATCAATAACAGGATGTTTCGTATCAGGATTTAATTCTGAAGAATTAGCATCTTCAAATCCTAACACATGGCGAGCAAACTCAACACAAGTCAACTGCATACCAAGGCAAATTCCAAGCATTGGCACATCATTTTCACGCGCATATTGAATGGTCGCAATCTTTCCTTCGGTTCCGCGATGACCAAATCCACCTGGCACAATAATACCGTCTGCATCTTTCAACAATTCGGCGACATTTTCCGTTGTGACATCATTCGCATTGACCCAATTCAGCTTGATTTCTGCATCATTGGCATAACCAGAGTGCTTGAGAGCTTCTACAACAGAGATATACGCATCTGGCAACTCCACATATTTCCCAACAAGCGCAATTTTCACTTGTTTCTTCAAGTTCATGACTTTATCAACCATAGCAGACCAATCTGTCATATCTGCTTCTGGCACGTCCAACTTCAAGTGATCACAAACGATTTGGTCCATGTTTTGTGCTTGCAAATTCAGCGGAATTTGATACAAATGTTCCACATCTAGCGACTCAATCACTGCTTCTGGTGCTACGTCACAAAATTGCGCCAATTTATTTTTAATATTTTGACCTGCTGGCTTTTCAGTGCGAATGACCAGCATATTCGGTTGAATACCCAGACCACGCAATTCTTTTACAGAATGCTGAGTGGGCTTCGTTTTCATTTCCCCAGCAGCTTTCAGATAAGGAAGCAAGGTCGTGTGAATATACATTACATTATCTGCACCGACATCTGCCTTCATTTGACGAAGCGCTTCTAAGAATGGCAAGCTTTCAATATCTCCAACAGTTCCTCCCACTTCTGTGATAATCACATCCGAATCGGTTGTCGTTGCAGCACGTTTAATCTTTTCTTTTAAAGCGTCTGTAATGTGTGGAATGACCTGGACAGTTGCTCCAAGATACTCACCTTTACGTTCTTTGCGAAGAACTTCACTATAAATCTTACCTGTTGTGACATTTGAATATTTATTTAGGTTAATATCAATAAAGCGTTCATAGTGCCCCAGATCCAAGTCTGTCTCTGCACCGTCGTCCGTCACAAATACTTCCCCGTGTTGGTAAGGACTCATCGTTCCTGGGTCGATATTGATATATGGGTCAAACTTTTGAATGGTTACCTTAAGACCACGGTTTTTCAAGAGACGACCAAGACTTGCTGCCACAATCCCTTTACCGATCGAACTAACTACACCACCTGTAACAAAAATATATTTTGTTGCCATAAATACTCCTTATCTAAAATACAACGTCCATTGCTTTTTAAGACGTGTTCATGAATAGCAAAACAAAAATAGCTCCCTAGAGCTAGGGAGCTTCGACTTCTTAAAAGAAGTGCCCGATATTATAATATCGCAGAATAAAACTTTTGTCAAATAAGAAAATAAGAATATATCATTAAATTTGACTATTCTTCATCTTCTCCATCTACTTCATCGTCAGAATAATCTTCGTCCTCTTCATTGAGTTCGACTTCTTCACCTAAATCATCAGGTGCGATTTCATTGATTTCAGCATCATACGCTTCAACTTCACTCTTCTCGTCGTCCGGATTGTCCTCGTCGTAACTTAGAGCAGGATCAGCTTCGTATGAGTCTTCATCCTCTGGATCATCATCACTGTAATCAATAGCATTTTCATCACCGTCCATAAAGGCGTTCACACGTTTCTTCTTCCGTTTCTTCGGAGTTTCTTCATCGTCTTCTTCAAGTGTGATAATTTCTTCATCCACCTCGTCAATCGCATACCATGAACGCAAGCCCCATTTGTTATCTCCAAGAGGAATGAAACTGCCGTCTACATTTAGCTCTGTATAAAAAAGTGGCAAGGCTTCACGAATATCACTATTTGATTTTTCAAGGTAATTTTGAATTTCATTGACAAGATCATTAAAATACATTTCATGATTGCGACCACGTGTTTCTAAGATAGCACGCGCTACTTCAATCATAGAAAGTTCACTTTTTTCTTGTCCAGCAAATACTTCTAATTCCAAAGTCGATCTCCTTTTAAGTCTGAGGGCTTCTGCCCTGTTGGCTCTCAAATATTTAATTTATTGAATTTTTCGCTACTTTTTATTGTACGATAAAAATCTTCTTTCGTCAAAAGAATTTTATCCTCTATTCAAGAAAATCACCATTTTTACCAAAATGACTTCCGCTTTTATATAAAAAGAAGCAAAAAGGCAATTCAGCCAATTCTCTGACTGAACTTGCCTTATGTTATCGCTCGATTATTTTACTTTTGCAGTACTTGTAATCAATTCAACGGCTTTTTTAATCACAATATCATGTTTCAACATATCTGCTGAAAGAAGTTGACGAACGCGTTCTACTTCCATATTGTAATCAGCGGCAAGAGAAGCAATTTCTGCTTCAATATCTTCATCACTTGCTTCAAATCCTTCTGCTTTCGCAACAGCTTCAATCACAAGGTTTGTCTTAGTACGTTTTTCAGCGTCAGCTTCATGTTGTTTGTGAAGATCTTCTTGCGTTGTACCAGTGATTTGGAAATACATATCTGGTGAAATACCTTGACGTTGCATGTTTCCAAGGAATTCATTTACAGAGCGGTGAACTTCTTCGTGAACCATTTCTTCTGGCAACTCAACGATTTCTGCATTTTCTACTGCAAGATCAAGCGCTGCAGATTCGACTGCGTCATCAAAAGCAATTTCTTTTGATTCAGCTAATTCTTTGCGGTATTTTTCTTTTAATTCGTCAAGTGTTTCAACATCTTCATCAATGTCTTTCGCTAGTTCATCATCTAGTTCTGGAACTTCTTTTTCTTTGACTTCGTGAATCGTAGTCACAAATTTAGCATCTTTACCTGCAAGGTCTGTTGCTTGATAGTCTTCTGGGAATGTCACGTTTACTTCTACTGTTTCACCAGCAGCATGTCCAACTAATTGATCCTCAAAACCTGGAATGAATTGACCGCTTCCAAGTTCAAGTGAGAAGTTATCTCCTTTACCACCATCAAATTCAACACCGTCAACTGTTCCAACAAAGTCAATCACAACTGTGTCGCCATTAGCAGCCTTGTCTTCTTTCAATACAAGCTCTGCTAAATTGTTGCGTTCGCGTTCAACTTTTGCGTCTACATCTGCGTCAGATACTTCTTTAGAGACATCAACAGACACTTCTAGATTTTTATATTCACCTAATTTTACTTCAGGTTTTGTAACCACTTCAGCGGTAATAGTCCAATCTTGACCTTTTTCCATAGAAGCTACGTCAAATTGTGGTTGGGCAACAACTTCAATTTCTGCTTCTTTAACTGCAGCTTCATAAGCAGCTGGGAGAAGGGCGTTCAGTGTGTCTTGGTAAAGAGCTTCTTCCCCAAATTTTTGGTTAAACACCGGACGAGGAAGATGACCTTTACGGAAACCTGGTACATTCAGAGTTTTCTTAACTGAGTTAAACACGCGATCCAATTCTGGCTTGATTTGTTCTTGACTGATTGTAAATGTCAAAACTCCGCGATTTGTTTCTTTGTTTTCAAATGATACAGACATTCTGTCATTTCTCCTTAAAATTTATTGAATACAATCAATTATACCATAAATACACGTTAATTCACAAATTTTCTAATGAAAATTTAATGATTTTCCATCAACTTGTTTATTTTTCTCTTTATGCTTTCCGAATTTTATCTTTTTGGTAAGCAGCTCGCGCTCCACCAATTAGCTTCGGACGACTGGCAAGCGCAGTCACATGCGCTTCTCCTAGTTCTCGTAAAATTGGTCGTACTGGAATTTGGACGTGCTTAATATGCATACCAATTGCTGTATCTCCGATATCCATCCCTGCTTGAGCTGTGATAAATTCCACTTCAACTGGATTATTCATATATTTAAATGCAGCCAATTGACCGCTTCCACCGGCATGCAGAGTCGGTAGGACGTTGACAATTTCTAGGTTTCGTTTTTGCGCCAATTCTTTCTCCACAACCAAAGCGCGATTCACATGTTCGCATCCTTGAACAGCTAAGTAAAGACCACGCTCGGATAACAACTCCAGCATAGTTTTTACAATAACTTCTCCCACTTCTTGGCTGGAATTTTTTCCAATATGTCCTCCAATCACCTCACTGGAAGACAAGCCCAGTACAAAAATATCACCGGAAGAAAGAGCTGATTTTTCTAAAACATCTGTTAAAATGATTTGTGTTTGTTCTCTAAGTTTTTGTAAATTCATGATCTCACCTCGTTTTAATTGTATTATAAATGATTTTTATTGCTTTTACAAACTGAAATTCTTAAAAGTAAAAAGGGCACAACGTCCCTTATTTACTTTATTTTTTCAAAATATCCACCAACAGTTTATTTAAGATTGCCCCGACGACCATTCCTAAGGTATTTTGGCAAAAGTTAGGAAATATTTCTGGAAAAGCTGCTCCCCAACCATGCATGATTGCGGAAGCAAAAGCATAACCTCCTACCATAACAAGCGTCGCCAATACTAAACCAAGATAGCGGCTTTTCCCTTTAAAACCAGCAAAATAGCCTTGCAAACCATGGAAGAACAAGCTAAAAAACATCCACTGTGGATAACCCGAAATCAAATCAATAAGAAATCCGGCTAAACCGCCAACAATTGCTCCTTCTTTTCTGCCAAAATAAAAGGCGGTAAAGAAAATTCCTGCGTCAAGAAAAGTTAAAATTCCTGTTGGGGTTGGAATTTTTAAATAATATCCCAAAACAACTGTCAAAGCAGCAATCATAGATAAAAGGACAAGTTTATGCGTCTGATTCTTTTTCATATTGAACAACTCCATATTGGTCTGAATGTTGGATAGCTTGATAAACAAATTTTTTTGAAATTTGAACAGCTTCAAAAGTTGATTTTCCTAGTAATAGCTGACTGGCAATGCTGGAAGCAAAGGTGCAGCCAGCGCCCGTGTTATTGTTTTCTAAAACAGGTGATTCCAAAATTTGAAATTGTTCGCCGTCATAAAAAACATCTATCGCTTTTTGAGCATCTAAGCGATTTCCTCCTTTGATAACAACGGATTTAGCCCCCAAAGAATGGAGATGTCTAGCTGCTTCTTTGACATCCTCCAATGTTCGCAACTCTTTTTGAGCCAAGAGTTCAGCTTCTGGTAAATTAGGCGTGATAATGTTTGTATAAGGAAAAAACTTGATGAGCTCATCTCGAAGTGCCGAAACCTCCACATCATGGGTTTCCTTGCAAACCAAGACAGGATCTAACACAACAGGAATCTCTGCATGAGCTTTCACAAAATCCAAAGCCAAATCTGCCACTTTTATATTTGGCAAAAGCCCCAGTTTAATGGCTGAGAAAGGCACATTCTTGAGAGAATTGAGCTGCTGAGCAAAGACGGTCGTGTCTACAGGAATAACCTCAAAACCTTGCTCTGTCATAGCGGTCAAGCAAGTCACCGCCACAAAACCATGCAGTTGGTTGACCGTGTAGGTTGCTAAATCAGCATGCAGTCCGCCACCACTAAAAATATCATTTCCTGATATAGCTAAAATAAAGTTATTCTTCATATCGTATCTCCTTTAGATAAAGTCCGTTTGGTGCTGCAGTCGGCCCAGCCAAATGACGATCTTTCTCTGTTAAAATTCTATCAATCTGCTCAACTGGCATTCGACCGTTGCCGATCTTCAGCAACGTTCCGACCATATTGCGGATTTGCTTATATAAAAATCCATTGCCAGAAAAAGTAAACATCAGAAAGTTGCGTTTCTCATCAAAGTCTAAGCGTGCTTCTGTAATCGTCCGAACTTTATTTTCCACACTAGTCCCTGAAGCTGTGAAACCTGTAAAATCGTGGGTTCCTTCTAACTTTGCAATAGCTGCTTCAATCAAACTCAGATCAAGCGGATAAGGATAATGGGTTGCATAATGGCGCATCATAGGATTTTTAGGGCGTCCAACATCTACTATAAATTCATAGGTCTTACTATGTTTCCAATATCTAGAATGAAAATCCTCATCCACCTCTTCTACACTGATAAAATCAATGTCCTCTGGTGTTTGCGTATCGAGTGCAAAACGCAGCTTTTCTTCGTCTCTTTTTTGCGGCAAATCAAAATGAATAACCTGCTCCAAAGCATGAACACCGCTGTCTGTGCGTCCAGCTCCATGAACGATGACAGGCTTTCCTCTATTGATTTTAGTTAAAGTCTTTTCAATCTCTTCTTGGACGCTGCGAGCATGAGGTTGCCGCTGAAAACCAGCAAAATCATGACCGTCATAAGAAATAATCGCTTTATATCGTGTCATGTGTTTATTGTAACAAGAAAAAAAGCCCCTCGCAAGACTGTAAAAACAAAACTGTCTGGGTACAGATTGGGTTTGACAAGACTGACAAAAGACTATACACTTAATTAGCTAAGGAGGAGCCAAATGGCAGAAGATATTAGTTACACAAACGGGCATCAACGCTTTCGCTATCGAGCAGCCGCTATCATTATTGAAGAGGGAGCTATTTGCTTCATGAGCAGTCCTTCCGAAGACTATCATTACTCCGTTGGTGGAGCTGTTCAATTTGGCGAAACAACCGAAGAAGCTGTTCTTCGAGAGGTTATAGAAGAAACTGGACAGCAATATGAAATTGACCGCTTGGTCTGCTTTCACGAAAATTTCTTTTCAAATTCAAACGGTGTCTTAAGAGGGTTAGATTGCCATGAAATTTGCCTATACTATCTTATGAAACCAAAAGGAAAACAATTCCAAAGTCAAATAGAGGACGAAACAGTTCACTGGATTCCTATTCAAGAATTAGAAAACCACAGGGTATTTCCAACCTTCATTCCACAGATTTTAAAAGGATTAGATATGGGAATACAGCATATCATTACAAAAAATGGAGAACAGAAAAACTGATCCCCATTTATTTTATTCTCCTTCAAAGGCATCTTTCATTTTATCAAAGAAGCCTTTCTTTTTAGGAGTAACGGTTATATTTCCAGCAGCAGCGAAATCTTTCAATGCTGCTTTTTGTTTGTCATTAAGTCCTGTCGGTGTCACAACGTTGACCGTGACATATTGGTCTCCCATGCTACCACCACGAAGGCTTGGCGCTCCTTTTCCACGAAGACGGAATCGTTTGCCTGTTTGCGTTCCTTCTGGAATGGTTAATTCCACATCTCCGTGAACAGTCGGAATTTCAACGCTATCACCTAAGGCTGCTTGAACAAAGTTGAGGTTCAGTTTGTAATAAATGGTAGAGCCATCCCGCTCAAATTTATCACTTGACTCCACCTGAACGACAACATATAGATCTCCGTACGGTCCACCATTGAAACCAGCCTCACCTTGACCAGACAAACGAACTTGTTGACCAGTTTCAACACCTGCAGGGATTTTCACATGAACACTATGGGCTTGTTTTTCATGCCCTGTCCCATGGCAGGTTTGACAAGGGTCTTTGATTTCTTGTCCGCGCCCATGGCAGACATCACAAGTGACTTGACGACGCATCATGCCAAGTGGAGTTTGCGTGTCCACATTGATGACACCAGATCCGTGACAACGACTACAAGTTATTGGGTTAGTTCCTGGTTTCGCACCCGAACCGTGACAAGTATGGCAAGTCGCCTCACGATTGTATTTAATTTCTTTATCTGTACCAAAAATCGCTTCTTCAAACTTAAGGTTGACCCGATATTGAAGGTCATCTCCTTGACGAGGTGCATTGGGATTGCGACTTGCACCACCCCCACCAAAGAAGCTAGAGAAAATATCTTCAAAGCCACCAAAGCTAGAACCATCAAAGCCACCGAAACCGCCAGCTCCACCGCCAAAGCCTCCATTAGCACCCGCAGCACCATATTGATCATAGGCTGCCCGTTTTTGCTCATCACTCAAGGTTTCATAAGCCTCTTGGACTTCTTTGTATTTCTCTTCAGCACCCGGTTCTTTATTGATGTCTGGATGATATTTTTTTGATAATTTCCGATAGGCTTTCTTAATCTCATCCTGAGATGCATTTTTAGAAACGCCTAAACGGTCGTAAAATTCTGTATTGTTCATAATATAAGATACAAAGGGCGTTAAGCGGGCACAGCCAAAATAGGAGTTTTGACGAAGAATCCAGAGATTCTAGGAAAAACTATCTTTTTGGCACAGTCCGTAGCCCGTGTTCAGTTACGAACACTCTTTGTTCCTTTCTGTTATTGTTACGAAACGAACCAATATTTATGTCGGGTTCAGTTCCTCTTTATCCAAAAACAGAGGTTGGTTTATCAACCCCTGAATTTATCTGTTACAAATCGGCTACAAGTAAGATTGAGCAAGCACTAAATTATAATCCGCAATCGTTCTTTCCAAGATGTGACAAAGGAGGTTTTAGGATTTTCCTGAGGCACTCCCATCTCATCGTTACGACGGGAGAAGACAAAGACGATTTTTTCTTTGTTTTCGAGCTAGTAAGCCGCCTAGCTCGACCGCCTTATAGTGGCAAGCGTTAGCAGATGAACTGCTTCGAGTAGCCATTTTGCTTTGGCGTCTTATTTCTCAGTAAACTCACCGTCTACGACATCATCACCTTTGTTGTCGCCTGTATTTGTTTGACTGGCTCCTTCTGCTCCTGCTTGAGCTTGTTGGGCTGCAGCCGCTTGTTCGTAAAGTTTCACAGCGAGGGCTTGAGCTTTTTCATTGAGGGCTTCAAGTTTTGATTTCATGTCATCCAAGTTGTTGTTTTCTTGGGCTTTTTTCAATTCATCAAGAGCAACTTGAGCAGCGTCACGTTCTGCATCAAAGCCTTTGCCTTCTGTTTCTTTGATTGTTTTTTCAGTTGCAAAGATAGCTTGATCCACTTCGTTACGAAGATCTACTTCTTCTTTACGTTTTTTATCTGCTTCGGCGTTTGCTTCTGCATCTTTCATCATACGGTCAATTTCTTCATCTGTCAAACCTGAATTCGATTGAATGACGATATGTTGTTCTTTTTGCGTACCAAGGTCTTTAGCCTTAACAGACACGATACCGTTTTTGTCAATATCAAATGTTACTTCAATTTGAGGGATACCACGAGGTGCAGCAGGAATGTCTGTCAATTGGAAACGTCCAAGAGTCTTGTTATCTGCTGCCATTGGGCGTTCCCCTTGAAGAACGTGGATATCCACAGCTGGTTGGTTGTCTGCTGCAGTTGAGAAGACTTGTGATTTAGATGTTGGAATCGTTGTGTTGCGGTCAATCAGTTTAGTGAAGACACCACCCATTGTTTCAATACCAAGTGACAATGGTGTTACGTCAAGCAGGACAACGTCTTTGACATCACCAGTAATGACACCACCTTGAATAGCTGCACCCATAGCAACTACTTCGTCAGGGTTTACAGATTTATTTGGTTCTTTACCAGTTTCAGCTTTTACTGCTTCCACAACGGCTGGGATACGTGTTGAACCACCAACAAGAATAACTTCATCAATTTCTGACAAGCTAAGACCAGCGTCAGACAATGCACGACGAACAGGTTCTTTTGTGCGATCCACAAGCTCACGAGTCAAGTCATCAAATTTCGCACGTGTCAAGGTCATTTCTAAGTGGAGAGGTCCAGCTTCTCCCGCAGTGATGAATGGCAAGCTGATTTGAGTAGAAGTTACACCAGAAAGGTCTTTCTTAGCTTTTTCAGCCGCATCCTTCAAACGTTGAAGAGCCATCTTGTCAGTTGACAAATCAATACCGTTTTCTTTCTTGAACTCTGCTACCATATAGTCGATAATCTTTTGGTCAAAGTCATCACCACCGAGTTTATTGTCCCCTGCAGTTGCTAGCACATCAAAGACACCGTCGCCTAATTCAAGGATTGACACGTCAAATGTACCACCACCAAGGTCAAATACAAGGATTTTTTCTTCTTTATCTGTCTTATCCAAACCATAAGCAAGAGCCGCTGCTGTTGGTTCGTTGACAATCCGTTCTACTTCAAGGCCAGCGATTTTACCAGCGTCTTTGGTTGCTTGACGTTGCGCATCGTTGAAGTAAGCAGGAACTGTGATAACTGCTTTGGTTACTTTTTCACCAAGGTAATCTTCAGCATAGCCTTTCAAGTATTGAAGAATCATAGCTGAGATTTCTTGTGGAGTATATTCTTTTCCATTTGCTGAAACTTTTTCAGAAGTTCCCATTTTTGATTTAATGGAGATAATCGTATCAGGGTTTGTCACTGCTTGACGTTTTGCTGCGTCACCAACGATGATTTCACCGTTTTTGAAAGACACAACTGACGGTGTTGTACGGTTACCTTCTGGATTTGCGATAATTTTGCTTTCAGTTCCTTCAAGAACTGCAACTGCTGAATTTGTTGTACCTAAGTCAATACCAATAATTTTGCTCATTATTTTTTCCTCTTTATTTAGAATTTCTTTTTTGATACTCTTCTTAAGTGGCGACGCCATCAGAGCTTGACTAAGTCAATCTCTTTATTAAAGTTTGTGCAGAGAGCGCCACGGCGAAGAGTATCGCCAATTGTTCGCTTCGCTCACGGTTTAGCAGAGCGAAAATATATTTTCTTTCTTCATAGTTTACCGTCGTTTCGGACGAGATTTTTTATTCTGCTACTACTACCATAGCTGGTCTTAGGAGACGTTCATGGAGTTTGTAGCCCTTTTGGAAGACTTGTGCGATGCTTCCAGCTGGGTGATCATCATCTGCCGGCACCGTCTGAATAGCCATATGGAAGTTGTGATCAAACTCACCGTCTGTCGGAACTTCTTCAATTCCTTCATCTTTAAGAGCGGCAATCAAGCTTTCTTGAACCATTTCCAGGCCTTTTTTGACATCCTCAGTCAATCCCTCAACAGCCAAGGCGCGTTCTAAGTTGTCCAACGAAGGAAGGATTGCTTTCCCTAAGTCTTGGCTACGATATTTCTGCAATTGCTGACGCTCTTCATTTGCTCGGCGCTGAATATTTTGCATTTCAGCAGCTGCACGAAGATATTTGTTTTCAAATTCGTCTGCGCGCTCATTCGCCAAGTCCAATTCGGACTTCTCAGGAGCTACCTCTGTTATTTCTTCAGACATTTCTTCTACCGAAACGTCCTCTTTTTTTGCTTCTTCTTGCTGTTTTTCTTCTGCCACTAGGCACCTCCTTATGGTATTTTAAGTATTTTTCTATCTATAACTATCAGCTCTGTCGCCTTAATGCACTTCATAATGATTGCTACTCAGATATCTATAAAAATCTGTGAGCTTCATCGTTAAAACGCGATTGACAACATTGAGTTGACTGACAACTCGCTGATAATCTAAATTGACTGGTCCAATGACCGCTAGCATGCCAAATCCTCGGTAAGGAATGAGAAATTTGCTAGAGATGAGCGTCAAATTCGCCAGACTGCTTTCTCTGCTGTCTGCCACGCGCACCGTCTGCATTTGATCTTCAGCTAAACTATCTCGAATTTCAAAAGCCACTTTTTGCAGTTGATCAAAGAATTGATAACTCTTTAGATCTGAAAAATTCAGCAACTTCACCTTACCAGATACAATGACATTTTCTTTGAAAATATCACTAAAGATATGCTCGAAAAGATCCATAACATTATCGGTCGTTGTAAAATAACGCTGGATAATTTGTGGAATCTCTGTCCGAATCTTATAGTGAATATCAAGAACTGTCTGTCCTAAGAAACGCTCTTGTATCAATTCCTTCAGCTGAATCAAATCAGCTCGCAAGAAATTACGGGGAATCATGAATTGACTGGTAATCGTATTGGACTCATCCAAAGTAAAGACTGCTAAAGCTGTATGCTGGCTGAGAATCACAATGTCAAAAGCCGTCAAGCGTTGTTGACTTGGTTCTACATCAAGTGCTACCACCGTACATCCACTTAGCGTTGAAAGAACGTCTGCTGCCTGTTGAAGAACATCCTCTAATTTGAAGAATTCATGGTCAAATGCCTTAATTACTTCGTAGAGTTCATTTTCAGCAAGACGATCAAAGGAAAGGGAATGTTTGACAAAGTATTGAAAACCTGCCACACTGGGTTTGCGCCCGCTTGATGTATGTGCTTTTTCTAAAAGACCTTGTTTTTCAAGAACAGCCATGTCATTACGAATCGTCGCGCTGCTAGACTGGATTGATTCTTGTAGGGATTTGGAGCCGACTGGCTCATGGGTCTTTGTAAAGATGTCAATGATCAAGTTTAAAATCTCATTCTGACGTTCCGTTACCATGACATCACCCCTTTCAGCTTTCAGCTGGAATATGAGATTTTCTTTTTAGCACTCTAAACACCTGAGTGCTAACTCATGATTCTATTATACACGGTTCATTTTTAAAGTCAAGGCAAAAACTCAAAAAATTAGCACTCTTTTTAATAGAGTGCTAAAAATCAGTCTGAGGACCTACAAAATATCTTATAGAAGATGTTATAAATCTTAAGCTTTCCTCAATGTTAAATAAAACCGTAGCAAATTCACACGAATTGCACTACTAAAAACTACTCTTGCTCACCGTCATCCAGTATTTTCTTGCCAACCTCACGATAAGACATATCTCCAATGCAGTCAACTGTAAACTGACCATTCTCGTATTCAATGACGGTCACACTACCATTGTCTAAACCATGCGGTCTTGTTTGGTCAATGAGGTACACAAATGTTCCAATGGTCATACCGTGGCTAACAATCAGTGCATTGCCACCACCAGCAGCTTCGATTTCTTTGGCAATATCTGAAAATCCTGCCCAAATGCGGCTGCTCAATTTTTCCCAGCTCTCAGCCCAACCAGCTGTATCAACCTCTACCAGACCCTCAGCCAACTCAGGATAACTCAATTGATGAACATGCTCTACATTGAAAACACGGGGCATCACTCCCATAAACAGCTCACCGTCGTAAGCTCCATCGAAACTACCAAAACACCATTCGCGAAGTCGTTTGTCTGTGCGATAAGGAATGCGTCCGGTTAATCCGAGTTCCTCTAGCATAATTCCCATGGTTTGAATCGTCCGCCCGCTATCGCTAGAAAAAGCTTTTGCAAATTGCAGCCCCGACTCGCGAAGTCCAATTCCTAGCTCACGAATTCCACGTTCTCCCACAGCGGTCAAAGGCGTATCAGACCACCCTTGTGCCCGACCGATGGTATTAAACATGGTTTTCCCATGGCGAACAATGTATAATCTTGTTTTTGCCATATTTTACCTCCGTTTTTCTTACTATATTATATCATTTTTTTGCAGAGAAGCATTTGAGAATGAAAGAAAAATCGGGAGTAAGACAAAAGTCACCATTCGTAAAAAATAACTTTTCTCACATTCCTGTTTTTGCGATTATTTCTATTCTTCCAATATCTTAGCACCCACTTGGCGATAAGCCATGTCTCCTAACGCTTCAATGGTGAATTTCCCATTTTCATATTCCACAACCGTTACACTGCCATTTTGCACACCAGGATTTAAAATGATAGACGGATCAATCAAACAAGCAAAGGCACCGATTGTCATACTGTGGCTGACGACAAGAGCATTGCCCCCACCAGAAGCCTCTACATCTTTTGCAATGGCTGTAAAACCTTCTAAAATACGTCCACTCAGCTTTTCCCAAGGCTCTGCCCAGCCAGCTGTATCCACTTCGACTAGACCGTCTGCCAATTCCTGCAAGGTTAGTTTCTTATAGTCTTCTACATCCAGCACTCGTGGAATCACGCCATGAAACAGATCGCCACCATAAGCACCGTCAAAACTGCCAAAACACCATTCACGAATCCGTTTGTCAAAGGTATAAGGAATTTTGCCGGTTAAGCCGAGCTCTTCAAGGACAATCCCCATGGTCTGAATCGTCCGCCCAGAATCGCTAGAAAAAGCTCTTGTAAATGCAAGTCCTGATTCTCGCAAACCAATTCCTAATTCATGAATGCCACGTTCCCCTTCAGCCGTAAGCGGCGTATCACTCCAACCTTGCGCCCGACCAATTGTATTAAACATCGTTTTTCCATGACGAATAATGTATAATTTCGTTTTTGCCATTTCAATCCCCCTTTTCAAAAGAAGAAGCTGGGACAAAAGTGCTCAGCTTCCTTTGCTTATATAGTCATAATTATAAGACGCAGTGGCTGAGTGGACTCTAATACGTTGATAAATCAACTTTTACAACCCTACTCAACCGTGCAGAGGTGGGACGATGAAATCAAGTTTCTACGAAACTACTGATTTCTGTCCCACTCTCATTTTAATTTTTAAAACTATGAATCGGTGCTGGAATTTGTCCACCACGCGCAATAAAATCAGCTGATGAAGCTTTATTGACTCTCATCACTGGCGCAGTCCCTAAAAGACCTCCAAACTCAATCATGTCGCCTTCTTTTCCTTTAGGAATAATCCGTACCGCTGTTGTTTTCTGATTGATAACCCCAATAGCGGCTTCGTCTGCAATCATAGCTGCAATCGTTTCAGAAGGCGTGTCAGCCGGAATGGCAATCATATCCAATCCAACCGAGCAAATCGCGGTCATGGCTTCTAATTTTTCTAAATTGAGAGATCCGTTTTGAACCGCTGCAATCATACCTTCGTCTTCTGAAACTGGAATGAAAGCACCAGATAAACCGCCAACTTGATTACAAGCCATAACACCGCCTTTTTTCACTTGGTCATTGAGTAGAGCCAAGGCTGCCGTTGTGCCATGCGTACCGACTGTTTCCAAGCCCATTTCTTCCAGAACACGGGCAACAGAGTCGCCGACAGCAGGTGTTGGCGCCAAGCTTAAATCAACAATCCCGAATTTAACACCCAGCCGCTCACTAGCCATCTGTCCGACAAGCTGACCGATCCGAGTGATTTTAAAGGCTGTTTTCTTGACTGTTTCCGCCACTACATCAAAACTTTCGCCACGAACTTTTTCAAGGGCACGTTTGACGACACCAGGACCAGAAACGCCTACATTGATGACGACATCAGCTTCGCCAACGCCATGAAAAGCACCCGCCATAAAAGGATTATCCTCGACCGCATTGGCAAAAACAACTAATTTCGCTGCCCCCATGTCAGAAAGTTCTGCAGTTTCCTTGATGACACGTCCCATATCTGCAACTGCTGTCATATTGATTCCTGACTTGGTGGATCCAATATTAACAGATGAGCAAACCTTATCAGTCTCCGCTAAAGCTCGCGGAATGGAGCGGATGAGGATTTCGTCCCCTTTTTGATAGCCCTTTTGCACCAGTGCAGAAAAACCACCGATAAAATCAACACCGATTTCTTTTGCTGCTCGATCCAGCGCTTTTGCTAGAAGCACATAGTTATCACTATCTGTCGCAGCACCAATCAAGGAAATCGGGGTCACCGATACACGTTTGTTCACGATGGGAATACCCAGCTCCGCAGCTATTTCATCACCAACTGCCACCAAATTTTTAGCTTTCCTTGTGATCTTTTGATAAATTTTTTCTGCTGCTCGCTCAATATCCGTATCAATACAGTCGAGAAGTGAAATCCCCATGGTAATCGTCCGAATATCAAAATTTTGCTCCTCAATCATGGAAATGGTTTCAGTAACTTGCTTTATATCCATTTTTCACCTCTATTAGATATTGTACATAGCGTCAAAAATTGCTGCACTTTGAATGTTAATTTTAACATTGAGTGTATTGCCAAAGGCTTCAAATTCATTGCGCAATTCTGTAAAATCTTTCTTCTCTTCACTAGAAACAACCGCCATCATAGTGAAAAATTCATCTAAAACAGTCTGTGATATATCATCAATATTCAAACCAAGCTCTGCAATTTTGCTCGAAACTCCTGCCACAATCCCCGTTCTATCCTTGCCAACAACCGTAATAATTGCTTTCATTTTTTACTCCAATCAACATGCTTTTCCCTATTGTAGCATAAGTAAAGGAAATTTGCATAAACTGAAAGAGAAAAATACGACTTTTATCCCTTAAGCTCTGCCTAATCGTTATCAATTGATTGTTGATTCTTTCCAATGAACACTACAATCCAGCACTTGTTGTTTTTCTTCTTGATGACGCCCCTCAATCTGGTCAATCAAAATCTTGGTCGCTTGCTGGCCTTCTTCAAAAGCTGGTTGGCCTTGTCGTGATACTCGGCGAAGATAAGCTCGTCATCTCGGTCAACGGACTGAACGAAAACTCGTTTACTTCGTCTGAGGGTCGGACAGTCTGACTGAAAACTGGTTTGCTTCGTCTGAGGGTCGGACAACTTGACTGAAAACTGATGTGCTCTGTCCTAAAGCGTTTTGTCAAGTATCTTTTTGATTTATTGATGCTTTTTCTTTTGACCTCATTCCCATTTTGAGCAACAAAAAAACAGCAAACCTATTTTGATTTACTGTTTTGTAATTTGCTATATTATTATTTTTATTTAATTATTTAATTTCAACAAACTGAAGTTTGTCAATCTCATTTGGCTTTCTTAGGTTTCTTCTCGGGCAGTTCCGTATACATTCCTCCCAGTAATCCTACAATCAAATTCGCATCCTCAAATTTGTCGAATACGTGCATCAGGGTCTTTGACCCTTCATACGGATAACGCAGTTCTGAATCTGCAAGAAGTCTGTCCGATGTCGGCGTTCTCTTTAAAAACAGTTCATTATTACAAATGTCACCTATCAGCTTACCATTAAAATATACAAGGTATCCGCCCATCATGGATTTTATGGCAATATCACCAACTGTAGAAAAACATTCACGTACATATTCGTTAAATTCATTCACTATGATTCCTCCCACAAATTCTAATTTATTTACGCCGCTTCACTATTACTTCTTTATTGATTGCTGTCAACTCTAAAATCGAGAGTCATACCATACTATTTTTTCACATAGTGAATTTCTCATGATATTCAACCTTCCTAAAATCTTTAATATATGATATCATACCACTTTTAAGACAATTTCCCCATCGTCAAATTTCCTACTCACTCCCAGAAATCGATACAAAAACAACCTACTTTTTCTTCATTCTTTTCAAAATATCTTACCTTTAACAACTTGTCTTAAAAGGTTTCCTTTCTCTAGGGATTAAAGAATATTTCAGTTGCAAAAGTCTTACCTCTAACCTTCTTCGTTAGAACATTGTCAGACTTTCGAGGTGAAGTTTATTCTTTGATAGTCTTTAGTGTGTGCTTTGAGATTTTCTGCCATTCAATTCCCACCAAAATTCATTACATATCTATTTATTTTGATATATTTCTATTTTTTGTCTACACTTTTGATTGAAACCGTTTACACTTTCTGGTATACTATCTTTGTATACTTCAAATAATAAGGGGAGAAAAATAACAGAGAATAACTAAGAGCTATTTTCGTTATTTTTGCTGCCCTCAATTTCATAAAGGAGGTTTCTTATGAAAAATTCATATAAGAAACGATTGTACACAAATGTTCTCAGCTTGTCAGCTGCCGTTCTTGTTGCAGTTTTAACGCAAGGAAATGCTGCTGCAGATACGCAAGATGGCACGGAGACACAGCCTATTACTAACAAGACAGAAACGGTAGTCCCTGCCGAAAAGTCAAGTGCGAAAACAAACGCAACAGAAGCAACAGAAGCGACAGCAACGCCAGATTCTTCACCAGCTGAAGTTCAGCTTCCCACAACAACCAATCAAGAAGAAGCACAAAAATCAGAAAGCGCTCCTTCAATAGACAGTTCGACTTCTACTACAAACGAATCCGAAACAGTGACTCCTGCAACACCTGCAAAAACAGAAACACGAGCAGCTGGAACAGAAGAAAAGAAGGTTCAATTAGCTGATAGTACAGTCCATATGTCTGAAAAAGCTACCATTACTGAGACTGTACAGGAACAAGGAGCCGCTGCTGGCAAGGTGACTTGGAAATTAGATAATAAGCCAATCGCTGAATGGAAAACTTGGAATATGGAAAAAGGAGACTTTTCAGGAGATTCCTTTGTCACCATTGAGGAAACAACTAATGGTTCTGACCTCAAACTTTCTCTCAAATTTAATGAATTATTTGGAAAGGATTTAAGTCTTCGGACGCCAAATAATATCCGCAGAACTTATCGGCAATTTATCGGAAACCATGAACTCGTTGGAACAAACGAAAAATCCGGTCTGACGATTCGAAAAACACTTGTTTTCCGACCGTATGAAAACTTCCATACCCATGATGAAATGCTGGCAGCTATCGAAAAGAGCCGGCAGGATGCTAAAACGGATCGTCTTGTCAAAATCGAAACGACTGGTAAAAGCGCTCAAGGACGCGATGTTAAACTTGGTATCATCAGTTCCGATCAAAAGAGCATTGACGACTATCTCAATACAACCAATCGACTCGCTCTCACTAAACCAGATGAAATGTTAGCAGCTCTGAAAAATGGCACACTGGACTATAAACTGCCAGTCCTTATCAACAATACCCACGCCGATGAACAACCTGCTATCGACATCATCACTGGACTCTTCAATACTTTTGCGACCAAAGATCAAATTTCTTTCCAAACCACCGATGCCAATGGCAATGCTAAGACTGTCACACTCAGTGTCAAAGAACTCCTCAAGAAATTCATTTTCCTCTTTGACTTTACTGAAAATCCTGACGGAGATGTTGCCAATACCCGTGCCCTAGCTAACGGAATCGATCCAAACCGCGATACTAGCTATCAGGCCAACCCAGAAACCCGGACTGTTGCTGGACTCATCAACAAATGGAATCCAATTGCACTTTACGACATCCACGGCTTTGTCAAGGACTTCCTGATTGAGCCAGCTACTCCACCGCACGATCCAAACTTTGAATATGACCTTTTGGCAAAAAATATGTTGGAAAATGCCCACCACATGGGCCGTGCTGGTGTTGCCAATTCCAAGTATGACCACTACATCATTCCTAAACTAGACTGGGGCGATGGCTGGGATGACTCCTTCTCTGGCTACACTGGTGTCTATGCTATGTACCACGGAATATTAGGACATACCGTTGAAATCCCTGAGGGCAATCAAGAATCCTATAAAGCTGGTTATCACGCTGTCCTTGGAGGTGTCTCTTACCTGTCCCAAGATCCTGATAAACTCATGGAAATGCGCCTCAACTTCTATCTTCGCGGTATAAACAAAGTAGAAGATCCAAAAGCTGAAAATGAATTAGTTGGACCAGATGGTAAAGTGGTCGGTCGTATCAAACATGGACAAAAGAAATTCTTCCCCGATTATTATGTGATTCCAATGGGACTTGATAAGAGCAATGACTCCCAACAGGCCTATAATATGATTGAATACTTCAAGAGAAACGGCGTTGTCGTTCAAGAATTGAAGGAAGACACTGGCGGTTATAAGAAGGGTGATTTGGTTGTTGATATGGCACAAGCTAAACGTGGCTATGCCAACCATATCCTCTACAAGGGCTCCAACGAATCTGCTTGGGCCGCTATGTATGCAGAATTGCTGGTTAATTTCCCAGATATGAGGGGATTCAAAGCAGTAGCAGTCTTTAAAGAAAAACTCTTTGACGGTAAACTCGGTGAAGTAACTGCTCTTCGTGCTACTCGGACTAGCGAAATTGACCACAAAGCACCATATTATGTCATTGCCAATACTTCAGAAAGTGCCGTTCGCGCTGTCAATCGTGCAATCCGAGACGGTAAGAAAGTTTATTTGACAGACGATGGCTACATCGTGGATACACCTACTTTTGCCAACCTGCTGAAAAACTATGCAATCTATGGAGATGCCCTTTATAAAACTCCTCAAGGGCAAACCTTAAAAGCTCTAAAAGTTTATGCACCGCCTCATCAATACTATTGGGCTGGTGTGGATACTCCTGCTCATACCGCTCTTGCTTTGAAGAATTTAGGATTTGACATTGTCAATACCCCTGAAGAAGCTGATGTGATTGTTTTAGAAAGTGACAACTTTGACAAGTCTCTCCTTGGTCTGAAGCCAACCATTGTAGTTGGCGGAACTGCTATGCAACGCCTTGAAGAACTCGGTGCGGTTGACGGCTTTGACGCAGAACAACTCAAAAATGGTAGTGATTATGAAGGCCTGATGAAAGCTATCATTGATGACAAAGATCCGTTGACTAGTGGTTACAATAAGAATGATCTTTTCTATTCTAATTCTGGAAACTGGATTGCTAAGGTACCTGCAAATTTCAAGACATTAGCTTCGATTGCTGGCAGTGATTATTATATCGCTGGTTGGTGGCCAGGTAATGAACAGTTAGCCAATAAGATTGTAGCTATTTCTGGTAGCTACAAAGAACAACCACTCTTTATTTATGCTGGCAACCCAACAAACCGTCTTCACACGATTCATTTCTACCGTTGGGTATCCAATGCTATCTTTGGCAGTCAATTAGCTCAACTGAAAGATCTTGAGAAAGAACAAAAACCTTCTACTGAAGTTGTTGAAATCATCAATCAAAAACCTCAGGCTGGTCAAGCTACAACCCTACGCTACACTCCTCAACCTCAAATCATGAACGCTACTCGAAAAGCTCAACTTCCACAAACAGGAAGCAAAGAAAATCAAAGCAGCTTGGTTATTGCTAGCATGTTCATTCTTGTCAGTGGCTACTTGCTCCATTTAAAGAAAAAAGAAGAATAGAATACTCTACTAGTAAAAACGAGTCTGAGACAAAAATGTCCCAGACTCGTTTACTTTCTTCTAAAATAAAACTCAATATGCAGTAGTTAAGTAATCCCTAACTAATACCACCAACTCAACCCTACAGGGTGGGGCGACAAAATCAATTTCTTACGAAATACCAATTTGTGTCCACTTCTATTTAGTTTATAAAGCATCTAGTGCAACAAGGGTAATCATGGCTGCTTCGTAATAATTTTCCTTTGACAAATCTTGCATAAAAATATATTTATTTTGCTGAACCAGTTTTCGATATGCTGAATTTCGGCTGGCTGCATAGAAAATCGGAGCGCCAAAACTAGCAGACTGATAATGACTTAGAGCCTTGCCTTTTAACGTATAACCAGCATAAAGCACTTCTTGTTTCATAAAGAAATTCATCATTTTATTCAATATCTTTCGGCTTTGTTTATCCCGACTTTGCGCTAAATTATATGGCAAGCGACAAGCATTATAATAATAATCACCGTCATACTTAGAAGCAACAGCTTTTTTCTCAGCTGCCCGAACTGTATCTGCTTCCACCCAAAGGAAATCAGGAAGTAGACCTGTTTTTGATTTAGCACTCATCATTTCCAATTTAGATAGCATGTTTGATTTGATATTTAACCATTGCCTATTACCTGTCAACTTGTAAAAAGCTTGGAATTGAGCTGGAAGAACATCTGATGTTCGCATTAAACGATAGTATTTTGAGTCTGATGTTGCCCAGTTCCCAACTGTCAACACTCCTGTTGTACTATTGTAATTATAAGTCAAAATATCCTTTAAGATTGCCCTAGCCTGTGTATGATATGCATCAGCCTTCTGTGGCCATAATTTAGCTGCTTGAATCAGAGCATACGCAATATAAAGATCGCCATCTGTTGCATTATTGGTTTCGGCTGTAACGACACCATTCTTGACTGTTTGTCGCCATGACATCAGCTGCGTATTTTTCATACGATGTGCCAAATAATAATTGTACAAACGTTCAAAATCTTTCTGGCTGGCATACCCTTGCTTTGCCGCTTCAACCGCAGTCACCATTCCATAGCCCTGCGATTCAGACAGCACAACATTTTTTTTCTTATCGTTCGTTGTTTTGACGTAGGCCTTGTCTTTTTGCTGAACTACATAATTTTTTGACCATTGTTGGTAAATCTGATTCTTCAAATGACCTGTACTATTGAATCTAACATAAGTAAAAATAGTAATGATTGCCAATAAAATAGCAACTAACCAAACATATCTTAAATTTGTTCTTTTCACGTTTCCTCCTATCCTGCAAATCGCTTTGTTTTAACCCATTTGGTTCCGTCACGATGGAAGAGTTTGTCCAAGGTCACAGAAGTTACAGCATCAATTGAAACAATGATGAATAGCTGCGAATAAGTAAAGTAAGAAATCAAAGCTAACCAAATCTGCTTAGAAATCGCTTGACCAAATTGGGAGGCTAGAGCGATATTGATTTGTAAGAGATATAGCATAATCATCAAAAGCCAATTAAACAACATCAATTGCGCAATGTAAATATTACTTGAATCAAATGTAAAAGGAATATGAACACTTGGAACAAATAGATGAACAATAATAGCAATCACATTTGACAAAAGGACAATATCTGATAAAATTATTGCTGCATTAAACCAGAAGAAAACACAGGAATAATATGCAACTTCTAATTTCACACGCCAATTGCTCTTGTCAAACAAATGCTTGAAATTTGAAATAACAACTTCATAATTTCCTTTAGCCCAACGTTTCCGCTGCATATAATAGCTTTTAACTGTCTCTGGTTCTTGTTGGAAAGCTTCAGAATTATAAGCCAAAGCAATCAATTTCCCACTTTGCATAATTTTAAAAGAAATATCCGTATCTTCTGTCAAGGCGCCATTTCGCCACCCACCAATGCTTTTTACAAATTCAGTGTTGATAATAAAGTTTGTGCCAGGAATGCGACCAATTTTAAACATATGCCACATACCAACATGCTGAATTCGTTGCGTCACGACAATCTCTTGATTGATACAACGTGTTAAGAAATTTTGATTCGCATTTCGCGTCTTATTTCGCCCAAAAGATGCCACGTGGCGTTCTGGATCTTCCAGAACTTTCTTAACCAGAAAATAAAGAGCATTTTTCTCTGGCATAGCATCTGCATCATAAACGCAGATATATTCACCCTTCGCCATTTTCAGAGCATCATTTAAAACGCCTGCTTTTCCGCCAGTCCCCTTCCGGTCTGTAATGGTAATATCTCGTGTAGCATATTCTGGCATCGCTTTTACTTTTAACATTTCTTGATAAGTAGTATCTTCACAATTGTCCGCAAATAAAAGCAATTCCACTTTGTCATGTGGGTAATTCATATCCAAAATAGCTCTTGTTGTTTGCGCAATGACCACATCTTCATTATGGGCTGGTACCACAATTGTAACCATCGGATAGCTCTCTAAAGGACTAGTATCTACTTTAAAGTCGCTATGTTTTAGCCAAAAATGAACACCTGAACTCAAAGTAACTAAACTCCAAACCAAGGATAACCAAATGGATACCAGAGTGATAATCATAATCAACTGACTAATCATGTTTCACCGCCTTAAAGTTTTTATTCACTCTGTTATAAATGACTAAATAACAAATAAACAGCACAACAAAGCATACAGCAAAAAAGATACTAATTGCCAATGCTACTCCAAAAAATATATTGGTTATGATCACAGATTCCCTCCTAGTATTCTACAATAATGTCTGTCTCAAGCTGTCTTTCTAGATTTTTCATAAAGTCATCAACATCAGAAAACTTTTCATAACTCTCTGAATCAATCAGCAAATAGCCTGATTTGTATTGAACTTCTTGCACACTCTTACTGGTTTTAAAACGCAACAGTAACAATTTAGCAAGCATGCTGTGCTGAAATAATTCTACTAGAGACTGTCCTTCTCCTGAAGATAAAATGAGAAAATTTCCATTTGAAAGATAATAAACTGTTCCTGTTTCTTGCATGCATTTCTTTAAAGTTGCATAGAGGCGCACCAACATCCAACGAAATTCTTTTGGATAAATTTGTTGAAAATAATCATTATGCGCCCAATGAACTAATAAGGCTTGAAAGCTTTCTTCCCGTCCATCTCGAACCGCCTGTAAATGGCTTTCATACAATTCTTTTGCTTGCTCACTATAGTCTTTGACAATAGAAAGATAGGTTCGTCGATGAATATTAACTTGCTTGGCTATTCTCAGAACTACTGGAAAAGTAATCAATAATAAGAAACGCTGATTTGCTGGTATATACACAACACCTGCCACTAAAAACAAAGTTGCTAATACAACGCTAAAAATTAACAGCCAAGTCAGCAACATATCTGGTAAGACAAATACACTCAAGATGGCAAGAACAATCAAAATAATTTCAACATAAAAAATACTACTCGCAAAATAGAAACTATAACCAACAATTGCTAAAATTACGATAATTAGTAAAGCAATTGTCCATTCCAGTTCTTTTTTTCGATACATCTTATTCTCCTATCACAAAATTTTTTGGTCTGGCTGCATAACCAAAGTAATGCGCAATCGCCTCTACAATTCGCTCAGACGCTCTGCCATCACCATACGGATTGCCAGCTTGAGACATTTGATGATAAACAGTCTCATCTGTCAACAATGTCTCCATAGCCTCGCGAATATTCTCACTTTCTGTTCCAACTAACTTCAATGTCCCAGCAGTCACGCCTTCTGGTCTCTCTGTCGTATCACGCAATACAAGTACCGATTTTCCTAAAGAAGGGGCTTCCTCTTGGACACCTCCAGAATCAGACATAATGAAATAACTTCTCGCTGCAATATTATGAAAATCCACAACATCTAAAGGCTCAATTAGATGAATCTGCGGATGATTGCTAAGAATTTCCTTTGCTGCCTCTTGAACGGCTGGACTTAAATGAACAGGATAAATGACCTCAACATCATCATGCGCTTCGACCACTTGCCGCAAGGTTCTAAACACACGACGCATTGGTTCTCCTTGATTTTCACGACGGTGCATGGTAACAAGAATCAGCCGATGATTTGATGGTATTTGCTCCAAAACATCATGATGATAATTCTCTTGAACAGTCAATTTTAAAGCGTCAATCGCTGTATTCCCTGTAACAAATATGTTTTTTTCATCATGATTTTCCTTAATGAGATTTTCTTTACTTTGCATCGTTGGAGCAAAATAAAGATCTGTTACAGCATCTGTCATTTGACGATTCATTTCTTCTGGAAATGGAGAATACTTTTCCCATGTCCTCAAACCAGCTTCCACATGTCCAATTCGAACTTGATTATAAAAAGCTGCCAAACTTGTTGCAAATGTTGTCGTTGTATCTCCATGTACCAAAATGATGTCAGGTTTCACTTCTTTTAAAAGTTTGTCCAGTTGGTTTAAAATTTTTACCGTAATATCCGTTAATGTTTGACTCCTTCCCATGATGTCCAAATCAATATCTGGTTCAATGTTAAAGTTTTGCAATACCTGATCTAACATTTGTCGATGTTGGGCAGTCACAACTGTCATGGTTTCAAATTTTTCTGATTGTTTTTTCAATTGAAGAACAAGTGGAGCCATTTTAATCGCTTCGGGTCTTGTTCCAAAAACGACCATTACTTTGATTTTCCTCACGACTTCCTCCTTAAAATGAAATACTGTAGGCAAAATAAAAGTGTACAACTACAATAAGAAAACCACTTTTATTATACATCAATATTTTATAGCCCCAAATTTATAATGTCAATATTTTAGCATACATTCTCTATGATTTTGTCCTATTATTTATGTAAAATTTATCCTCTTATTCAGAACTATTTTATAATAATAAAATTATTATGCATTAAAAATAGTGCACTTTTACTATTACATCATAATTAGACTATTCTATCAATATTTTTGTTTATCCTATTCTTGCAATCTTTTTCTCTTTTCATTATACTAAAAAGAGAGAGGAGTTGTTTTATATGGTAAAAGGTAATCAACAAAAGATTTTGGATGCTTTCTATGACTTAGCAATGCAAAATCCCAATGAAGCCAATCTCTCAATGAGTGACCTTGCCAAAAAAGCTGGCATTTCACGTCAAGCAATTTACAAACATCATTTCAATAGTGTTGACGACATCATTGAATCCATTCATGAGAGCATTGATAAACCTGTTTATGAGGCTTTTTTAGAATACAATACACTAACAAATAAAGACCCATTTCTTTTCATTGCAGATAACATTTTCCCTATTCTTTATGAAAATCGAAAATGGCTAAAAATGCTGTATTCTAGCTCAACAGATCCTTATTGGACCAATTATTTAAAAAAGATTTACACAAAATGGGCACTTGAAAATATCAAACCGAATCAATCACTTGTTGATTTGCCAGATGACTTTATCATCTCTTTACTGGTGCATTATGTGATTGCCAACATTGAAGTATGGATAGCCCAAGAAAAGCCACTCCCACCACAAGTCTTCAAAGAAAAATTTTTAACCCTTGTTCATTCTTCTCTTGACCAATACATCTCACTAGACGAAGATGATCATATAGACTAGAAAAAAGAACCCGAAAAATCGAGCTTTTAGAATATAGCTATTTTTCCTAGCTGGTAATTTTTGACAGAATAGCCCATACAATCAATATGTTTGTAGAGGCTGTTTTTGTATCTCTTTTTCCTTGGTTTGTAACAGCAACATTTAAACAGTGCTCTGACTTTCATATAATTTAGAATTCAACAAAGAAAGAAATGATTTATCTACTTTTGAAGTAATCATCAGACTACAATTTACTACTTATATGACTGATGATGACAAACATTAGCGTAAAAATAGTGTGTAAAATAGGAAGCACTCTGGTAAAACTTCATAAATACAACTGCATAACTAAAAACTACATCAATACCTCTAACATCGTTCCAATGGCTGTTGGAGAGATTGCTTACCGTAACTTGAAGAAATGATGGTGGGAGAATGGTGGGAATTTTTCTCAAGGAACATTAAAAAAACACCCCTTGGTGGGAACCAAGAGATGTTCGAAACGTTGATATAATCGTATTAATTAACGTTTTGAGAATTGTGATGCTTTACGAGCCTTTTTAAGACCTGGTTTTATAAATATGTATTTGAATAAATTTCAAAAAGCCTTTAAAATCAACGTTTTCAATAGTTTTCAATACTTGAAATTTCATTAAATTTCAACTAATTTCATCTGAATGGTGTGAATTTTACCCCAAAATTACAAAGAATTGAGCTAAAAATACCAAAAGTTCACACCATTATTATCTTCGAATAATTAAAAAATAAAGCAAGTGATTTTTAGTAGTCACTTGCTTTTTGTATCAATGATTTTTTACAAAATCTAAAATATCTTCGTAGGTTAATTCTGATGCTGCTACACCTAATCCAAGATGAACTAACTCTTCATCAGTACAATCAAGCACAATATCGTTAATTTCTAGTAGCACAAGCATCGCAAAAATACCAATGCGCTTGTTCCCGTCTAAAAAAGCATGGTTCTTAATCAAAGAATAACAAAGTCTAGCTGCCTTCTCTTCAATAGTTGGATATTGATCAACTCCAAAATAAGTATCAAAAACATTAGAAAGCGAGGACTCAACTAACCCCTTATCTCGTACACCACCCATTCCTCCAGAAGCTATAATCAATTGACTATGTAAGGCAACAACCTGTTCAACGGTTAATCGCTTCATTTGGCTAATTCCTTAAAGGCTTCTAGGTGGCGTGACAAGATAGAACTTGCCACCTCGTCAACACTAGCTTGATCAGCAACAACAGCTTCTGTCTGTTCTTCTTGAACCAAGGTATTATAGTCAACTAAAACATATTTCGGTTTATTGTTTTTCAAAATAACAGCTGTACCTTTACTATCAACCATACGAGCAACTTTAGAGAAATTCTGATTTGCCTCCGTGATTGGAACTAAATTTTCAAGATTAATTTGCATTGTCATCGCCTCCTTTTGTTTATCATACCATTTTGAAGCAATAAAAGCAATAAAATAGGATGGATTTATCCTATGTTTGTAATAGAATAATTCCAGAAAACTTTCTTCAGGTAGAAATATACAAGTCCATTATTTTTCACTTAATGACTGAAAATCAATCTTTTCAATATCAATCGCAGCATCAGTTAATTCAAATAATTTTTGACCAGCAGTTGTCATGTCAAAATTTTCTATTGAATCTAATGAGTCTAAAATAAAATGATTACTCTCCTCGGGTAATTTAAATATCAACTTAATTTCATCTTGATCGTTATCTATTGAGTTTTCAAAAATTATTCGCGGATAGATGCTATACTCTAAAAATCGTAATTCAACCCCAAATATCTGTAGTGTTACTTCTCTTGGGATGACTACACCTAATGTCTCTCCTTTCTTTAAAACATGTTCTGATGGATCAAATTTCTCTTTTTCAAATGAAAAACTTATCTGACTTTTATTGTTAATTGCCACCATCCTACTATTTATAAAGGATTCAAATAATATCTTTGTAAAATAGACGTCATCCTTGTTTATTTTCTGAGGAAAATTAAATTTGACAGAAAAATAATCTTGCAGTTTATTAAGTGCATTTAAAAACTTATGGTTTTGCTCAAATACCTCAATTTGATTTTTGTCAGGTTTTATAATCTTATTGAATATTTTTATTCTACCCTTAAAAAAAGAACGGATAATATATAAGTTCTTAAAATAGTTGTCTAAGGTCACTAAATTATCATAGTTAAGTTTCATCATCAGGTTGGCATTGCCTGATTTCTCGTTTAATATTAGTTCTAAATCAATCAAATGATTTCTATCAGAGACAATTTTTATTTCAGTTAAACTTGGATATGCGATTCTCTTAATAGGTAAATAAACTTGCTGTTTATCTACTTCAATTTCCAAAGGTTGCAAATCGGGAAATTTTTCCATAGAACCTATAAATTGATTAATTATGCCAGAACTCCCTAAATGTATAATTGTAGGCGGATCATTTTGTAACGATTGATCCAATTTAAATACTTTTTGCGTTCTATACATAGCCTCAAGCAATTCATCAAGGTTATGAATTTCCATTCCTTCAAACTTCAATGGAAACTTAATTCTGACTTGAAAACTATTTTCCTTACGATTTTTTTTTGATCGCAAGACATACATATCTTCAGTCCCTTCCATCAATTCATAAGAATAGCCTTTAGGAGCCTTCAAATTCAATTTTTTTCTTAACGCACTTGGTGCCTTAATCGTTTTAGTGTTGTTCTTTTTAGAAAAGACTGAGTTAAACTTTGAATTAACCACTCACCAATCCTCCTTTAATTCATCATACACCATTATTTTAGAAATTAGGATATCTTTATCTTGACGGGAAAGTCGTTTCCCCTTTCGCTTCCCTCTAATAAATTTTATTAGCTTATCTCTATTTTGAACAGTGTCAACAAATATATATCTTACATCATCAACATTGAAACTCAGCACTCCCTCAGCTGTCCACGGTATACTATCTGTATAGATCTTATTTACTTCTTCTGCAAGAATATCCTCTTCATTAATCAACATTAATGGAAGCTCATCCGAATCTAGTTTTGGTATATATCTCCATTCATGCTCATCTTGAAAATTCTTTCTTACTACTTGGATATTATTATCTTTATCCCTACGTTTCATATTACCATAGTAAGGTTTTATAATTCTAATATATTCAAAAATAAAATTTGTTAGAATATCATTAGTTTCTGAAACTTCATTTGTTAAATCAGTAAATTGATTCAACAACAAATTCATTGTATTTGTTAGTTCTTTAACATTGATAGATTTTTCATTTAGATAGTGAATTGGTTGAATTCCTTTTTTGATACCAAAACTTTTATGAAATGCTATTGAAAATTTACCATAACCTTTATCATCAGGAGATGATAGATTCCCCTCTGCATGATAACTAATTTGATGTAATGGTATATCGCAGAAACAAGTCATTGGAATATACCACTCAGTTAAATCTTTCGAATTATATCTTAATTTTAAATAACTTATATCCTCAGGATAATATCTAGGAAATATAGACATATTTAACAAAATCTTTTCTAAAAAAGAATATTCTTTCATAAAATTAAATAGTGCATTAGCTGTTATTTTTGAGTGATTAGTTTCAACATTATCTAATGTTTCTTTAGCTTGATAATTTCTTTTTTCCACTGATTTCTCCTTGAAAGCATTGGCATCCTTTTTTATTATACCATGATGATGATTCTGAATTAAGATAAAGAATTGCAGCTTTACCATAATTATTTTGATTTTCATGTCGAAATCGAACAATCAAAGTCGGTTGTATTTCATCAAAACTGTACTTTATTCTTAACACCTATTTGTTGTAATATTCAGATTTTGGATAAATCCCCACTGCTCTTACTAAAGCTTCTGTAATATATGGCTCTATGCTACACCTCTGTTATTTCTTTTTATAATAAAACTATTTTATCATAAATCTACATTTAATATGATATATCTTTTGGTCTCTATCCTTTAGGTGAAAATACCGATTTTATGGTATAATGGAGATAACGTTGTACAAGGAGGTACGCCATGACTCTTGATGTAAATAAAGAAGAATTAACAATTTTAGGGATTCCCTTTGATAACTTTTCAGATTTTGATACCGTCTGGTATGCTATTGGGTCATCAATGATTGAAAATTATGAACCTACTGTTCAAGATGTGATTGATTTAAAAACTTATGTTATCAACAGACGAAAGGAATTGAATATTGGTTAAAAATCAATACGAAGGCTACGAGTACATTGACCCTAATCACCAATATACCTATCCAAATTCTACAGTCTTAATCAACAAACAAAATATTACAAATATTGAAGAAGCCTACCGGAATGAGCATTTATTTGTTACTAGAAGGCTTGCAGACTTGCGCTTGAAAACTATTGAAGTCTGTTCTATTAATGATATTTTAGCCATTCATAAATATTTGTTTCAAGATGTCTATGCTTGGGCGGGACAATATCGCAAGGTGAATATCTCGAAAAGTGGTAATTCTTTTATGCCAATACAATCTTTCAGTACTGCCCAAGCCTATATAAACCGCCTTATTCATACCTATTATCAAACTGCTAATTCAAAAGATGAGATTATTAAACAATTAGCCAAAATTCTTGATAATCTTAATTACTTCCATCCTTTCCGAGAAGGGAATGGACGAACTCAACGAGAAGTCATTCGTTCCTTAGCATTATCAAAAGGGTATTCTGCACAAATACGAGTGGAACAAGATGATGAAGTTTACAACCTTTATATGGATGGAACAGTCTATGGAGATTTAGGAAAATTAGAAGAATTATTTGATAAAATATTAAAAGAATTATAGAGCATAATTTTAATAATTACCAAAATGAAGTAGATATTCAATACACGTCGGTTGAAGCGAAAAGCCTTGATTTTGCACCTATTTGGGTATTCCCCCTTGCTATGCTTTGTGCAGCTAGCCTAATTATTGGTCACCGCTTCAAAAAGAAATAACCTTAAAACGATACAGTTTCCGCTAACGTGATAAGCCATGCTTATCTTTGGTTTTCAATCTTTCTGTTTCTTTTTTTGTTTACCTTGATTAATATGATTTTTCAAGAGTAAATTTATTAAATATAGTGGATTAAAATAGGAATAAGACAATAAAATTTCCAACATTTTATTGTAAATGGTTAATCTTCCTGCAAACTAAGGTGTACTATTGTTGTTTCAATCAACTATATATCACCATTTGTAATGCTGTTTTTTAGTATAGTATATTTCTATTTTCAAAGAGTAAAAGGTCATTTGACTAGAATTAGAGGTTATACCCATGAATGATATCGTCAAAAATCAAAAAGAAACGCTAGCCACGAAAAAAATTACAAGTGCTCTCCTGCACTTGTTAAAGACCAAAGATATAGCAAATATCTCTGTGACTTTATTGTGCAAAGAGGCACAAATCAATCGCTCTACCTTCTATGACCATTATTATGATATAGTAGATTTGACAGAAACGATTAAAGTGGAGTTGGAAAATCGTTTTGACCTTGTCTATCAGGAACAGCTACACAATAAAAACTCCGAGCATGTTTTTTAGATTTATTCTACCACATCAAGAAACATCAAAAACTTTATCAGATTTATTTCCATTTACATGGAGACTTAGATTTGGATTTTACTTTTTACGATAGCAAGGGAACATTGATTGCCTATGATGAGGAGATGTATCAATACGATACCGCCTTTTTTAGAGCAGGGCTTTTAGCAGTTGTCAAAGAATGGTTAAAAGAGGGGTGTTTGACCCCTCCTGAAAGATTATATCATTTTGTAATGACAAAATATAAGACTTAATAGGCATTCCAACCACCATCAACAGAGATAGTAGCACCGTTTATAAAGCTAGCATCATCACTGGCTAAGAAAGCCATTATCCCTGCAAATTCAGTTGGCATGCCAACACGTGGCATGAGACTCATACCTTTGTGGAAGATTTCATTACCTTCAGGATCAACCTGTGGTGATGTTTTCATGATATTAGTTGCGACACCACCAGGAGCGATAACATTAACTCGAATACCTTTGTCAGCATAGGAGAAAGCGACATTTTCTGCTAGACCAATGACAGCACGTTTTGAGGCAGTGTAGCCTACACCAGAGCGCCCACCACCTAAACCAGCTGCTGAGGCAACGACAATGATACTGCCTCCCTTACCTTTTTGAAATTCAGTAACGGCACGTTTCATTTGGAGCATAGGAGCTTTGACATTAATCGCAAAAGTATTTTCCCACAAATCCTCATTCATATTTTCAAGTAAGGTAAAGCCGTCAATAACACCTGCATTACAGATAAGGACATCAACTTGTCCATAGGTACTTAGTGCAACATCAAACATTTTATCATTATCTTGGGCATTTCTTACATCAACCAAGGCACCTGTTACTTCCCCTAGTTTTTTCAGCTCTTGAACACTTGTTTCAAGAGCTTCTTTGTTAAAATCAGCAATAACCACCTTAGCTCCGTCTGTCAGATAGCGCTTAGCAGTCTCTTTTCCGATACCTGAGGCACCTCCTGTGATAATAGCTACTTTGTTAGTAAGGTTAGTCATGTTTTTCCTCCTTTTTCAGTACAGTTTTTGCGACATTGGCAGCCTCTGATGCTGCTGGAAAACCTGCATAGGCAGTCGCATGATAGATAACTTCATCAATTTCTTCCTTGCTTAGCCCATTAGTCATAGCGATTGGGAAATGAAAGGATAATTCCTTAGAGGCTCTAAGAGCAATCAAAATCCCTAAGGTTACCAAACTACGAGACCGTCTGTCTAGCCCCTCTCTACTCCATAGTGTTCCAAAAGCGTATTCTAGACTAAGATTACCTAGCTCAGGAGCTATGCTATCAGGGGATTGTTGACCAACATTTTGTACATCGGGCAACAATTCATGAAAAATATCTAAACCAATTTGTTGTCTATCCATATATAGTCCTCCTCTTGCTTGATAATTCTAGTATAAAACAATCAATACTAAGAAACAACCAACACTTTTACTTGAAGTGTTGGTTATATAGTTATTTCATTTTATACTCATCAAACATCAAAAATAGAAAACTATAAATAGTTGGTACTATAGCGTTTTCTTTCATTAATTCTTTATAAACTTGTCTTTTCAAATCGAATTACATCAAGTTCTTTATTTGATTGGTCTTTATACAACGAGATGAGATTGTCGGTTTTCTTCTGAATGTCTTTTTCATATTTAAGTTTGATGAGGTCTATTTTATTCTCATCAGACATGGCATTGTTGCTTTCCAATTCCAACGCTTGATTGAGTTGCTCTTTCGTATAAGTTTTTTGTTCCACTTCTCGCTGAAATTTTGAGTAATTAAAAAGACTTTGTAACAGCAATTCTTCTTCTGCCATACGAGCATACTGAAAGTTATTTGCCAAACGTTCCAAATGTTCTGCCCACTTTAAATCCCCCTTTTTTTCTCCAAGTTCACTATAAGGAAAAAGATCATCTATATCAATTTTCAAGGCTTTCGCTATATCTTCAAGGCGCTCCCAACTTGGTTCGGTAGTGCCTTTTTCGTAGTTAATAATCGTCTGTTTGGTTACACCAAGAATTTTTCCCAATTCTTTTTGGGTCATTCCTGCTTTTAAGCGAGCAGATTTAATATCCAACTCTCCAGCTCTTAGAACAGCCGTATAATTATATAAAGGAGCCATTAGTATCTCACTTTCTAGGTAAAACCTATTTTTACTTTTTGGTTGACGAGTAAAATTTTATTTTGTATAATAAAGATAATTAAAGGTAAAATAATTATTTACCTCTTAATTATATAATATTTTACCCTAAAAGTAAATGAAAGAAGGTAGCTATGACTCTCTTTTACGATTATTCCCAAACGATTGAGCTTGTCTCTGGTTTGAACTCTGTCTCAACCTTAAAGAAGTGGCGCTTAAAAATTGAACAGTTAACAGGACATACCTTTCAAGAAGATAGGATACAAACAGGGAAACGTTCCTATAGTAAAATATTTCTCTTTACAGCTGATGATATTGAAAAGCTCCAACGAATTGCAGATACCTAAAGAAGTCTTGGACTTGATAAGGCAATCCTAAAGGCTTATGCACCGACTAGAGCATCTCCACTATCCATTAACCAAAAAATTAATCGCTTAACTGTTCAACTAAAAGGATTAACCAAAAAAGTAACTGACTTAACACAGCAGGAACAGCTATTAGCTATTCGTATAGAGCAGTTAAGCAAGCAGATTGAAGATTTGGAAAAACCAAAGAAGAAAAAGTTATTTGGGAAGTGAGCACGGTTAGAAGCACAACGCCATGGGCGAGTGTGTGGAAACACGGTAGCCCATAATGGCGTGCCCGTGCTTGGACGGGCGAACTTCCCTTAAATCGATACCCCATTACTAATAGGGGGTACGAATGTACATGAAAAGTGGGCTGAACCCTTGATACGTATGGGATTAAAACCAATCAGTTGAAGTCTTCGCTGAAATCCCTTGGGGGAGTAAGGTTCAAAGCTAATTCTGCGTACATTTAGAAAAGATGACTATTTAAAAAACACAAAGGAGAATACTATGACAAACTTAACACTAACTGACACAACACTTAAACTTGGCGAATTGAACCTTGATAAAAGTCAATTCATGCTACCTAAAAAGGTGGTGGTGCTCTCTGCTCGTATGAGTTATAAGTATCAAGAGGTAAATGGCGAACAAGTCCGAACAGACGAATCATCCAAACTAGTTTGTAGCGTTCAAGATGCGGATAAAATCAAAGTGTTAAAAGAAATGAACATTGCCATTGAGGAACTCAAAGTGATTACGCTTGAAATTCATGACAACCTCAACAAAATCACGAAACTGGCAGAAAACGACGGTTTACTTGATAAGACCGTTGAACTCGTCAATCCTCAAGTCCGTCTCATGTGGAACATGTCTCGTAGTAACTGGTCTGGAGTAAAACTGGTAGCCAATGACCTTAAAATCATTGGGGATTAAACATGGAAAACAGCGTAAGAATTGACTACTTCGCTGTAACCGTTAAAGATGTCCCACCAGAAGAGGTATTAGAAGATATATTGCTCATTCCCAAAGATAAGTTTGCTCTTAATGCTTGGGGAATAAACAAGTATCAACGTCACTATGCCTGTTCAGACATCAAGGTTTACTTTAACCAAGCTCTAGATAGTATGGGGGTCTATTTAGAACTAAAAGGTCAAGGTTGTCGACAATATGAGGAATTTATGGCGGGTAACGCTAACAACTGGGTAGCTCTGGTCACACGCCTTTACTGCTATCAGGTCAACTTTACCCGAATTGATATTGCCAACGACATCTACGATAACGCCTTATCGGTTCAAACTCTCTATGCTTACTGTAAACGGGGCTTGTGTATCACCAGAGCCCAACACATGGACTATCACGAGCGTTCAATCCTTGAAACAGGGGAACGGGTTGGCGAGACCGTCACCATAGGCGCACGAGGAAGCCAACAATGGTGTGTTTACAACAAACTCATGGAACAAACAGGCAAAGGTAAGATTATTGATAAGACAAGCGCTTGGGTCAGGGCGGAGCTACGTTGTTGGCAAGGCAAAGCCAATATTATCGCCCAGCAAATGGTTCTTAAAAGACCTCTGACAGCCATTTACTTTGAGGCTATTAATGGACACTACCGCTTTGTCAGACCTAATGACAGGGATACCAACAAACGCAGACGTCAATCTGTTAAATGGTGGCTGGATTACCTCCAGACGGAAATCAAAACACAATTGAGTGTTGAACGCACCAAGCCAACGCTTAGACAATCGGAACAATGGACGGAAAAACAAGTCTCAAAGACCTTAGCAAAACTCTATGTGGCTAAGTACGAAACAAGCACACTTGAGGGAGCTGACCAATTTCTCCAAGACCTCTTGAAATTGGGACTATCGAAATTTACTAACAGCGATGAAAAGGAGATTGACCAATATGTCCGTGAACATCAGAGTTCCGACACTTGGGGCATACAAAAAGACGACTTGCCTTAAACAAATCGCCTTAGAAATAATAACTACTAGTAGTATATCATGAAAGGACAAAAAAGGCTATGCAAGTGACTTTACCAGACGAACAAATTCATCAGCTACAACTGTTAATTAGCCGGCTTATAGAAAATGAAATAAAAAATAAATTGGATAGTAACAACATTGAAAGTCCATTCTTGAATAAGCAACAAGCTTGTAAGTATCTAAGAATTGCCAATAATACGCTTGATTCTTGGATAAAAAAGGGGTTACCAGTTATTCGAGTTGGAAAAACTGTCCGCTTTGATAAAGCCGAACTCAATCACTGGTTACAAAATCAGTAGCATTCTAACCGTGGTTTGATATAATGAAGCCACGGTATTTTTCTAGCTCAATTCAAAAAAGGAGAATACTATGTCAATTACAAAAACTAAAAACGGAACTTATCGCTTACGTATCTATGTCCCAGAAGAAGTCAAATCCTCATTGGGAATTAATAAAAAAATGATTGAAAAACGTTTCAAATTAAGGAATGAGGCTAAAAAATACGAACTTGAATTACAAAACAGGATTGATAAAATTTTAAGCGGAGATGCAACCTCATTGGAAACAAATGGTTCAATCCTCTTTTCCGATTTTTATCACAATGTTTGGTGGGAATCCTATAAAGCAGGTCAAACAACATCTACCACAAAACCACCTTCACAAGCTACTATTGGCGGTACAGAAATTGTCTTTAGAAAACATATCCTACCCTTGCTTGGAAATTATTCTATTGATTTTCTCAATCAAAATAAGCAAGTTGTTTTGAACCTATTGACCCAAAAAGCAGAAGAATATGCCAACTTCAAAGTCATCAGAAGTTATGTTAGCTCTATTTTTGATTGGGCTGAGGAATTAGAATATATCGAAACTAATCGTCTCTCTAAAACCATTAGCCGTATTAAGGCAACTAAAAAAATTAAACTACAAGAGGGTAAAAATGATGAAGATTTGTATCTGTCACAATCAGAACTTCAAGCATGGTTCACCGCTTTTGAAGAAGATTTAGAAAACGACAAGCTCCTATTCAAAGATTATGTGTTATTCTATACAACTTTTTTCTTAGGAGATAGAAAATCCGAAAGTTACGCTTTGCAATGGAAACACATTAACCTAAAGAAACAGGAAATTCAGTTAGTGAAAGCCTTGGACAAGTATAAAAATCCAAAATCAACCAAGGGAAATAAAAGGACAACTTTCCATATTCCTATTGAACTAACTGATTTACTCCGTGCTTGGAAAAAACAACAAAAATTGGAATTGGCAAAATTCAATATTATCCAATCTGATGAACAGTATGTTTTTACTTATATTGATACAAAAGGGAATGTTAATAGTCCCTTACACGCTGATTATCTTAATAATAAGATGAAGTCAGTCGAACGCCGTCATAAGGAACTAACACACGCCACACCTCATAAATTACGTCATACGGGTGCAACTCTTGCCAAACAATTTGGCACATCACTAGAGGACATTTCAGAAGCTCTAACGCATAGCGACACTCTCACAACTAAGACCTATGTCAATACTTCAAATGTCATACCAATGGCTGTTGGTGAAATTGCTTACCGTAACCTTAAAAAGTAATGGTGTGAATTTGGTGTGAAAAGTGGTGTGAATTTTGCTAAAAATCACTAAAAAAACACCCCATGGTGTGAACCATGAAGTGCTGTAAAGTCTGTATTGTAGCTGGTTCTTAACGTTTTGAGAACTGGCTAGCTTTACGTGCTTTCTTAAGACCTGGTTTCTTACGTTCTACCATACGGGCATCACGTGTAAGAAGACCAGCGCGTTTGAGTGAGTCGCGGAAGTCTGGGTCTACTTGAAGAAGGGCACGGGCGATACCGTGACGGATAGCTCCTGCTTGACCAGCGTAGCCACCACCGAGAACGTTTACGAGAACATCGTATTGACCAACAGTTGAAGTAACTGCGAATGGTTGGTTGATGACAAGGCGAAGATCAGCATGTGGGATGTATTCTTCAACATCTTTTTTGTTTACAGTAATTTTACCAGTTCCTGGAACAAGGCGAACGCGTGCAACAGCGTTTTTACGACGTCCAGTACCTGCATATTGTGCTTGTGACATAGCTTATTTGTTCCTTTCCTTAGATAAGTCCTGAAATATCAAGAACTTCTGGTTGTTGTGCAGCATGAGTGTGCTCAGCACCTACAAATACTTTCAATTTCATACCTTGAGCACGGCCAAGAGTATTATGTGGAAGCATACCTTTAACTGATTTTTCGATCAAACGAACAGCGTTCTTAGAACGGAGTTCACCAGCAGTAATAGATTTCAATCCACCTGGGTACATTGAGTGAGTGTAGTAAACTTTATCAGTTGCCTTTTTACCAGTTAATTTTACTTTTTCAGCATTGATAACAATCACAAAGTCACCTGTATCAGTATGAGGTGTGAAAGTTGGTTTATTTTTTCCACGAAGTACGCTTGCTACAACAGCAGAAAGGCGTCCAAGAGGTACATCAGTAGCGTCTACTACATACCATTTACGTTCAACTTCACCTGGCTTAGCCATGTATGTTGTTTTGTTCATGATTTCTCCTATATGAATATCGTTTTTGTTTACAAGGCGGATGTTCCGGTCCGCAAGTTATTTGGAAGGTTCCGGGGCCTTACAAATGGGGTAAACAATACCGTTTACTATCATACCAAATTTTAGGGGTAAAAGTCAATATATTTGATAAATTATTTATGAAAGAACGGTTTCATTTCGCTTAATCTTGATTTTCATAGGCAATACTGAATAGGCCCAAAGTTCCAGGACCCGTGTGAGTGGAAATGACTGGTCCTAATGGTAAAATTAAAACTTCATTGACTTGCTCAGAGGCAAGAAGCTGATTTTTTAAGACTTGAGCCACCTCTTGGCTGTCTGCTCCTGCATAGGCAATTACCACGCGCGGATCGGCAATATCTTCCAAGGTCATGCGCACCACCTCAGTTTGAGCCTTTTTCTTCCCACGGACTTTAGCCACAGAATCCAGCCTTCCATCTCCCTTAACTGCAATTACTGGCTTAATATTGACTAAACTTCCCATAAGAGCTGCGGTCTTTGAAATTCGTCCGCCCCGCATGAGGTGATTTAAGTCATCTACTAGAAAATACGTTTTCACTTTTGGCACTAAAGATTTTATTAAGGCTACTACTTGTTCCAAACTTTGACCGACAGCTTTCGCTTCCACCGCTTTCATCACCAGAATACCTTCTCCCATAGACGCCGCCTTGGTATCAATAATCTGAATAACCGCTTCTGGAAAATCTTCTAAAACCATATCCCGTGCCATGACCGCACTCTGATAAGTTCCTGACAAGACTGAAGCAAAAGCAATATAAAGGACTGGCATGCCGATCTCAGCATAGTGACGAAAGATAGCTTCAAACTGACCGACATTGATTTGGCTGGTTGTTGGCTGGCTCCCTGCTTCCATTTTAGAGAGGAGCTGCTCACTCGTCAGTTTCTTATCCCCGACCGTTTCATAAGTTATTCCGTCCAACTGAATAGTCAAACCAAGGATTTGAACATCATTTTTCAAAGCCCAGCTTTCTGGAAGGTCTGCGGTTGAATCAGTTAAAATTTTAAAAGTCATCTTTCTTTTTCTCCATCATTTTCTGTAAATCGCGCAAGGTTGGATTGTCCATAGGACGCAAAGGTGGTTTTCCCATTTGAAGCTGTTGACTCATTTGATTCAGATCCGACTTTGTAACAGCTACTCGTTTTTCTAGTTCACGAGCCGAAACACGCAAAGCCCCTTGAGCAAAGACAGTCCACTGCTCATTTAAGTCGCTCGTTGCCACAGATACCTGATTTCTAGGATTGTTGAGATCAGTTGCCAAACGCTCAATGTAATCGTCTGCTGTTTCTTCTTCCTCAGTGAACACAACCGTAACATTGAATTCATCATAAGTCTGGCGAACTCCCGGCATATACTGCGCATCAAACACACAGATAATTTCCAACTGTTCAAAACTGGCGTAATTACTGAGTTTGTTAAGCAGAATGGTTCGTGCTGTATCTAATTCCCCTTTGTTAAATAAAGAACGAGTCTCCTGCCAAAATGCTACCATATTGTAGCCATCTACTAATAAAATTTTCCGTTTCATAGGCGATTTCTAAACACTTCATACATGAGAATAGCTGCTGCTACACTAGCATTCAAGCTCTGCACATGTCCATTCATAGGAATGGCGATCATCTCATCCACCTGCTTTTTAATATTAGCAGAAATACCCCTGCCTTCGTTGCCGATAATCAGAACCAGTTTACCTGCCGTATTCCACTTAGTCGAAGGGGTGCCATTCATATCTGTGCCAAAAATCCAAAAACCTGCATGTTTTAGTTTATCCAGAGCTTGGCTGAGATTGGTCACACGAGCAATGGGAATATGCTCCACTGCACCAGTAGAGGTCTTTGCGACGACCGGCGTGACACCAACCGCTCGATGCTTAGGAATAATGACGCCTGTTACATTTGTCGCATCAGCTGTTCGCAGAATCGAGCCCAGATTATGCGGATCTGTTAGACCGTCTAAAATGAGCAACAGAGGATTGTCTTCCCGGTCCGCCATTTTCAACATCGCCTCAAAATCCGTATAAGCAAATTCTGAAACACGCAAGACAAAACCTTGATGAACGGCACCGTCTGTCATTTCCTGTAGTGTTTTTTTACTAGTCCAAGAAATAGAAACCTTTTTTTCTGTTGCCAAATCTTTCATCTTAGCAACATTTTTTCCACGTAGGTCATCTTGAATATAGAGTTTATTTCCAGTATTAGCCATGAGAGCTTCCGTCACAGCATGTACGCCGTAAACAATATCATTATTTTCCATAGCTTTAGTATAACATAAAATTTAAAATGCTTCTTCTTATTTATAAATCACTTTACAGTTAAATCCAAATTTTCTTCTATAAAAAAATGCAGGAGTCTTGCATCAAACAAGGCATCCTGCATTTTCTTATTAATTTATTCTAGAGGCGTTGTAAATTAGTAAACTGTCTTTTCTGTTTCTGGATCAAAGAAGTGTGCTTTGTTCAAGTCAAAGCCAAGGTCAATACCTGCTCCAGCTTTGAGGTAATCACGAGCGTCTACTTTGGCAATAAATTCATTATCTGCAATTTGGCAATACAAATGAGATTCAGAACCAAGTAATTCAGATACAGAAATTTTAGCATGTACAACTGAATCTGGGAAGGTTTCAAGGAAAGCAGCTTCTGTATTGATGTCTTCTGGACGAATACCAAAAATGAGTTTCTTGCCTTCATAGCCTTTTTCACGAAGTACCTTCAAGGCACCTTCTGGTACTTTCAGAGAAAGGTCTTGTGCTACAATTTCATCACCTTTCAAAGTTACATTGATGAAGTTCATCGCTGGGCTTCCGATAAAGCCTGCAACAAATTTATTGACTGGGGTTTTGTAAACTTCTTGTGGGGTACCGATTTGTTCTATACGTCCAATTGTCCCCGTTCCTGAAGGATTCTTTGTTGCAGACATGATAACGATACGATCAGCCAAAGTCATTGCTTCTGTTTGGTCATGGGTAACATAGATAGTGGTTGCCCCAATACGACGGTGGATTTTAGCGATTTCTGCACGCATAGATACCCGCAATTTCGCATCCAAGTTAGAAAGTGGTTCGTCCATAAGGAATACTTTTGCATCACGAACAATAGCACGTCCCATGGCTACACGTTGACGTTGACCACCTGAAAGGTCAGCTGGTTTACGATCCAAGAATTCTTTCAAACCAAGAATGTCCGCTGCTTCATTTACACGTTTTTCAATATCATCCTTGCTGTATTTACGAAGCTTCAAACCAAAAGCCATATTGTCGTGCACGGTCATATGTGGATACAAAGCATAGTTTTGGAAAACCATAGCAATATCACGGTCTTTTGGCGCTACGTCGTTCACCACGCGCCCGTCAATTGAACATTCACCTTCTGTAATATCTTCAAGACCAGCAATCATACGAAGTGTAGTAGATTTCCCACAGCCTGAAGGTCCTACGAAAACGATAAATTCTTTATCTTTAATATTCAAGTTGAAATCTTCTACAGAGTAGTGTTCGCTGTTTGGATATTTTTTGTAAATGTTTTTTAAATTTAATTCTACCATAAGATGGAACTCCTTTGTTGTTATGATTTTATTCTATATGAAAACGCTTTATTCTTCTATGGCAATGTGAACAAATTTAAAAGAAAATGTCTTGTGCAGGGTGCACAAAACATTAGAATAAATCAGTTAAAATAACATGATAACATAGCGTCAAATCTGTTAGGTCTTTTAGCTGTAAACCCGTCAATTCTTCCCATTTATCAATGTGATATTGTAAAGTGTTCCGATGAATATACAACTGCTGGGCAGCTTTTGTCACAACCGCCGTATTTTCCCACAAAGCTGCAATAATATCAACGAGCTGATCCTGTTTTTCAATCAATTGATGAAGTTTCTTCGTTAAAATTGGCAATATGAAATCCTTTTGACCAATCCCCCACAAAAAGAGTTGGGAAAAAGAATGCACATTGGGATGTTGAACCTGCTCCCACCATTTGACAAAAAGAGCATTTTCCGCTTGAAAAAGTTCTGGATAACTTTCTTCAAAAATTAGAGGCCAAATTTGCCCGATTTGAATCGTCAGAGTTAAACTGAAGTCATATTCGATAGCCGATAAAGTATCACGAAGAACATCTTTTACAGGGACTAACTGCGTTTGATCCAGCACAAAGATGTAATCCTGATAGGATAGCTGAAAATCTGCTATTCTATTGGGCAGTATGGTTCGCATCATTTCCAACCAAGACCCAATCGTTTCATTTTCATAATGGAATAAATGACAATGAACGAACTGTATCTTTTGAATGTTTTGAGGCAATTTGCCATGATTATGAACCAAATAATCATACCAAGGTCCACCATCAAATGCAGACTCTTTCTCAAGCAGCAAAGAAATAAGTTCTTGCTCTCGCTCTGTCAGACTGCTCTTTTTTAATAACAACCATTGCTTACTTGAAATGGGAATTGCCACTTCATTTTCGTTTGCATTTGGATTGGATTGAAGCCTCCCTTGAGGGAACCATTCTAAAAGATTAGTTTTTACCATGCTGTGCGCCCTCCACTCTCACAATACACCAATCAATCAGCTCTTCTAAACGCTTGATTTGATCGGTCATGTGTAAATATCCCAGAACAGCTTCAAAACCTGTCGACATGCGATAGGTCACAATATCAGCATTTTTAGCCTTTGTATGGCTGTTGGCATTGCGCCCGCGCTTGTAGATTTCTTCTTCCTTTTCTGTCAGAATTTTTTCTTCCAACATTTGAGAAATGAGGTTAGCTTGCGCACGAGCTGACACATACTTGGTTGCTTCTCTGTGAAGCTGGTTCGGTTTTGTCAAGCCTTGGAAAATCAAGTGACGACGAATATAAGTTGAGTAGATAGCATCGCCTTCAAAAGCCAAGGCAATACCATTTATAAGATTGACATCAATCACGGATCCACCTCACTCCGTCCTTGGTATCTAAAAGCTTGATCCCTTTAGCTGCCAATTCATCACGGATTTTATCAGCAGTTGCAAAGTCCTTAGCAACACGCGCAGCTTGGCGCTGCTCAATCAAGGCTTCAATATCCGCATCCAGTACCTCTTCTGTAAAGACAATACCAAAAACTTGCAGAAGCTCAGCAAAAGCGCTTTTCACCTCTTGATTGTAATGACCGGAATTAATCCACTTAGCTAGTTCGAAAACGACTGTAATGCCATTTGCTGCATTGAAATCTTCATCCATAGCAGTGGTGAATTTATCCAGAAAAACCTGCAATTCTGTCAAATTGACCGTTCCCGTAAAGGGTTGCTCGTAAGTATTTTTCAGATATTTTAGATTCACTTCCGCATCGTGGACGGCTTTTTCTGTGAAATTGATAGGCTTGCGGTAATGCTGAGTCGCAAAAAAGAAACGCAGTACCTGTCCGTCAATGGTTTTAAGGGCATCGTGAACGGTAATGAAATTCCCCAGAGACTTAGACATCTTGACATCATCAATATTGACAAAGCCATTGTGCATCCAGTAGTTGGCAAAAGTCTTTCCAGTTTTAGCTTCTGATTGAGCGATTTCATTGGTATGGTGCGGAAATTCTAAATCAGCTCCGCCACCGTGAATATCAATCGTATCTCCCAGAATTTCTGTCGCCATGACGGAGCATTCGATATGCCAGCCTGGACGACCAGGTCCCCATGGGCTGTCCCAGAAGATTTCACCGGGCTTAGCAGCCTTCCAAAGAGCAAAGTCCACTGGATTTTCCTTGCGGGTGGTCTCCTCATCTGTCCGACCAGAAGCTCCAAGCTCTAAGTCTGCTAGGGTTTTATTGGCTAACTTAGCGTAATTAGAGGACTTTTCAACCCGAAAGTAAACATCCCCCTCTGACTCATAGGCAAATCCTTTATCCACCAAGACCTGCACAAAATCAATGATGTCCATCATGTAGTCCACTACGCGCGGGTGCTGGGTAGCTGGTTGAACCCCCAGCGTCGTCACATCTTCCCGAAAAGCCGCAATGTACTTGTCTGCCACTTCCTGAGGTGTGATCCCCTCTTCCTTAGCTCGATTGATAATTTTATCATCCACATCGGTGAAATTGGAAATATAAGCCACCTCATACCCACGATACTCAAAATAGCGCCGAATCGTGTCAAAAGCAACGGTGGAGCGAGCATTGCCGACATGGATATAGTTATAAACGGTCGGCCCGCAGACATACATCTTGACCTTGCCCTCTTCCAGAGGGACAAATTTACGCAGACTGCGGGTCATAGTATCATAAATTTTGATCATATTCTAACTTCATTCTTTCTGTTAAGTGGAAACTAACTTTTGGTTCAAGTGCTATTTTTGAGAATAGTATCTACAACTTAGATGAATAATAACTTTCTTCGCGGATTTCTTCTAAATTCTTAATCGTTGGAGCATCTTTTTGCCCGTGAACTCGGACAATTTTAGCTGGAATCCCAACAACAGTCACATCACTTGGCACATCTGCTACCACAACCGCACCCGCTCCGACTTTGGCATTTTCACCAATTTCAATCGGACCAATTAGCTGCGCATGAGCTGAAATAAGCGCACCTTGACGAACCGTCGGATGACGTTTCCCACAATCTTTCCCTGTGCCTCCAAGAGTGACACCATGATAGAGCATCACTCCTTTTTCTACAATGGCCGTCTCGCCAATCACTAAACCACTCCCGTGGTCAATAAAGACACCTGAAGCAATCTGTGCCCCCGGATGAATCTCAATCTGAGTCCAAAAGCGCCAAAATTGGCTATGCATCCGAGCTAAAAGTTTACATCCATGATTCCACAAAAAGTGAGAAAGTCGGTGAGCAGCCAAAGCCTTAATCCCAGGATAAGTCAACAGCACCTCAAGTGAGGAGCGAGCTGCCGGATCATTTTCTTTTACAATATCTATCGTCTCTTTCCACCAACCCATGATGACTCCTTTCTAGCTTTAGACTGAAGGCAAACACTTAGCAACCTGTCTAGTCTTGCGACTTTTCTTCTTGAACAGCTTTATGCTCTTTATGCGTTTTATGATGATGTTTTTTCTCCTTATCCTCTTTAGGAGGGCGCGGAAGCAATGCTTTCATAGAAGCATCCACACGACCTTTTTCATCAATCTTGATGATTTTGACATCTACTTCATCACCAAGTTGTACCAAATCTTCAACCTTATTAGTACGCGTCCAAGCCATTTCTGAGATGTGCACCAAGGCATCTGTCTTGTCAAAGAGATTGACAAAAGCACCGAATTTCTCAATCCGAACCACTTTGGCATGATAAACTTCATCTACTTTTGCTTCACGCACAAGAGCTGCAATGATTTCTTTGGCACGGTTAATCGCATCTTGATCGCTAGAGTAAATAGAAACATTTCCTTCTTCGTCAATGTCAATCTTGACACCTGTTTCTGCGATAATCTTGTCAATCGTTTCACCGCCTTTACCGATGACAATCTTAATTTTATCAACATCAATCTTGATTGTATCAATTTTTGGAGCGGTTGGAGCGAGTTCTGGACGAGGAGCTGGAATTGTACGTTCAATCAAATCTAAAATTTCAAAACGTGCTTTTTTAGCTTGAGCCAATGCTTCTTGCAAGATTTCAGCAGTAATTCCTTCAATCTTGATATCCATTTGAAGAGCAGTAATTCCTTCACGTGTACCGGCCACCTTGAAATCCATATCTCCGAAATGGTCTTCTAAGCCTTGAATATCTGTTAAAATCGTGTAGTTGCTACCATCTGAAATGAGCCCCATAGCAATTCCGGCTACAGGTGCTTTAATTGGTACCCCACCGGCCATGAGAGCAAGTGTCCCAGCACAAATCGAGGCCTGTGAAGAGGAACCATTTGACTCAAGAACTTCTGCTACCAAACGGATTGCATAAGGGAAATCTTCTAGACTAGGGAGAACTTGCGCAAGTGCACGTTCACCAAGAGCTCCATGACCGATTTCACGACGACCTGGTGCACCATAACGACCCGTTTCTCCTACAGAGTATTGTGGAAAGTTGTAGTGGTGCATAAAGCGTTTCTTGTATTCTGGATCCAAACCGTCAACGATTTGTGTTTCGCCCATTGGTGCCAAGGTCAAAACAGATAAAGCCTGAGTTTGCCCACGAGTAAAGAGACCAGAACCATGCACACGTGGTAGGTAGTCAATTTCAGCATCTAGTGGACGAATTTCATCTACCTTACGACCATCTGGACGAATCTTGTCCTCAGTAATTAAACGCCGTACTTCTGCATGTTCCATTTGTTCTAAAATTTCAGCCACATCACGCATGATACGGTCAAATTCTTCATGCTCAGCATATTTTTCTTCGTAAAGGGCTATAACTTCGTCTTTAACAGCTTGCGTTGCGGCTTCACGAGCTAATTTTTCTTCTACCTGAACGGCTTTTTGAAGATCGGCATTATAGCCTGCTACAATTTCTGTTTGCAATTCTTCATCCACACGAAGAAGCTCAACTTCTGCTTTTTCTTTTCCAACTACTGCCACGATTTCTTCTTGGAAAGCAATCAATTCCTTAACTGCTTCGTGACCTTTCAGAAGGGCTTCCAACATCAGCTCTTCTGATAATTCTTTGGCACCAGACTCCACCATGTTAATCGCTTCTTTAGTTCCTGCAACAGTTAATTCCAATAACGAAGCTTCTTTTTGTTCTTGACTTGGATTGATAACCAATTCTCCATTAATATAGCCAACTTGTACACCAGCAATTGGTCCGTTAAAAGGAATATCTGAGATTGATAACGCAAGAGATGAACCAAACATAGCTGCCATAGGGGCTGAAGCATCCGCATCATAAGAAAGAACGGTATTGATAACCTGAACTTCATTGCGGAAACCTTCCGCAAACATGGGACGAATGGGACGGTCGATTAAGCGAGCTGTCAAAGTTGCATCTGTCGAAGGACGACCTTCACGTTTGTTAAATCCACCAGGGTATTTCCCAGCTGCATACATCTTTTCTTCATAATTGACTTGAAGCGGGAAGAAATCACCAATCGCCATTTTCTTTGACATAACGGCTGCTGTCAGAACAGTACTTTCACCATAACGAACTACTACGCTACCGTTTGCCTGTTTCGCCACTTGACCTGTTTCAACTACCAAGTCTTTACCAGCAAAAGTAATTTTAAATACTTGCTTTGTCATATATATTCCTCGTTGAGCTTATGCTCAATTTCTAATTTTTTTATACGTCTTGCCTACAAAGATCAAGATACAAAGCATTAAAATTGATTGGTACTTAGTACCTAATCAGTTTACGCTAATCGCTAAATGCCTTGCTAAGTCAAAGCCTCTTGCCAAATAATACCGATTTAACAAGTTCCTGTCGCAAATCTCGTTAAACGCTCACAATATTCATCTGCTGTACTTTTGAAATAAACAAGGATTGTCCCTAATAAGCCTTTAAATCCTCATCTTTGTATCAAGCACGTATAAACCCTATTTTATCATATTTTCAACTAAAAGAAAAAGCCTTAAAACAGCTTTTTACCAAGAATTTTTGAGAATTTAGCGATAATTTTTGAAATGCCGTCTATTTATTGCGTTTTTCTGCTATACTAGAAGAAAGTTAATGACAAGGAGAAATAGATTTATGGTTGAACAAAAACAACGTTCTGAATTTCCAGAAAATGAACTGTGGGACTTAACAGCCCTCTATCAAGACCGAGAGGATTTCTTGCGGGCGATTGAAAAAACGCGTGAGGACATTAACCAATTCACACGTGATTATAAGGATAACCTCCATACTTTTGAGGATTTTGAAAAGGCTTTTGCTGAATTGGAGCAAATCTACATTCAAAGAAGCCATATTGGCAACTACAGCTTTATGCCGCAAACAACGGACTACGGTGATGAAAGCTTTGCACAGATTGCGCAAGCTGGTACAGATTTTGAAACAGAAGCCAGCGTTGCGCTTAGCTTCTTTGACGCAGCTTTGGTAAATGCCGATGAAAAAGTACTCGACCGTCTCGGACAACTACCGCATTTGACTGCTGCAATTCGTCAAGCAAAAATTCAAAAAGCTCACTATGTAGGTGCTGATGTCGAAAAGGCTCTGACAAATCTTAGTGAAGTTTTTTACAGCCCACAAGACATTTACACCAAAATGAGGGCAGGTGATTTTGCCATGGAGGATTTTGAAGTAGACGGAAAAGTTTATAAGAATAGCTTTATCAGCTACGAAAATTTCTACCAAAATCACGAAAATGCTCAAGTCCGCGAAAAGTCTTTCCGTTCTTTCTCAGCTGGACTTCGCAAACATCAACATACTGCTGCTGCAGCTTATCTGGCTCAAGTGAAATCTGAAAAACTGATTGCTGATATGCGGGGGTATGACTCTGTTTTTGACTATCTTTTGGCTGAGCAAGAGGTAGACCGTTCTATGTTTGACCGGCAAATTGACCTCATCATGACAGAATTCGCCCCTGTTGCACAAAAGTTCCTCAAGCACGTTGCTAAGATCAACGGCCTCGAAAAAATGACCTTTGCAGATTGGAAATTGGACTTGGACAGCGCACTCAATCCTGATGTCACTATTGACGACGCTTACGAACTAGTAATGAAATCCGTTGCTCCGCTTGGAGAAGAATACACGCGCGAAATTGCCAATTATCAAAAAGAGCGCTGGGTGGATTTTGCAGCTAATGCCGGCAAGGACTCCGGAGGTTATGCGACTGACCCTTATCGTGTGCACCCTTATGTGCTCATGAGCTGGACGGGTCGTATGAGTGATGTATATACTCTGATTCACGAAATTGGTCACTCTGGTCAATTTATCTTCTCAGACAATAGTCAAAGCTATTTCAATACCCACATGTCGACCTATCACGTAGAGGCTCCTTCTACCTTCAACGAACTCTTACTTAGCGACTATTTGGAACATCAATTTGACAATCCACGCCAAAAACGCTTTGCTCTTGCGCATCGCTTAACTGACACCTACTTCCATAACTTCATCACTCACCTCCTAGAAGCGGCTTTCCAACGCCGTGTTTACAATCTGATTGAAGCAGGCGAAACTTTTGGTGCGGCTAAACTGAACAGTATTATGAAAGAAATTCTGACCGAATTCTGGGGTGATGCGGTGGAAATTGATGACGATGCTGCACTTACTTGGATGCGCCAAAGTCACTATTACATGGGACTGTACAGTTATACCTATTCAGCAGGTCTCGTCATCTCGACTGCTGGCTATCTCCATTTAAAAAACGATGAAAATGGAGCCCGAGATTGGCTCAACTTCCTCAAATCCGGCGGAAGCAAAACGCCTCTTGAGTCAGCTCGCATCATCGGTGCAGATATTTCTACTGATAAACCACTCCGCGATACCATCCAATTCTTGTCAGACACGGTTGATCAGATTATTGCATACAGCGAAGAATTGGAAGAATAACAGAAACTATTCAAAAGGGAGTGGGACAAAAATCGGTAATTTCGAAGAAATTTGATTTTGTCGTCCCACCCCCGCACAGTTGAGTAGGGCTGTAAAGGTTGATTTATCAACCGCATAGAGCCCACTCAACCACTGCGACTTGCAAGAAACTCATAAAAATCGACGAGGTTAAGGACTTTTGTCCCAGCCTCTTTTTTCGTCTGTAACTAATCCAAAGATCTTTATCTTCACTTTTCTTCCAAGCCAAAGTCACTCGTCAGCTTGGCAATGATTTCTCTAAGTAAACTTTTATTTACATCATATTTCACATCTTTATGGTCACGGTTAAAAAGCAGGAGTTTTGCATTGATGAGCTTTTGAGTATGAAAAGAAACTGCTGCTCCAGTAATATCTAACTCTTCAGCAATTCGTTTGCTCTTTGCATACGGTTTAGCTAATTCTACCATAACATTATAGCGTGTGCTATCACTAAGTACCTTGAGAACTGCGGCAAACGTATCCATATCCAGTTCTTTTCCACTTTTAAGTAGTTGATCAATGCGACAAGAAACGATAAAATAATGACTCTCTTTCGGTTCTGTTTCACTGAAGTAAGATGCAAACTGCACCACCCATGGACTGACAACATAAAGCCTAATAAATTGATTTTCTTTAAAATTCCAATCAAAATGAGATAGACTAGCAGACTCTGCAATGGTATCCTCCAATGAAAAGGATGCCACATAAGCTCTACGTTCGGCAGCACTTTTTTCCAAGTAAGGCTGGTAAAGCGGAATAAGTTCCCGAGACAGCTCTATTAACTCTTTCATAGCTTCAAGTGGTTTCCGATAAAATTGACTGAAATACCACTTAGTTTCTGATTTAATAGATGATGCTTCTAAATAATCCCAAAAATCTCCACTTTTAGCCATGTGCTCAGGACCTGTGTTTAAGAGATCTTTTAGCTGTTCTCTTATCGCTTCGGCATCTAGCTGCAAACAGTAGGCATGTACCGCTTCAACCGATTTGGGCGTCAGCCCCTTATCTACCATCTCCAAATAGCAACTTTGCAGCAAGGTGATTCCATAACCAGTCAAATAATAGGTTTCCATTTTTTCCTTATAAGGTTGAAACAAAAGGCGAAGCTCTTCCATTACAGGAAAAACATCTTTAAAAAGCTCACGCTCTTTGCCACTAAAACTTTCGATAGTCTCTCTTCTATCCTGTATCAGAGTAGATAGAGAAAACTGCTCCATTAAATCACTTGCTTGTTCTGAATACTGTACTTCCACCATTATCTTTACTCCTTCTTTAGTGTTATCTTATCAAATTCACCCTAACAAGTAAACTGTTTGGAAAGCTATTGCATCACTTGTTTAGCATTTTTTCTGGGCACTTTCAGTGTATAAAAGAATAAAATTGATGATAATATTAAAAATAAGAAAGCAATTTGGGCTGATGACAAGAACGTTACCAAAACTGCTACTAGCATTTGACAAAGAACTAAGCCTAATGTGCAAAAACTACTAATCCCCGCACTGATTGTCGCCAAATGCTCCTCAGGAAGCGATGAAATGATAAAAGCATTCATCTTTGGCTGAAAAATGCCTACGATAACCATTGTCAAAAAATTAACCAAGAAAATAATATAAATACTGTGGAGTAAAAAACCAATAAAGAGAGCAGGGGGCATGAATACGGAAATCTTCAGTAAAAATTCCATACTTACTTTTTTTAATAAGGTCGTTACCAAAACACTCCCCAAAATATTTCCTATCAAAGTTACAACTGTAACGGTTGCTATAGTTGTGGCTGGATTGATAAATGCAAAACTGGAATTTTCTTTCATATTTAGGAGGAGCAGTGCATTCTCTGCTGCAAACACAGCATTTAAACCAGCAATGGTAAAAATAGAAGTCTTTAAGATGGAGATATTCTGAACAGTTTGATAAGATTGCTGCAAACTATTCCATGTATTTTTAATAAAATGCCTCTCTCCCTCACGATTCTCAACAGAAGAATGAATTGGTTTGTCTTTGAGCAACTTGTTTAAACTAGGACGAAGTATCATCATTATCAAAGCACTAACTACAAAAGTTCCAGCATTAAAAAATGCGAGGTGTTGATAACTCATCAGCCCAGCTAAAATTGCTCCACTGGATTGAAAGAGAACCTTTAGGATAGAGCTTGCTCCTTGACGAAAGGCATACATGGCTTCACGATCTTCCATTGGAATAATACGAAGGCTGAGTGGTATGTGCAAAGCATCTTCATATTGACCAGCTAGGTCAGATAAAAGATTGACCAATACAGCTAAAATCACTACCCATAAAGCTGGCTGAAAGCCCATAGCCAGACCAATGAGCAGATACAGCCCTGTCCGAAACAAAAGCGTCACCAAAATCGTATCTACTTTCTTCTTAGTACGATCGCCCCACATACCCATGAAAATCATCGTTAGAAAAGGCAAACTTTCAGATAAAGTCACTAAAGAGATCGCAAATTTTGCTTCTGGCAATAGCAAAACGTAATTCATTAAAGCCAAATAATAGAGTACATCTCCAAAATTAGACAGCATATCCGAGATAAAAGTTCCCATAAACAGTTTATTTTGCAATACTCGTTTCATTTTATATCCACTTTCTTTTTATTAAGCGATTACTTAATTTTTATTAAATATAATTATACGCTTAATTTCAAATAAGTCAATACTTTATTTTTGGTTTTATTATGGCTCCTCAAGAATCTCTTTTAAGTATCCTAGTGACTAAAAGTTTTCAGGCACCTAAAAATCCGCTTAAAAACTAAGCGGATTTTATGCTTTATCCTAATTCTGTCATGATTTGCTTGATTTGTGCTGCTGTATGTACCCCGGCGACTTGTTTCACAACCTGGCCGTCCTTTTTAAATAAGAGAGTCGGGATACTCATAATACCAAATTGTCGTGCGGTATTTGGATTTTCATCAACGTCTATCTTCACGATTTTCAATTCATCTTCTGGAATTTCTACGGAAAGTTTTTCTAGAATAGGAGCTTGCATACGACAAGGTCCACACCAAGTAGCCCAAAAGTCAATAAGAACAAGACCGTCCTTTGTTTCTGCTTCAAACGTTGCATCAGTAATAGCTTTTGTCATCATTTTACCTCACTTTTATTTGTATTGATTTAAATCTTGCTTCATTAGATAAAAGAAAACATCACCGTAAGTCCCTTGGTAATCCAATTCGTGTCCATTAACAAGCAACTTTTGAACTGGATAATAATCTGCCACATTGATCAAGCAGGCTTGCTGCGATTGCTCAAATTCTTGATAGCTTTCAAACGTTATAACCCTCTCTTGCTTACTAGCATCTAAATAAGTGATTTCAATCATGATCATTCTCCTTTTTATCATTCGATTACGTTTGTAATTTATTTTTGCAAATGTATTGTATCAATAGCTGTTACAATAGTCAAGGGATATGCTTAAGGACAATATTAGTTATCTCTCTATCTAGCCAACTAAAAAGTTAAGAACTGGAAACATGCTACCAATTGTATTAACGGTATATTCTAACAAACTTGTTAAAGAATCATGTCATTCAAAACTAGTAAGAAAAGACTATTCCAAAGTGATATACTCCCCATATAGTAGACAGTGAAAAAAACAAATTCACTAAAAACTAGAGGGGCGTTTTCCTATGTCCAAAAGAAGTCCAAAGTCAGTTGAAGAGAAATTGGAGGTTGTCCTGCTGTATCTAGAACAAGGGAAGTCAATAGCTTGTCTGTATAGGAAGTATGAGGTTCTATCATTGGATTCGTAAATACAAACAAGATGGAATTGATGGTCTAGTAAGTCGAACTTGGAAGAAACACAATCAAAAGCTGAAAGAACAGACTGTCTTAGACTATCTCAACGGTTTAGGAAGTCTGGATAACATTATCGAAAAGTATCATATTTCTGATAAAAGTGTTCTTAAACGTTAGATAAACCAATATACTGGTGGTAAAAATTTAAAAGCTACTAATAAAGAAATATCACGTATGAAAGAGAGACATAAGACAAGATTTGAAGAACGGGTGCTACGATTTGAAGAAGTACAAGACCTTTAAGGAGTTAGTCACTGATATTGATGACTACATCCATTTTTACAATCATGAACGTTTTCAAGAGTGCAACAACAGCCTTGCCCTCTTGAAATGAGGAACAAGGCCGTTGCCTAATCTTTTATGATTTCATTGTCCACTTGACAGGGAGCAAATCAACTTGATTCCAAGCCTTTTTGCGATAATCATCTTGCTTATGACTCTAATGATAATTTGATAATATCCCTTCCTGTTTGATTTATGACTGGAGTTCTTGTCTGGCTCTGTCCAGCTCCAGACGGATTTGCTCAAATCCTGTACCACCTAGGGAGTTTCGTCTTTGGACAGCTATATGGGATTCCAGAGCCTGATAGATATCTGGCTCGATTAAGACAGATACTTCTTGATAGCGTTCTAGTGGGATGTCCTGCAGATAGACGTCGGACTTGCTGCATTCCAGGACCAATTTGCCAACGACCTCATGGGCTTCTCGGAAAGGTAAGCCTTTCTTGGCCAGATAGTCTGCCAGCTCGGTCGCATTGGAGAAGTCCTGCTGGGTGGATGCCAGCATGCGCTGGCTGTTGACTGTCATACTGGCCAGCATACCCGCCATGATATCCAGAGACTTCTGGATGGTATCTACCGTGTCAAACATGCCCTCCTTGTCCTCCTGCAGATCTTTATTATAGGCCAAGGGCAGGGATTTCATGACTGTCAAAAGGCTGATAAGATGACCGTAGACTCGGCCGCTCTTCCCCCGAATCAGCTCAGCCATATCGGGATTTTTCTTTTGCGGCATGATGGAGGAGCCGGTGCTGAAGGTATCCGACAGGCTGACAAAGCCGTATTCATAGCTGCACCAGTTGATCAGCTCCTCACAGAACCGGGACAGGTGCATGATGAGAATACTGCTGTTGGACAGAAATTCCAGGATAAAGTCTCGGTCGCTGACCGCATCCAGGGAATTATGATAGATGCCCTCAAAGCCCATGAGCTCAGCTGTCCGCTCCCGATTGATAGGAAAGGTCGTGCCGGCCAAGGCCGCTGCTCCCAGGGGAGACAGGTCCGTATGCTGGAGATTAAAGGCCAGGCGCTGGCTGTCCCGGCTGAACATATGATAGTAAGCCAGGAGATGATGGGCGAAGCTAATAGGCTGGGCATGCTGCAGGTGGGTATAGCCCGGCATGACCGTCTCCACATGCTCCTCGGCCAAGTCCAGCAGGACCTGGCGCAGATGGAGGAGCTTGCCTCCGATCTGCTGGAGCTGATCCTTGAGGTAGAGGTGCATGTCAGTCGCCACCTGGTCATTACGAGAGCGGGCTGTATGGAGTTTGCCGGCCACTGGACCGATTTTTTCGGTCAGCAGGGCCTCCATGTTCATATGGATGTCTTCATTAATCACATCAAAGCTGATCTGTCCCGCCTCGTATTCCTCCAAGAGCTGGGTCAGGCCGGCCTGGATGGTCTGGGCTTCGTCTGCGTCAATAATCCCGGTCTCTCCCAGCATCTGGACATGGGCCAGACTGCCCTTGAGATCATAGGGGGCCAGGCGGTAGTCAAAGCCGATACTGGCTCCAAATTCCTCTACCCAGCCTTCCAAAGAAGCCTCAAAACGGCCGCCCCATAATTTGTGATTTGCCATAGCTGCCTCCCATTCTAGTCTTGCTTGTGGGCCTGGACTTCGGCATGCACCTTGGATGGCAGGCCCCAGAGCTTGATAAAGCCGATAGCCGCGTCCTGGTCAAAGGTATCCGCACTGGTATAGGTGGCCAGGCTTTCATCATAGAGGGAATTGTCCGACTTGCGGGCCACGACGGTGGCAGAGCCCTTATAGAGCTTGACCTTTGCCGTCCCATTGACCAGCTGCTGGGTTGATTTGAGATAGGCGATCAGGGCTTCTGTCGCTGGATTGAACCAGAGTCCATTGTAGATGAACTGGGAGAGCTCCTGCTCGATCAAGGGCTTAAAGTGAGCCAGCTCTCGGACCATGGTCAGATCTTCGATTTCCTTATGGGCAGCCAGCAGAGTCACAGCTCCCGGACACTCGTAGACTTCTCGGGACTTGATACCGACCAGACGGTTCTCCACATGGTCGATTCGGCCGACCCCGTGCTTGCCTGCCAGGTCATTGAGCTCCAAGATCAAGTCTGCCAGCTTAAAGGCCTGACCGTTGAGGGCGACTGGCACTCCTGCCTTAAAGTCAATCTCAACAAATTCTGGACTGTCAGGAGCATCTTCTGGAGCCACTGTCAGGTCGTAGGCATCTTCCGGGGCGATGTTCCAAGGATTTTCCAGCACACCACATTCATTAGCCCGGCCCCAGAGATTTTGGTCCACTGAGTAGGGACTGTCCAGATCAGCTGGAATAGGCACTCCATTTTCCTTAGCATAGGTGATTTCTTCTTCCCGAGACCACTTCCACTCTCGGACGGGTGCGATGACCTTGATCTGGGGGTCTAGCGAAGCGATAGCCACTTCAAAGCGGACCTGGTCATTGCCCTTGCCGGTACAGCCGTGGGCAATGGTGGTTGCTCCAGTCTGATGGGCAATTTCGACTAGTTTCTTGGAGATGAGCGGTCGGCTAAGGGCGGACACCAGAGGGTATTTTTGTTCGTAGAAAGTGTGTCCTTGCAGGGCAACCAAGACATAGTCTTCCGCAAATTCATCCTTGACATCAATGACGTGGGATTCGATAGCGCCGACCTTGAGGGCCTTGTCATGAATAAAATCCAGATCATTGCCTTCTCCTACATCCATACAGACCGCGATGACATCATAGTCCTTGCTCAGCCAGGTAATGGCGACAGATGTATCCAAACCACCCGAATATGCTAAAATGACTTTTTCCTTGACCATACGATTACCTCTTCCTTCTTCATATTTTTTTATTTTTATACATTCTACTGTATGAAAATGCTTATGTCAAGAGAAATTCTAATATTTATTCAAATAAAATAATTTTATCGATTTTTATTCATAAACATTATATTATAAGCTAGATATAGAGAAAACAAAAGGAGTCAATCAAGACTCTCTATTGTACTCGATAAAAAACATCTGGATGATTGGAAATACTTTGTGTAATGATAAAGCGGTCCTGACTGATATCAGTTGGATCCGTTCCATTAACAGCAAGGAATGGTCTTTTGTTTGCATATATTTAACTAAACATGACCTAAAAGTATTGAGAGTTTGAAAAAGCACCCTCAAAGCGAGAGTGCTAATTGGAGCTCGGGCTAAATCCTAGTGAAAAAGATGAAACTTATTGTGTTCATCGAACACTGCGTTATTTCTCTATTTTCATACGGATTTTTATGCCTTTAGCATCAGGATTTATCTTGTAATTTAAAACGGCTCTGTTACTAGACAGCAAGTCGCAGATTATACTTGGGTATATCAAGACGAGCTAACAACGTAGCAGACCGTTTTAAATACAAAAGACCCCCCTATAACAGAGAAGCCTTATGTATGACAAGATATGCTCAACTGAACACGACCTAAAAGCGGCGAAAAAAAGATAGATTTTCTGGTGTGCATTGCACACTGCGGCAATCTCCTATTTTCTTCTTGCTTTCTTAACGGTCTTTGTATCTTAAATTAACGACGAAGTCCGAGTGAGTTGATCAATTCACGGTAACGGTTAACATCGTTCTTACGCAAGTAGGCAAGAAGGTTACGACGGCGACCGATTTTTTTCATCAAACCACGGTAAGTAGCGTGGTCTTTTTTGTGTACCTTGATGTGTTCGTTGAGGTGATTGATTTCCCAAGTAAGAACAGCTACTTGTACTTCAACTGAACCTGTATCACCTTCGTGACGTGCATATTGTGCAATAATTTCATTTTTTTTCTCTTTTGAGATTGCCATGATAGACTCCTTTTCTTTACGCTTCATCCGAGTGTTAGGCTTGGCCCACCTAATACCAAGAAAAAGTTATTTGTCTTTAACGACATCCTTATTCTACCAAGAAGGAAAGGTTTTGTCAAATGGGACATTCCGACTTAGAGTTCTACACCAAAAATAGTGAGTTTTTCTAATTCTTCTTTTGTCAAACGACGGAAAGCCCCTAATTCCAAACGCTCATCCAGCATAAGCGGTCCCATAGAAAGGCGTTCCAAATCTGTTACCGTTTTTCCGCAAGCCTGAACCATTCGCTTCACTTGGTGAAATTTTCCTTCAGAAATTATAATCTCCACCAGAGAAGTTTGCTGCTCTTCATTCACTTCTAATATGGTCAGTTTTGCAGGCTGACAGGTAAAGTCTTTGAGCTCTATCCCTGCTTCAAAACGCTCTGCATCTTTTTCAGTCATAATCCCATCTACCTTTGCACGGTAAACTTTTGCTACATGCTTTTTAGGAGACAGCATAGCGTGAGCCAAAGCTCCATTATTGGTTAATAACAAAAGACCATGAGTATCAATATCGAGCCGTCCAACTGGAAAGACTTCTTTCTGACGTGCATTTTCATCCAGCAAATCCAAAACCGTTCGATGCTTATCATCTTCAGTAGCAGAAATGACACCTTTGGGTTTATTTAAAAGATAATAGACAAATCTTTCATAGACTAGAACTCGGTTATTGACCGAAATTTCGTCCTGATTTTCATCTATTTGCACTTTCGCAGATGTTTCTATTTTTCCATTCACCAAAACTTGCTTCTTTTTCAATAGTTGCTTGACTTCTGTTCGTGAGCCAAAGCCCATTTCTACTAAAAACTTATCTAATCGCATCTTTTTCCTCATTTTGTTGATGAGTGACAAAAACAGCTAAAATGGATACTGCTATCATGAGAACTCCTAATACACTAAAAATAAAGGTTAGAACAGAAGAAATGATTCCAATCAAGGATAGGACGAATGTTGACACCGAAGCACCACTACTGCAACCCAAGACAACAATCGCTGTTGCGCGATTGACCAAATGGGCAGGAATTTTCTCTGATACAATATGAAATACAGCTGTTAGAGATACGCTATAAGCAAAACCAGCCAACAGAGCACTTAAACTTAAGAACCAAATGTGGCTCGAAAAGCCAATCATCACTTGACTGAAACCAAAAACAATTCCCGTTACTGTCAATAAGCGATTTTTCAGTAAACTCACTAGACTAGCAAAGCTAACACCAGCTAAAATCCCGATAAGCTGCATACAGCTGAGAATCAAGCTCGCTGTTTCAGCACTTCCCATTTTATTCTGTAAGATAAGACTTGGAATACGTAAATTGATAGCGACATTGGTACATACAATCATTCCAGCTATAAAAGCCAACAATATGCTTAAACGCACTTGTTTTGTGGTCATTTTTTGAGCAGACTTGAGATACTTATGTTTATCGACTTTGCTTTTTTCATAAGGAACAAACAAAAGATACAATGCTAAAACAATAAAGCCAACTGTATAAACCAGAAAAGTAGTTGTCCAACCAAAACGCAAGAGTTGCCCGACCGCTAAAGTCAACAAAGCCATCCCAACAACTTCTGCTGACCCACGGTAGCCCAACATCTGCACACGCTCTCTCCCTTGGAATCGCTCACTAATAATCGCAATTGCTCGAGGGTTCATCATCCCTAGCCCTAAACCAAAAATAAATCGCGAAGCAAAAACGAGACCATAAGCTTGATTGAAAAATGGGATGAGGCCACAAAGAGAAAATAACAATAGCCCTAGTATAATCATTTGTCGCTCAGATAAAAAACGCTCTAAAACACTATTAAAAATCAGCAAAGACATAATCCCAATGGACGGCAAGGAGACTAATAACTCTACTTGACTAGAGGAATAATTCTTATAAAACTGAGACATTGCTGGTAAGGCGCTGGAAATTGAAAATGCCGTTGTTAACACAAATGATAAAGCCAGAATACTAGCTTTCTCCATGAATCTTTTCATCTTATCTTCTTTCTAAAATCACACTATCCCTATCATACAGTTTTTTATGAAAAGACGCAATCTAATTCTGACATAAAAAACCAACGCCGTAAATAAGAATACAACGTTGGTTTGCTTAGTCTCAATCTTCATACAAAGTCATCAATTTTTCTCTTTCCTGTCCTTTATTGGCAAATCGAACAGCTGGTTTCTTGGTGAGAGGAGAAACTATTCCCAAAGCGATTTTGTATCCATTTCCTTCACCAGTCACGTTAACAGTTGAAAGGGAAATTTGCACCTTTTGTTCTTTATCAGGTAAGATTTTTGTTAAAGCAATCGGTACGGTTTTACTTTCAATAATAGCACCCATTCTGTTGAGCACATAAATTTTCACTTTCCAATTGCGATAAAAGGGGGCAACTCCTTTATTTGCTAATGTCATCGTCAACTGAGTAGATGTCTTACCAGATGTCAAAGTCATCTGAGGAACCCATAAACGATAGCCCATGTTTTTCAAGATTTCATTATAGCCACTATTATCATTGTCTATCATTTCAGCAATTTTAGGACCCAAAAAAGTAGTATGAGATTCCTGAAGTTCTTTGATGATCTGTTTCAGCTTTTTCCCCATGAGAGTTTTCATAGTAGCTGAACTGGTTAATTCACCACCTATAGGAGCAGTTTGCCAGGCATTTGGCATAGGGACTAAACCATTTTTTGCATTTTCCTGATCATAATCTCCACCAGATTGAATCCAATTTAACCAAACTTTTTTACTTTCTTCGTCTCCAACCACATCATTATAAAGACCAAACCCATATTTTTTAGCTACTGTAAACGGACGCCGCATTAAAATATTCGCTTCTGGGAAAGCATCTATCCAAGGGGTAATATATTTTTCACGAATAGCCGCTTCTGGCAACTTCCGAATATTGGCTTCGTCATTCACATGCCACTCTCCCCAATGACCTAGTCCCCCTAGCTCAATAAAAGAAATTTGTCCTGAATCAGCCCATCTCTGCCCCATCGCCTCAACTGCTTTTTGATAATATTGAAGAAGTTTTTTATCCTCATAATTAGGAGAAAAACCTTTTCCATAGGAAGAAGTATAGCGGTCTCCCGGATCAGACATTTCTTTGATTAACCAAGAAGGAATATCCTCATGAGTGGTTTTCCGAGGATAGTCCAAAACAAAGCGAAAAACAACATGCTTTCCTTCTTTTAACCAGCGTTTAAGCTGATTTTTTGCTTCTAAGGCTTCCCAAGCATATACCCCTTTTTTAGGCTCCAATTCTTTCCAAGTTACATCCATATAAACCAACTGAACATCCTTAGTTACTTCTGATTCCTTAGCTGAAGGAGCATAGCCCATCAGAGGATTGGCTAGTGCTTTATCAGAGTAAGTAAAATTCTGCTCCACTCGTTTTCTACCTTTTTTAAAAGAAGGAGAAAAAAGCACTACACAAATAAATAGGAGGGCTAAAACACCTAAACAAATTGGTATTATTCTGTTCATTCTCATCATCCGTGATATTCACCATTGTATTGAATCAGAGTCACATCCGAAACTTGCTCAATATTCCGGATTTGCTCTACAAAAACAAAATTCTCTTTTTGACAAAAGACCTCTACTGCCATTTCGACAGTATCTCCTCGCATCGTTTTTGACTTAACAAAATATTTCATTTTTCCAAAAGCCTGAATAATTTTATCGCCCGTTTCATCACCTTTATAATGGATAACAGCAATATAGACTTTTCCTTGCCCCTGCATTTTGCTAAAAATGATTAACATTCCAAAAATGACAGTTGCCGTTACAATTGCCAAAATGTACATGCCCGCTCCAACAGTGATTCCTGTTGTAATAGCCCAGAACAGATAAAGCAAGTCCATCGGATCCTTAACCGCTGTACGATAACGAACGATAGACAGCGCCCCTACCATACCAAGTGAAATAACAATGTTGGAGCTAATAGCTAGTGTTACCATCGCTGTTAAAATAGACATTCCAACTAAGGTCATGGCAAAACTTCTAGAATAGACAACGCCGGTAAAAAATCGTTGATAAACAAAGTAAATGAAAGCTCCTAGTGCAATGGCTAATAGTAAGGTCGCAACAATTTTCCCAATATTTTGGGTTGTGAAATTTTCTGATTGTAAGACAGATTTTTTAATGATATCTTGAACACTCATCTTTTTCTCCTCTACTAGTGGTCTGTATCATACCAGTATCCGAAATCATGTAAGTAGGCTGTTTTTTCATAACACAATACATATTTGGATACGGCAAGAAACTCGGAAGCTTGTGGCGGAATGATAGTTTTTATAATTTGCGGTAGTAATTCTGTATATTTGACTTCAAAAACCAATTTACCTGGCTGCAATATCGGCAGCGTCGGCAACGATGGATCAAATATATCATAGCTACCAATAGCAGCTCGAACATTTGAATCAAACGTCAATCGAACTGTTCCTGTGTCATAAACCCAAGGTTCTCGTTCATAGTCTACTATAACACGAGGTCGCATCATATTTGCCACACATTCAACATAAAATTCTCTACACAACAAATAGGGGCTATGGAGAAGAAAATTATAGTTACCATCAAGAATTTTTTCTACCTCTTCTCGTGTTAAAGGAGCTGCTTCTTTATAAATATACTGTCCAAATTTCTTTTTGCGCTCCAATTTGATACTTCGGTCACTAAAATTATAGATCCGAATACGGTATTTTTTACGCATCAAAATTCCCGCTTCTTTTTCCTCATAAGCACTATTCCAGTAATCATCAAAGTACAGACTACGAATAGTATACCCACCATTTTGAGCATGTCTATCCAAAGATAGGATGGAGCCAAAGCGTTGCGTCAATAGTTCTTTTTCTTTCAGACCAATCAGGTATTTCCCTTCATGACGAAACTGTTCTTCTTTATTTATTTTCATAAACATCAACCTTTATCTTACCATCTTCCATCACATAAAAACTTAAAACGCCAAAAAGACTGGTAGTATCCACACGATATTGTTCAAAAGAAGCCTGAGATTTACCATCAGAATTTGTAGCAATCACGCGCATAAAATATTGACCTTTTGGAAGATGTTTTGTAGTGACACTTGTCTCTGTTAGACCTTTCTTGTCAAGGATCTTATCTTTAAAGTTAGGCTCCTTAGCTAATTCTACATGATAAGTGATTTCTTTATTGTTAAAATCGTATGATGACATCCACTTAAGAACCAGTTCCCCATTCTCAACTTTTGGCTGGTCAATATAAAATGGTTGAGGAGACTGCAAACTATTTTTATAATCTTGATAATTTTTTTCAACTTCCTTTGGTAATTCATTTAAAATCTTGTCATATTGCTCCTCTTTTATAGGCATACGCTCCACATCTGGCATACGACTTAAATATGGTTTGACAATATTCGCATATTGCTTGCTCAAGTCACCGATACTGTTAGGACTAAGTTGATTTCTATATAATTTATCAACCACTTTATCCAAACCCGTTCTAAATCTTTCAGATTTTAGCAATCGTTGAAAAAGGAGATTCCCCCAATAATTACTCACACCATAACGCCAAGAATTTTGTCCCAGCGCACCCGACCTACGAAGTTCTCTCTCGCCTTTCCGTAAAGAATCGTCCAAATCCCAAGGTAAAATATACCAACGAGTTCCATTTTGTGGGCTATAAAGGAACATATTCCGATTTTGACTGTCAATGTTTCCCATTAAAATCTGAAAAGCTAACCAATATTGGATGTTTTCGGCATCAAAATATTTTTCTAACATTTTATCGCCTGTCGTTGACTTATCATTCAATTTATCCAACATATCAATAAGTTTGGTATGATCGTGGTCCCCCTTAACTTCTAAGAGTTCTTCAAATTTTTTCTTATCGAACTTTGGGTCATTTTCCTTTCGAATCGCATCTGCCTTCCGATAAAATTCAAAGTTGTTCAACTTATAAAGTTGACCAGCTCTATCTAATCCATGCGCTTCAAGAGCTGTTTTATTCAGTTGTTCAACTTGTGTATATAGTCCATAGTCCTCAAAATTCTTTGAACCTAAACCAGTTTCATCTTTTACATACAAATGGACAAATTGAGTGCGAAGTCCAACAATTTGCGGAATGCCCTCCATCAATTTAAAAGCTAACCTATTTCGAAAACGAAGAGATTCATAAGGATGCTTATTCAAATTGATCGTTCGCTGTCCTTCCCAAGTACCTTTATTTTTTTTGATTTCTATCTTATAACTTTTCTGCTTTGAACGGCTGGAGCTTTGTCCTCGAATTTGAACGGTCGCATTTGGAACTTGCTCCTCAAATCCAAATTCACCCGCAACAGGACCTTTTTCATTTCCTACTTGCAAAAGACCCACAACCTGATAGCGTTTCACCCCCATTTTTTCATAATCATAGGCAGAATATTGATTGATTTCTCGCCAAGAATGATTGGTATTCTCCGCAGTATTCCCACGTCTTACCGTTAAATACATGGTAATTACATCTGGGTCTTTTTGGGCATACAAAGATTCTTTATCTCGAAGATGACGATCGTTGATGTTTGCCACTTTTTCTTTTTTTACATGTTTTGTAGTTGGTTGCTTCGTTTTGTTTCCACCACTATTAGAAATAGCTAAAACAATAAATGCAAGTACCATTAATCCAAAAACCAGTAAAAATTTAGTCCATTTATTATCCATCCTTCGACCTCGCTTTCAAAGTAGTGAATAACCTCGTAAAGAAGCCTTCCTCTTCACGAGAAACGACTTCTTGACTTCCTAAGATACGATAGGGGAGATCTTTTGTATATTCGCTCAATCGCGTACTCGTCGTAAGATAAAGTACAAGAGCAGCTAATAAGAAACCATATCCAATAAAAGATATATCCATAAATTGGGTAAGGATACTAAAAATAACAGAGATTCCTGCAAACCATCTCGCACATTTCTTTGCCCCTTCATAATCAACAAAGTAAAGCAGCATCAATAGATTGATATTTCCTACAGCATAAAGCCCATAACCTAAGCAAAGCGTTTGAAAATAACCTTTCATCTGACTGTTAAAGCCAAGTGGTAGAACTGTCAATAGAACAATTCCTACAAACATGGCTAATAAAGTAGCCAGAAGCTGTTTCCATGATAAATATTTTAATTCATTCCGAAGAACATTCATCATTTCCATTTCGCTCTGGTTGATTTTCTTAACGCTTCCCACCCCTTCATACATATGGTAATATTTCCTAAATTTAGGATAAAACTTCACCTCAACAGAGACAACAAAGTTTACAGTTGATACTAAAGTAACCAGATAAGCTAACATGGCAGGGACATCGTAAACAGGTGCTGTATGAAACAATCCTCCGATTCCCTTGCTGAGTGGGCCAAACCAATTGATGACGATATGAGAAAAAAGTCCTATAAACATATAAATCCCTACTTTGAAAAGATCTAAATATCGATCAAACCAAATTAAGAATTCAAAATTAGCGGCATAATTCTTTGGGAAGTGCCTGTACAAAATGCGAATCATTTGCACAAGAATGAAGCCATAAGATATACAAACACTAAGGAGCAAACCATACGAAATAGCCAATGCTAGTGCCACCAAACCAACCCCAGCAGTAATACCTATTGTTATAGCAAAAGTTTTTAGAATACTACGGTAATCTTTTACAGCCGTTAAGTAATTCACAGCATTCCAAATTAGGCATAACTCACTAAACAAGACCAAATTTAAGATGATTTCTAACAAAGGAATACCTGAAACAAAGAGGAAAATTCCATAAATCACAAATCCCAATCCTAACATGACCGCCCCAGAAGAAAAATAAGAAGATAGTACTTTTTCAAACTTTTTCTCATAAAGCATATCTGCTACATAGCGGGTAACAATCATTGAAAAGAGGTTGGTAATTGCTAAAGAGGCTAAGATAGAATACGAAATTAAGCCCAGCAAATGATCGCGTTCACCATTCCCGAAGTGGCCTAAAACACTTAGACCGACAACCGACAAGATAAGCAAGATCCCAAGAATCATCGGCCCAACATATACAACTCCTGCATAACCATAAGCTTTTTGTTTTGCAAGGAAGTTACCTTTATTATATACTTTTCGCAGTTCAAATCCCAGACCTGCCATTATCTTACATACTCCTTATATAATTGTCTATATTGTTCAATCATTTGATGATACTGGTAAAATCGCTCACTTCTCTTTTTAGCAATCTGTCCCATTTTTAGACGTTTTTCTTCTGAACTCGCCACAACAAGCATAGCATGAGCTAAACTCGTTAAATCCGTTGGCGGCACGCAGTAACCAGCTACTCCCAGTTCATCATCCTCGCGCCCCTCTAATAATTCTTTGCAACAGCCGACATCTGTTGTAACACAAGGTTTTCCAGCAGCCATTGACTCCAAAATAGACAATGGCTGACCTTCTGATATACTTGTTAGAATCATGAAATCCATCTTTTTTAAATATTCCTTGACATCTACACGTCCTGTAAAAATCAGATTTTCTAATTTTAATTTACGAGCTAAAGCGTAGCATTCTTCTGCATAAGCTTTGTCATCTACCCCACCCATGATATAAAGGCGAACATTCGGCATTTGTGCTGAAACTTCATAGAAAGCATAAATCATCGTTTTAATATCTTTAATTGGCGCCATTCTAACAGCAGCTCCGATGTTAATCCAACTATCATCATTTTTGTCAAAAGGAATGTTAGAAAAACTTTCATAATCAATACCATTTGAAATAACGCGACATTTGCTCGGCTTACAGCCAAGCTCAATCTGTGTTTCCCGAGCTTTTGAAAATAAACTTGTAATGCAGTCCGCCTTAGAATAAATCGCGTCTGATAACATATAAAAGAAATCAATCCATTGCTTACGCATAGAGGGCAAGATCCAATCTGCACGAATAATTTCTTCCTCACGTTCACGTGTATAAATACCATGCTCAGTTAGAAGTAACGGCTTTCGCATACGTGTGCTTGCTAATGTAGCTAGAATGCCACCATACCCTGTAGAAATAGCATGATACGCATCCGCAGACGGAATACTGCTTGATAAGAGGTTCAACAAAGGAAAAAGCATGGAACGAATGGTATGAAAGACATCTGACATAGGCTGTGCAACATATTTTTCTTCACATAGCTCTTGAATCATGGAAAAGAACTCTTCGCTCGCTAAAAAATCATCTCGCTGAATTTTTCCATCTTGCAACATATCAAAAATAAGTGACCAATCAGGCTTGGTACAAAAAACTAACTGTTTTAAAGCTTCATATTCTTCACCAGTTAATTCTTCAAGACCTGTATCTGTCATTTCGGAATTACCTAAGCTATCCAGAAATACTTCATGAACTTCTACGACATTTTCAGGGAATTCATAGACAAATTTTCCCTTTTTTTCTTCATTGGCTCCAATAACCCAAATGATAAATTCATGTTCTTTCATTTCTGTGATATATTGGTGCATCCAAGTGGATACACCACCATGTACATAAGGGTAAGAGCCCTCTAAAACCAAACAGATTCTCATTTTTAATTTCTTTTCTCTTTTTATTTCAATTCAATCGCTACTTTTGCAGATGTAGCATGCAATAAATAAAGATTACCAGTCAAATGCTCTAATTTCCCACCTGTCACTTTTCCTGGTTTTCCTTCATTCAACCGAAGCATCACGTAAGCATTATCATGGAAATTCTCAAGATTTAATTCCAAACCAGTATCAGTCTTCTGTTGCTGAACACTTAAAATACCATAGCGTTGAATGGCCCCCGCCATTTCCGAACCGGTCAAATCTCGGATATTTGGTGCCATTTTATCAAACCATGCAATCTCATCGCTAAAATCTTTATATAATTTTGCCCAGCCAAGTTTTGCACCTCGATCTTCATCCATCACATCATCTGGATGGAGGAAATGGGTCATTACATAATGCATATTCAGCTCTGAGAAAACAGTTAATTTAGAATAATTGTCCCATGATGCACCTGAAACAATCCGTGGTTGCTCAATCAGTCCATCATCAGCTACCTCAAATTCTTGAGAATAGGTAAATCTTCCTGGGAAATAGTTACTGGCAATGCTTTTAATCTCTGGGAATTTCGCTCTCAGCACTTCTCTTCCTTCTTTTGAAAGGACATTTGAAGGTGGAATATAGACAGACTTTTCGCCTTTTGGAAAGAGCTCCTTCGTAAATCGAATCAACTCACGAATAGAAGATTCCATTGCTTTTTTGTCTTTCCAAGTCTTGTATGTTGGAAATTCATCTCCATAATCAACATCCTTCGGAGAAAGTGGCTGATGATTATAACCGTGGTAACTAATCTCTCCGCCATTTGCTAAAAGAGATTTCCCAAAATACTTAAAGCGCTCTATATCTTTTTGTGCCGTTACATTTCCTGATGTATCATCTTCATAATTTTCAATGACACCACCAGTATACTTGATACCATACTTTTCAGATAACTTCAATAAATCCGGCCACCAAATATTTGTATAAAAATCAGAAATACTTGTATTGTAATCTCGCTTAATGTAGGTAGCATCTCCTGCTGGTACTGGTGAAGGGAAATCATCCAAATAGAACGTAGCACCATTAATTACTGGATAAGCTGTTGCTTCTGTCAACAAGCTATAAGAAGCTGCATAAATCCCACGAACTGCTCTTTCATAAATTCCAAAATTATCTACGACAAACTTCCCTTTGCCATACTTTTTCTCCCAAACGAGAGGAATACGCGCTTCATTATCTGTCCAAGCATGAACTTTGGTGTCTGATGAAAGAGAGACTGTCCAAGCCGATTCAAATCCTCCATCAATTGGATAACTTTTCCCACCACCAATCATGAAGTCTTTATCAATATACATTTTGTTTACTGCAGAATTTTCAAATTTGGAATTTGTAACACCCAATTTTTGTTCAATGGACGCAGAAGCATTATCCTTGACTAGCGTAACACCAAAGAGAACATTTCCTCCCTGCTCAACCCAGTCAACCATTTCCTGCGTTTTTTCTCCCAGAGCTTCTAAATCGCTTAAAAGTACGATAACTTTTTTATAATTTGAAAAACTAGGAAGAGAATCTTTTGAAATATCAACCAATTGATAGCCTTGCTTCATGTCTTTAAGAATCTGCGAGAATTGTTCTTTCGCTCGTCTACTGGTATCATTGCTCTCATCATAAAGTACAAGATTTTCTTTTGCCAAGCTTTCAAAAACTGTTTTAGAAGTAGGAATATTCCCTTTTAGATAGGTATTTTTACTTGTAACAACCGTATAACGCTCCCCACTTTTTTGAATCCATAAAAATGCGGCTAACAAAAGAAAAATAACCACCACTATAATGGATTCTCTTGAATAAGCCAACGTTTTCTTCTTCTTTTTCATTCCTTCCAACCTTTAAGACTGCCAAAAAGCTAATTGTTCTCGATTCTCTTTTGAGATGTAATTTGAATCTTCCTTTATAGCCTTTACTAATTCTTTTATCCTTTCCCCTTGTTTTGTTTCATAATAATATTGCAGATATAACATATAAATGTCTTCTTGTTGTGTCCACTTTTGTGAAATCAAATCTAAATAATCTTTAACTCGATCATAATGTTTGAGCAATAATTCATTTTTAATGAAGTTCAGATAATCCGACAACTCTTCTTTTTGTTGTATCTTTTTCTCCAAAAGATTTGAATAATCTGTTCTAAGTAGTTTTTCCAACCGTTTAGTGACAAGTCCCTTTTGCAAGTAACTTGCTAAGGTAGCACAATACTCTGTTAAAACTTGGAAATCATTAGGATTTTGACGATACTTTTTATTTAAATTTTGTAAATGAACATCGTACTGCCGTGACACTTCCGCAATCAGGGTCGTAGCGTAATGTACTACTTCTGTATCTTCATCTTTGCGAGCCAAAAACAACAAATCAATAAAACGATCTGGAGTCCGACTAACCATTTCCATTAACATCCACCGTGCTGTCTCCTTATCTTGCAACAACAGCGCTTCTTCTAACGGAATGAGTTCTTCGACATCCTCATATGCATTTCCTAGTTCGTTCTTGTTTTCAATTCCACTTATCTCCGTCCAAACATCTGCCTCTTTTGCCAGAAGAGACACATTTGATTTATCGTCATGTCTGGATGGATTTAAAAGCCAAAGCAAAAGATAACCTAAAAACGGTATTGCAATGGGAAAAACAATATAAAACAACGGTAGTTTGATTTTTTTATATTTGAGCAAATAGTAAGAATGAATACATAGAATCAAATCTAAAATCACACAAAACATAGAAATAATGTATTCCATTTATCAACCTCCGTGTTTGATTGAGTCAGAATTATTCTCCAAGGACATCGTCTTTTTAATGTTTGCAAATGCTTGATGATAACCCGCTTTATCTAACATGGAAGCTGCTACTCCACCAATCATTTGCAAAAAGTGGAGGCGAGAGAGCGATAAACGATTATAAGAGACATCTTCAATCCACAGGAGGTACTTTAATCCTGAAGCAGCTTTTATTTCTAATGCATAAAATGGGTAATCTGGAAGAAGATTCTTATTTATCCAAACTTCATCATTTTTTAACTCTTCTGCTAATGTCGGGTAGTTACTTAGATTGAAGTCAGAAGAATTAGATAATGAATAAATGTTGACTTTATTTGCTCCCAATTGCTCCTCAATAACTTTCTTCGTTTCATTTAAAACAGCTTCTACTGTCGGCTTATCTAATTGTTGAAAAATAGAGAATAGTTTGCTCGCACCATTTTGATTGCTAACGACTTGCTGAACGAGCTTTTCACGATCATAAACTGCATCCTCATAGGAGATAGATAAGAGTTCATTTCTTTCATTTAGCAGCTGATTTTCTTTTTCTAGCATTTCTTTCTCATCTTGGTACTTCATCTGGATAATCCCACAAATAAGAGCTACGAACATATAAGCCGCAAAGGAAATCCACCTATCGGTATTATAGACGATTGATTGCCAGTTTCCTCCCGAGAAGATATTAGCTGCAAATAACCCTAGTATCGAAAGGAGACCAGCAAAAATACCATATAAAGTTCCAAAGATTGTACTAATCAAGGTTACAAAAAATAAACGAATATCAATCATTTTGAATTGATTGAAACCATTTAATAACGTACTCAAACCTTCTGATAGTAAAAAAGCAAGCAAAATTTCAGCTACCTTTTGATAAACCTTATGAGACCGCATCAGATAAATAGCTTTTTTCAAATGCTTGAATTCCAGATGATTAGACGTCTTATTTTCTTTTACGAAATCTTTGTAAAAATCTGATAGATCATCTAGAACCGAGTAACGAATAAACCAGCCATAACGTTGTCTTAAATTATCTTCATCTGTCGAGCGATAAAGATAAGGTTCAGTTGACTTTGAATCAATCTCTATTGCACTTTTAGAGAGAGACAGTTCTTCTAATTTCGCCGCAAATTGCTGAAATGTAATCTGAAAGGGATTATAAATAGTTAAGATTTCTGTTTGGTCATCCCAGCTATCAAAAATTTTGCTGATTAGCTCTGCTAAATCTTCTGAATTGATAAAATTCGCAATTTCATCTGGATGTTCTCCAATATGAACTGTTTTATTTTGGTGAAGACTGTCAAACAACTGATACAAATAATCTTCTGGCAACTTGGAAGAATACATATAAGAACTGCGAACTATTTTTAGAGATCGCCCATTTGTCTTGGACCAATTGAGGCAAATCTCCTCTGCCGCCCTTTCTAGCTCCTGAGGATCATTAAGCACTTCTGGTCCTGTCACATAAAGAATTTTCGAATGAGATAATTCTTTGGTACGATGTAAAAAAGTTTGCAGCCGTTCTAGCTCCCCTACTCGTTGATTCTTATAAGTTAGCAAATTAGAAAGATAAAGAATTTGGTCAAATTGATAGGTTCTTAAAACTTCTACTAAAATGGTTTCTTTTGTTTTCGGAAAAACTGTCAATTTTAATTTTTTTGAACTTTTTAAATCTGTTTCTCCCAAAAGATAAACCGTATCCTTTGGAAAAGCTTCTTGTATAAACTTTTTGGTTACATATCCCGTATTTCCAAATAGTAGAATTTTCAATTTTTTGTCCCTCCTAAAAAGTAATTTATTTTGTTACTAATAATATTTTAGGTATCCAACTAAACATCATACATATTTTTGCTAAAAATATCAAGCAAAATAGACTAATTTTTTACTAATTTATTTCGTGTTTTCTCCACATATTCATTACACGCTATTTCGATTTCTTTCTTTCTCCTTTATTTTGTGTTATATTTATCATATACAAAGAATTTAATTTGGAATAGAAATCCATTTTTAGAACGAAGGAGAAAACATGTCTGTTATTGAAAAATTAACAAAACCAGCTCACTTGATTGATATGAATGACATCATTCGCGAAGGAAATCCAACGCTTCGGGCAGTCGCTAAGGATGTCACCTTTCCACTTACAGAGCAAGAAGTTATCTTGGGTGAAAAAATGCTCCAATTTTTGAGAAATTCACAAGACCCTGCAACTGCTGAAAAAATGGGACTTCGTGGTGGCGTTGGTCTAGCTGCACCTCAGCTAGATCTGTCAAAGCGGATTATTGCTGTATTGGTACCAAACCTGCCAGATAAAGAGGGCAATCCACCAAAGGAAGCCTATGCTTTGCAAACGGTTATGTACAACGCTAAAGTAGTGGCACATTCTGTTCAAGATGCTGCACTAGCTGAAGGGGAGGGCTGCTTGTCAGTTGACCGCGAAGTACCTGGCTATGTCGTGCGCCATGCGCGTGTCACTGTTGAATATTTTGACAAAGAAGGTGAAAAACACCGTATCAAACTCAAAGGATACAACTCAATCGTGGTTCAACACGAGATTGACCACACCAACGGCATCATGTTCTATGACCGCATCAATGAAAAAGAACCCTTCGCAATCAAAGACGGTATGTTAGTGATTGAATAATAAATAAAAGGGAATCTCTGATATAATAGCATTCCCAATTAAAATTTCTTTATAAAAGCACTATAACTCAAGAATACAAATAAAAAGAACAACTTTGGCTTCTGATAAACAGAGAATCAAGGTTGTTCTTTTTTGTAGTTATCGTGTGAATCTGTCTCAGACTCATGACTTTAGGATGACAAGCAATTTTAACGCAACTGCTATCGCACAAAACAAAGCACTATTTTGAGGTGGTAGATAGAACTTGTGAAGCAAGTCTCATCTTCATTCGCCTTTGAAACTCCAAAGAGCAATTTTGATGAAACCTTCGTTTTTTGCATTCACTATCTAAACAGTCTGAAAAACAGTTAAGTCGCCTTGTGGGGCGAGACTATACAGAACATTTTGTACCGAAGCCTTGAAATAAGAAAGCTGAGATTAACATTTTCAAATGTTAATTCCTTTGTGGGCGACTACACTAGCAATCGTAAGTATCGGTCTCAATCCTATTTTTAGAAGTCAGCTTCCCCTTTCCCAGAAAATAGCTAAAAGAATAATCGCTCCCAACACAGATGGAATAATCGCTGTATCTGACAGATGAGGTCCCCAGTTACCAAAGAGCATTTGCCCAAGCCAGGCTCCAAACCAACCTAGCAAGATCTTGCCAATACAGCCCATTCGTTCTCCACGATTAGTGATTGCTGCTGCAATTAGACCAATAATGAAGCCGACAAACATACTCCCAATCATTTAGTTATCCTTCCTGATTATTTTATTATTCTCACTTTTGCACTATTTTTATGCAAACAGCAGCCCTTCTTCTTTTTGGAAGAACAGGCACGACTTGCTAATACAGCCAAACTGACCAACGCCACCGAAGCAAGTACTACTTTCCCAGAAAATTCTAGTGAATAATGAAAATCTCTTAGGGATTTTTTATCTTCAGCTGAAATCATTAACTTCATAATGTATCCTTTCTAGTTGTAAATAGCTTACAAAGAACAACAAGAATCTATAAATTTTGTAAAAAACTTTATAAATAGTAAAATTTCCACTCTACTTTGAATATTTTAGTAGAACCTTTCAAAAAACAGCTAGCTACTCGCAATAAATCATTACCATGAAAGATTGCAAAATCAATAATATTTCGCAAATGAATAAGCAAAAATTCTAGTCTAGTGGCAGCTGCCTCTGATGAAAGTTTCCCACATTCATCAAAGAAGAGGTCTTAAAATAAATCATCAAAGAGACTGAGCTGATTGTCTTCTGGCATATTGCCTAGAATCCCCATTTCATCCATTTTATCGACTAGAGTAGTGGACAAGCTGCCACGCTTGCGCAATTCGGTTTTTGAAAGAAATTCTCCTTCTGCACGCGCTTTAACCAATTGTTTTGCAACGTTGTCTCCCAATCCATCCATAGCAGAAAATGGAGGAATTAAGCTATCTCCGTCAATAAGAAATTCTGTCGCATCACTCTTATACAGATTGAGTTTGCCAAATTTGAAACCTCTTTCCAGCATTTCATTGACAATTTCTAGAGTTGTATAAAGGTCAATTTCAACGTTGGAAGCTTCATTATTTTTGCGTTTTTCAGAGATTTCGTTCATCTTGCGCTTCACTGCATCCAGTCCACTACTCATGACTTTGATGTCAAAAGCTTTGGCACGGATAGAGAAATACGCACAGTAGTAATAAATCGGATGATGCACCTTGAAGTAGGCTACCCGCAGGGCCATCATTACGTAGGCAGCTGCGTGAGCTTTGGGAAACATGTACTTAATCTTTCCACAAGATTCAATGTACCACTCAGGCACATTATTTTCCTTCATAGCAGCGATGTAGCCATTTCTTTCCTCATCAGAAATTTTGAGCCACATGCCTTTCCGCACCCGTTCCATAATGGTAAAGGACATCTTGGGCTCCAGCCCCTTGTGCATCAGATAGACCATGATGTCATCCCGACAACCGATAACAGTAGACAGGTCGGCAATTCCCTGCTTAATCAAATCTTGCGCATTGCCTAGCCATACATCGGTACCGTGAGACAAACCTGACAATTGGAGCAATTCCGCGAAGGTCGTTGGATGAGTTTCATCCACCATGCCCCGCACGAAGTTGGTTCCAAACTCAGGAATCCCCAGCATACCGGTCGGCGTACCTATTTGCTCTTGTGTCACTCCGAGAACATCTGTTCCAGAAAAGAGAGCCATAACTTCTTGGTCATCCATTGGGATTTCATTTGGGTCAATGCCTGATAAATCCTGCAATTTCCGAATCATGGTCGGGTCATCATGACCGAGTACATCTAGTTTTAGGACATTTTCATCAATATCATGGAAATTAAAGTGAGTGGTTTGCCATTCGGCAGTCAAATCATCCGCCGGATACTGAACTGGTGTGAAATCATAGACATCCATATAGTTTGGAATAACCACAATTCCTCCTGGGTGCTGTCCAGTCGTTCGTTTAACACCTGCCGCACCTTGCGCCAATCGTTCTACTTCTGCATCACGATAAAATTTATTGTAATCCCGCTCATAGCCTTTCACAAAACCATAAGCTGTTTTGGCAGCGACTGTACCAACCGTACCAGCACGAAAGGCATATTCCTCACCAAAAATATCTCGGACATCCAAGTGGGCACTCGGTTGATCTTCACCAGAAAAGTTCAAGTCAATATCAGGCACTTTGTCACCATCGAAACCAAGGAAGGTTTCAAAGGGAATATCTTGTCCATTTTTACTCAATTTATGTCCACAATGTGGGCAATCTTTATCTGGCATATCAAAGCCTGAACCGTAAGAACCGTCCGTAATAAATTCTGAATACTGGCATTTGCCACAAACATAGTGAGGAGATAAAGGGTTTACCTCAGTAATCCCAATCATGGTCGCCACAAAACTAGAGCCGACCGAACCACGTGAACCCACCAGATAGCCACGCTCATTTGAACGCTGTACCAACATTTGCGAAGCCAGATAAATCACGGCAAATCCATTCCCCAAAATGGAGGATAATTCCCGCTCAATTCGTCGGTCTACAATATCCGGCAGCGGATTTCCATAAATTTCAAAAGCTTTGGCATAAGTCATCTCAGCGACTTTTTCCTCTGATTTGTCGATAAATGGTGTATAAAGGTCACCTTTCACCACCTCAATCGATTCAAAGGTTGCTGCCAATTGATTTGGATTGTCAATAACCACCTGCCGAGCTAATTCTTCACCTAAGAAGGCAAATTCATCCAACATTTCATTGGTTGTGCGGAAATGCGCTTTTGGAAGTGGAGCTGGTTGAGCTTTTTCGCCATGCCCAATGGGACGGTTAATCATCGCTCCTTGCCCTAAACTACGGACAATAATTTCTCGATAAATTTCTTCTTCAGGCTCGATATAATGCACATCACCTGTAGCAAGAACAGGCTTGTCTAATCGATTTCCAACTTCAATCAAATTTTTGATAATGGTGTGAAGCTCTTCGACATCCTTGACCTGCTCTTTGGCAATCAACGGTGCATAAATTGCTGGAGGCATGATTTCAATAAAATCGTAGTATTTTGCGACTTCCACTGCAGCATCAACGCCTTGCGAAACAACCGCGTCAAATACTTCTCCTTCCGAGCAGGCTGTTCCTAAAATCAAGCCTTCTCGGTGCGCATCCAAAACTGTTCGTGGAATCCGCGGTACGCCCTCAAAATACTTTGTATTAGACAAACTGACTAATTTAAAAATGTTCTTCAAACCCGTTTGATTTTTTACATAAATCGTAGCGTGTTTGACCCGCGCTTTTTTATAGGAGTTTTCATCCACCAAATCTGTGTTTAGCTTTTGAAGATTGGTGACACCTCGTTTTTCTGCCGCATCGTTAATGAAAATAAAGAGTAGGCGTCCTGTCGCTTCCGCGTCATAATTAGCCATGTGATGATGATCAAGCGATACTTGGAAACGCTTAGTTAGTGGCCCCAAACCGTGACGCTTATACTCTGGGTAGAGATTACGGGCAAACTCCAAGGTATCAATGACTGGTTGCGTAATCCGTGGCAACCCATGCCGTTCATAATTGACATTCATAAATCCCACGTCAAAGGTAGCATTATGGGCAACAAGTACCGTATCTTGACAGAAGTCTTGAAATTCTTGCAAGACCTGCTCGAGTGGCTTCGCATTTTTGACATGCTCGTCTGTAATCCCCGTCAAATCTGTCGTAAAAGCACTCAAAGGATGACCTGGATTGATAAACTCGTCAAACTCAGCAATGACATTCCCCTTGTACATCTTACTTGCCGCGACCTGAATCAAGTCATTGTAAATAGCAGACAAACCGGTAGTTTCCACGTCAAAGACAACATAAGTGGCTTCCTTGAGCTCCATATCCACTTCGTTATAGGTAATAGGAACTCGGTCTTCCACGATATTAGCTTCCATGCCGTAAATCAGCTGAATACCAGCTTTTTTAGCAGCTTTATAACCATGCGGAAAGCTCTGTACATTGCCGTGGTCAGTAATCGCAACTGCCTTATGTCCCCACTTAGCGGCTGTCGCAATCAATTCCTCCACTTCTGGAAGAGCATCCATGGTTGACATATTGGTGTGCGCGTGAAATTCAATCCGCTTCTCACCTTCTGGCATCAAGTCTTTCCGCTCATAATGTGTCACTTCTTGCACATCTTGGACATTCATGGTCAAGTCATGCGTGAAGTTATTCATTTCAATATTCCCACGCACACGCAACCAAGAATTTTTCCTAATGATGTCAAATTTTTTGGCTTCTTCTTCGTTTTTAAACCATTTCTGAAGGGCAAAACTAGAAGTATAATCAGTCATCTTAAAGTTAATCAGCACACGCCCTGTGCGGGTAACTTTTTGCTCAAGATCAAAGACCATACCTTCAAAGACAATGCGATTTTCCTCGGTCTGGATGTCAATCATCTGCGTAATCTCTGCCTTGTCCAGCTTTGGTCGGGCAGCCACTTTTCGTGCTTGAAAATCAGAATAGTTTGGTTTTTCCTCAGCTGGTGGTGGTGCCATTTGCTGCAGTGCTTCGATAGCTTTTAGCGCCTCGTCATTAGCCGCTTGCACAATCTTTTCTTTTTCAGCTTGGAAAGTCTCAACCTGTTGCTGAGTCAAGGCGTCACTTGCTTTGACCTGACAGTGAAAATGCGGAAACCCAAACTTCACCAATTGCTTGGCTAAATTGGGCAAATGGATTTTCCGAAAATGCTCCGTATCAATACTGGATGGTCCCTCAATCCAGAGCTGATCGCCGTCCGCATGCACCTTTAACTGTTGGTACATACTACGAAAGCCCTGACTGGCACAAGGTCCTTCTGTAAAAGCCTCTTTGTAATAAGCCTGCAACAGCTCCTCTGTAAAATCTTGATTGGCAGCCTTAATTTCAAAAATAGCTTGGTTGCCCGTCTTAGAAAATTCTTCATTTAAACGTTTTTTTAATTCTTGAAACAACTCAATGGGTAAAATTTCTCCAAAAGCAAACTGAAATTCCCAGACATGACTGACGGTATGCACTAAAACTTGCTCAATTTCTGCATGTAAAAAGGCACTTGATTGTCTCATATCAAGTGGCATATCAATTTGATTCATTAAAATTTCAAACGTAGATGACATCTTTTTTCCTTGTATTGTAATGAAACTATTTTACCACAAAACAAATGAATTTTCGATTAAAAAATAAATAAGGAATATCCCTCATTGTTTTTAATATAAACCAATCATCTCATCAAGGACGTCAAATGCTAAGCTTTTGGTTTCTCGGAACTTTGACAATTTTAAAACGAAAGTTCTCATCGCTTTGAACATCAAAAAAGAGAGAACCAATCTGATTCTCTCTCGCAGTTAGCGATAGGTTACCCACTACAGTTGACATTGAGTCTGTTTTCCCTTTTATTTTTTATATCCTTCTAATGCTTTTTGACGTTCTTCAGTTTGACCTTTCGCATCTAATTTTTTACCTTTATAAACAGTGCTTTCCCATGAACCGTACATTGGATTTGGGAAGATGATGAACTTTCCACCGAATTCGTTCTTTAATTCTTCTAATTTCTTACTACGTTCTTCTGCTGATGTTTTTGAGAAATCCGCAAAGTCAACGAGGTTATCACCTAAAAGCATGGCCAAATTCGTCGTTTCTTGTACTTTCTGACGGCGACCTTCTTTTGATTTCACACCTTTTTCTAAGAACATCAAATGGTCTTTCCCTTGTACTGGAATGCCTTCTTTTTCCAAATTCTTAATTGTCGCATCTACCTGACTCGCATCACGGTCAGAAACATAGTAGATTTGAACACCGTTTTGATGTGCATACTGGAGAAATTCTTTGGCACCAGGAACCGCCTTAGCTGAAGCCTTTTTCACCCATGCATCCCAATTTTTAGGATTAAAGGCCGTACCGTCTTTGACATTTTGAACTTGATAAGGACTGTTGTCTAATACTGTTTCATCTAAGTCAAGAACGATTGAGTAAGGCTTATCTGTCGGTTTTTGCAGCAATTCTTTCAAACGATTTGTTGCAACATTATAACCTTGCAGGTACAGCGCTTTAGCTTCATCTGACTTTTGATACCAAAGAGTGGACATGGTATTTTCCCTTGACCGCAATTGGTCATAAGTCATGGTGACTTTACTGTCAGATGTGTTACTTTGCGCAGCCTTATTGTCTGTCGTCTTCGTTCCACAGCTGGTCAATAAAATAACTGAAGCAAGAACAGAGAAAATTGTGATTGTGGCTTTAGATGATTTCATAAAACCAATCCTCCTAATATTAATCTATCAAAATTATAGCGTTTTCATAAAGACATTTCAAGATATCTGTCTAAATGTAGGAGAAAAATAGATTTGCAAAAGACAGTTAACAAGTTCATCTAAAATAATGAGCTGTAAGGAGCTTAGAATCCCTACAGCTCATGAACCTTCAATCTTTATTTCTTTTTCTTAAGGACAACTACACTTGATAACAACAAGCCAATTCCTGCTAGCACGCCAGCAATGGAAATTGTCGTCCCTGTGGACGGTAAAGTCTTATCTGCTTTTCCAGCTCCTGCTTGCTGTTGCTGCGTCTGACTAGCTGAAGTATTTGACTGTGTTGACGAAGTCGTTGTTTGACCAGACTCTCCTTTCGGCGTAGAAGGCTTGGTTTGATTTTGTTCTTCTTTTGGTTTTTCTTGATTTGGTTTGCTATTTTTTTGAATGCGTAAAATCGTCGCTGTCAATGGTGCTAAGGTAACCCCATCTGCTCCTAAGGTCACACCAGCTGGATTTGAAATAGCCGTTACCCCTGCGGTATTGCTGTCTGCCACGACTTGAGCATTTGCCAAATGCTTGTAGGCTTCGCCAAAGTTAAACTTCCGCTCCTTGTTATCCGCATTAACAAAGACAGCGTAAATGTCTCCATTTGAAGCCACAACTTGGTAGCCAAGAATTGTATCCTCTTTTTCAACCCCGTCTTTACCCGGCTGAGTGATTAAAGTAACATTTTGATCGACTTCGGCTTTGGTCTTGCGTGTAAAGGCATCTGTTGACTTCCGCAAAGCAATCAGCCCTTTCACATAGTCGCGGCTCTTCGTATTTTCAGGGAATTCGTCACCGTTTGTTGCCTTTGTCCAGTCAAAATGATTGACCGCATCGCTCGAATCATAAGAGTCGTGGATAAAGTAAGGATATTCAAATGGTGTTCCGTCCGCATTGGTCAGCAGGTGTGATTTATTTGGTACTTTGTCTTCTGAAACCGTATATTTATAAGCTGGGTCACGGAATTGCTTGGTTCGTCCGTATTCTTGCCCAGAGTGAAGGAATGGCGTACCTTGAGAAGTAAGGACCATTAGATTGCCCAAACGCAGGCGACGGTGAATTTCTTGATTGTTCGCTGCGATAGCTGGATCTTTTTTAATAGATTGGGCAATCACATCAAAGAGGGTCAAATTATCATGCGCAGCAATGTACTGAATCACATCTCCCGGATCATCTGCTTCAAAATTCGTTGGTTGTGCTTTGATGTTTTTGAAAACATCTTCGACATTGCGTTTTCCACCTGTGATAAAGGCAGGCGCTCCTTCGTTCGGATAACCAGATTTCAAAGTATTTCGAATATCATCTGAGAATACACCGACTGTATCGGTAGATTTCATCCAAGATTGATCCGCTGGTTGGACTGGTTTATTTTCATCTCCAGCGTAAGTCTTCCACCCCTCACCTAGCATCACCAGATTTGGATTGAGCTTTTTAGCCTCCTCATACGCTTTTTGAATGGATTCTGCATCGTGATCTCCCATCATATCAAAACGGAAGCCATCTACTTTGTATTCGCTCGTCAAATATTTGATAGAATCCACCAAAACACGACGGCTCATGTAGTGCGTCGTCCCCAAACGTCCGCCACCAAAACTAGTTCTAGGAGTGCCGTCTGCATCCATAAAGTGATAGTAATTCGGCTCTAAATCTTCAAAAATAGAGGCCTTTGCCGTGTGATTATAAACCACATCCATAATCACACCCATTCCGCGCTTGTGAATTTCATGAACAAGATTTTTAAATTCTTCAATACGCTTAGCTGGATCTGTCGGATTGGTTGAATACATTCCTGTCAAGGAGAAGTAGTTTTGTGGATCATAACCCCAGTTGTAGTTGCTATTGCTAGAAGCATACTTGTCCAATCTTTCGGCATTTTTCAATTCATTGACAAAATAATAACTTAAAACCGGCAGCAACTGAATATGAGTAACCCCAAGTTCTTTTAAATAGTCCAATTTTTCAACGAAAGCTGAGAATGTTCCAAATTGAGACTTCAAATCCTTAGAAATGGCTGCGTCAGAAGTAAAATCACGGACATGCGCTTCGTAGATAACTGCATCCTCCCTACTCTTGAAGCCTGGAATGTTCGCATAGGTCAGATTTTTCGGACCAAGCTCACTTGGGTCAACAAAAGCTGCCTTTGCAATCTTGTAAGACTCACCTTTTTCGGCATCTTCGCTGTTCCAAGCTGCCAAAGATTTGGCATATGGATCCAAAGCTAGTACTTTTTTATCACCGCGCGTAATTTCATAATGATAGAAATAACCGCGATAATCCTTAATTCCTAGATTTATTTGCGATGTCAATGTTGTCTTCCAAGTACCAGCTTCTCCTTTTGTCATCGCTACCTTACCAACTACTTTGTTCTGATCATTTTTATCATAAACAACCAAATCTACCTGATCCGCACTTGGTGACCAAAAGGTAACATCCACTTTCGTGCCTTTTTGGCTAACACGCGCACCCAATTCACCATCATATTTGTAGAGACTATCCTTCAACTGCCAATTCATACTGGTTTTAAATTGGTCGTTGCCATACTTTACCGTATAAGGAGCTTGCGCTTGTCCAAAGTCTCCTATGATTTTTGCTTTCTTTGTTTTGGGATCAAGCACAATGTCTTTCACAACCACTTCTTTACTGTCCTTATCTGTAATTTTTAGATTCTTAAGAATATCTTCCTTTTTGGCATTTTCAAGGGTTGAGAAAGTTGCTTCAATCTTCGTCAAGCTGACATGCTGAGCACCTGTCATGCGGATATCATTGACAAAATACGGATTGGTATAAATATTCGGATCTGCGTCTCGGAGGAAAATTTGACTGTTTTTCTTCAAATTTGTCAGATTATAATCCTGCGGTTGAATCTTCACATCGTCACCTGATTTGCTTTCATCTAAAAGCAGAAAACCAATTGCTTTTGCAGCATCTTTTAAAGGAACATCTACATAGCGACCATACTTGCCTGTTTTTTCGAAATCCACTCCGTCAGGCCAATTTTTGCTAGGATTTTCTACATCTCCCCAAAGCCAAAGAGACTTCTTGTCATAATTCCCGTCTGTCCGATAATAATTGATTCGTACCATGCCCTCTTTTAGAGGCTCATAGGTATGAAGATTGTAATCCTTGTCAAACCAGACCTCGTTCATATTCGGGCTGAGCAATTCAATCGTCTTGTCACCTGTTAGATTTGTACCTGCTGTATTATTGATTAAGAGACTAATTTTACTCCGTTTTTGTGCCATTTTGACATCAAGATAATAGCCATAATCATCCTTTTTAGCCATTGAAAAGCTAGTTGCTCCTGTCGGCCAGCTGCCTTTTTGGCTGGAAGGTGTCTCCACATCATCCCAGGTCCACAAGCCAAGACTAGCTAAATTCTCCGACGGAAGTGTCTTAAAATGCAGACGAATGCTGCCCTCTTCAATTTTGTCTTCTTTAGCTGGTGTCGCATCTGATGCAACTTTCTCAACAGGCTTCGTTGCCGTTTTTTCTTCTGCTGCTTGTGCAGTTTCCTTCTCCGTAGATTGAACTTCCGTACTTGAATCCGTCGTTGAAGCTGGGGTATTTTCTCTTACGGAGCGAGCTTGAGTCAAGTTAAGTTTTTCTGATGAGCTTTCCTCAGTTGAAGCTGTACGTGAAGAATTGGCAACACTAGATGTTGACAAAAGCGAGCTGCTTGCTTGCTCTTGATTTTCCGAAACGACTGCTTGATGATTCGTCACTTCTACTCCATCAGACTGCTCACTTGTTGGTGATGTTGGTTGCACCGTTTCAATAGATGTGTTTTCGACACTATTTGCTTCCTCTGCTTGCGCTAAGACATTCCCCGCCAAAAAGACACTAGCAGAAATAGCAATAGACGCTACCCCTACTTTTAATCTGCGGATTCCAAAATGCTGACGCTTCTCAGCTGTTCGAGATTGTAAACGATAAACTTTCTTCATAAAAAGAAAACTCCTTTATTTTTTAGTTGCACAAATATTTTTAGACTAGTGCAAACGTTTTCTGTAGATATTATATACATTTATCAACAAAATGTAAAGGTTTTCAAACAAAAAATCTCTGTTTTTTTGACAGAGATTAAATGTGTTTTCTATTTTATTTGATAAATTGCAATAAAAAGTGCAACGTTTACTCGTACTCATCCACTAGAGCTTCACGAGCAGTTCTGTAAGCTAAACATTTTCGTGGTCGGTGATTGATATCATATAAGGCCTTGTTCAAAGCCTCATCAGAGATAGCGGCTAAATCTGTTTTCTTTGGAAAATATTCTCTTAGTAAGCCATTGGCGTTTTCATTGCTTCCTCTCTGCCAGGATGAATAGGCGTCCGCAAAGAAAAAGGAAATTCCTAAATTCTCTACCAGAGGATAGCAGGCAAACTCTTTTCCCCTATCTGAAGTGAAGGTTTTAAGAGCCTCTTTTGGAAATAGCTTATAAAGTTGTTCGATGGCTGAAAACATGGATTTGGCTGTTCTGTCTGGTATCTTGAAAGCTAAGTAAAAGCGCGTTTTTCGCTCCAGAAAGGTCGCTAAACAGCCCTTGCTTTTGCCTCTGGAAGACACCACAGTATCGAGCTCCCAGTGACCAAAGGTCTCACGATTCCTGACCTCTTTAGGACGTTTGGCAATCGATGTGCCAATCCTAAATCTTCCACGTGTTTCTTTAGGTTGTCGAGTTTTTCCTTTACGACGAAGGACACTCAAATCCAGATCAATCAAACCAGCATAGAGCCAGTTATAGATTGTTTTAAAAGCTACCATCGGCCTTTGTTCAAGCTGATAGCGGCCACAAATCTGTTCAGGCGACCAGGAGGATTTTAAACCGTCCTCAATTTCCTTTTTCAACGTTGGTGTCAAACGAGACTTCCGACCTTTTTGCTTAGCCCTGTGGTCATACTGTTCCTGTGCTAGGGCTGCGGAGTAACCATTTTGGCATCGTCTTAACTCTCTTGAAATGGTAGACTTATGGACGCCAAGTTTACTTGCAATTTGGCAAGGTTTCAAACCTAATTCCAAGTAGGTTTCTATCTTTATTCGGTCGGTTATGGTAAGATGGAAGTAGCTCATAGTTTTTCCTCGGGATTCTGTTTGTGTGGTTACTTACAGTTTACACCAATGAAACGCTATGAGTTTTTTTGTTGCACTATATTTTACAATTTATCAATAACAAAAATAGACAAATGTCCTATGAAACAATGCAACTGACTTCATACAAAAAAACCAGTCCGTAAAGACTGGCTGTCTGTAAAGTTAAATATTCAAGGTTTCAATAAAAGCACCTGCCGCTAACTTTTGCTCCAACTTGTTGATAGTAGATTTGTCTAGGTAAGAGCTTAACTCAGCAAAAGCTTGGCAAATTTTGAAAACCGTATCTGCCTCTTGCTGATGGTAGAATGGTAGATCCTTATGCTTTCTGAGCCACCACTCTGAATCATAGTTGAGATCTTCTCTTTGATAGTAGACAAGGTTCTTCTTGGGTGTCAGATAAATCGTTTTATAGATTATTTTTTTCCTATCTTCAGAAAAACGGCTGTTATTATAAATCTTGATTCCTTTAAATTTTTTATACTCTCTGATTCCATGATCCACTAGCCTGCATTCCACTTCCTTATATTCCATCGTGACACCTCCTTAATTTTTCCACTTCCATTATAGCAGTTTTACGCAGGTTTTCAAGAAATGTTTCATAAGAAATGGATTATTAAGCTAGTTTTCAGCTGTATCGTACTATTTCTGCTTTACAATCGTCCTTATTTTAAATACGACGGGCTGTTTGAGTGATGGTTTCTAAGAATTGCTGGCGCTGTTCATCAGAAATTTTTTCAACATTTGTTAATTGTGTTAACTTAACCGGTGCGACAGCGCAGATTTTTAAAATTTGATTTTTCAGAACTTTGCCGTAATCCTGAATAAAAGGTAGCACAAAGGACGGCGTATTATGGGTGGTGATAATCCAAGCAGATTTTCCTTGTAAGTGCCCTTCAAGACCGACTTTTTTATAAGAATAAGCGAAACCAGCTGCAAATACTCGGTCAATAAATCCTTTGAGAATAGCCGGCATACCGCTCCACCAAATCGGGAAAATAAAGATTAGGTGGTCTGCCCAAGTGACAAGATCACGGTATTTCTCCATTTCAGGAACCTTAGCCAAATCGCGGCGTTTTTGATTTTCATCAAATCGTAAGATTGGATCAAACTGTTCAGCATATAAATCTAAGGTTTTGACAGAATGCGCTTCAGAAAGATTGGTTTGGACTTGCTTGAGAATAGCACCGTTAAAACCTTGAGGGTTTGGATGAGTAAAAACAATTAAGATTTTCATGACCGTTCTCCTTTTATATAGACATCAAGCATATGCTCAATGTTAGTCTGGATGGCTTTGTTGTCAAGGTCACGTCCAATGGGACTGTTCGCCAAAACAGCAAGACCTGAAATAAAACTCCAAAAGTGAAACAGTATTTCAGCTTCGCTGTTGGTAAAGCCTTCATCCTTACGAAGCTCTAAAACAATCCGTTTAAATGCAGCGAATTCTGGCAAATCAGAATCCAGCGAAATAGTATCCTGAGTGACTTTTATATACTTAAAAGGAAATTTAATAAAGAGGGCTTCAAAGAAATAGGGGTAAGCCTTCGCAAAGATGATAAAGTTAAAGCCCATTTGGGCCAGTTGATTTCGTGCATAAGCCTTCCAATCGATCTTTTTTTGGATCTCTTGGTTGAGAAAAGCAGAAAGGCGTTTTAAAACGACTTTTAAATAGTTTTCTTTACTTTCAAAATGCCGGTAAGGAGTGCCGTGAGTAACACCGCAGGATTTAGCGACAGTCCTCAGTGATAGCTGGTCGATACCATGTTTCTCAATCTCTTTAATCCCCGTCTGGATCAGTCTTTCTTTTAACTCTGCCGTATTTCGTTTCATTTTTTCCCTCAAAAAGTATACACTGTCTACTTTTTCTTGTCAATATTTTCTGTTTAGAAAAATTTCAGTAAAAAATCACCTTGATTTGAAAGGTGATTCTTCTTTATTAAATAAGTAAGCTAATTTGAAAAACAACAAGTCTCTTATCGCTGGATAAACTCTGATTTGAGAACAACGGTTCTTTTATCTTTAGACAACACTTGCTTGAAGCTTTCCTGACCTAGCTGGTAGGATTTGTTGTCAATGGTAGAAAGACCCAGAAGGCGTCCAGCCAGCATATTTTCTTGCCCCATAATGAAGGGTAGCTGTTTCCCGGCTTCCTCATAAACCTGCATAAACCCTGCTGCCATGTCATCCCCATTTGAAAAAATACAGTCAATCTCCGAGTGTTGCCAAAGTTCGGAAGCTTTCTGATAACCATCCTCTTCTATAGCAACTCCTTCGATAATCACCGGTTCATGCTCCAATCCGTAGACTTCATCATAAGCCTCTCTGACCATACGATAGGTGGAACTGCGTTTGTCTTTACGGGTGAAATAAGGGCTAAATGTTGATAACCCAGTTCCTTCAACCAGCGAAAAGCTTCTCTGCAAGCTGGTTTGCGATCCACATAGACACTACTCAGTTGAGAATGGTTTACCTTTTCTAAGCAGACAATATTTCCGTACTTAGCATAGGAAGCAATGGTTTCCAAATCTATGCTTCGTGAGGTGAAAATCAAATGATCAAAAGCCTGACCTCGCAATTGTTCCAGGTACTGAAGCTCTAGTTCTTTGTCATACTGAGACGGCAAAAGCAGCAAATTATAGGCACTCCTCTGCGCTTGATCCAACATACCGTTGATGAACTTGGTAAAATAAGTGTGACGCACATGAGGAATGACTACACCCACTTTATAAGTATTGCCCAAACTCAGTTCTTTTGCGACTAGATTTAGAGTATAGTCCAGTTCTCTGACAATTTGCAGGATTTTCCCCCGTGCCTCGTCTGACACATATGGGTGATTATTGAGCACGCGCGACACACTGGACACCGAATAGCCACTCAACTTCGCTATTTCTCAAATATTGGTCATCGAGTTCCTTTCTGATTTTCAAGCTTAACTGACGAGATACCTGTGAATTCCGTAACCAACTCCGTCCTCATCGTTACTCTTGGTAATTTTAAAAGCATGTGCCTTCACATCTTTAAAGGCATTGTCCATGACAATCGGAAAACCAACCATTTCTAGCATCGGAATGTCATTGTGACCGTCACCAAAGGCAGCTGTTTCTTCTTTTTTTAGATTTTCTTTCCGACTAATGTAATCAATCCCTGATGATTTTCGAGCTTCTTTGCTAATGATTTCTAAATAAAACCGACCAGAACGCAGAATTGTAACACTAGTTAGTCCTAGACTATTCAGATAAGTCTGCAAATCTTGCATTTCTTCCTCTTCAAAACTAATCATCATGATTTTAAACAGATTATCACAAGCTGAAAGAAAACAATCTTCATCATGAACCTGAGTCGGTGCCTGATGAGTCAAGTCGTATTCGTAACAAATTCTTTCATCTACTGTATCACAATACCAATGATTCAAGTCATAATAACTGAGACTTGACCTGCTGAAAATGCTGCCGCACCGCCTGTAAAATCGTTGCCGCGGTCTGCTTGAAAATAATCTTGATGTGCAGCGGACGAATTTGATGATTGACAACCTCATAAATCAAACCACCATTAAAGCCCACTTGCGGACCTTGCAAACCCAACAATTCAATAGCCTCACGCATCTCCATTGGCACACGCGCAGATACCAGCGTAATCGGAATAGCTGCTCTGCGAATGCGTCTGGCATTCCTTTCGGAAACTTGCCCCTTTGAATTTAAAAGCGCCCCATCCATATCAGTAAAAATACGTTTAATCGTTCTTGTTTGCATGATTTTTCTCTCCTTTTCTTTATGGATTTGCGCTCCACTCCGAGTTCAAATCTTATTTCTTCGCTAGCTTGACTTCATTGTACAATCTGGAACGCGTTCCATGTCAAGAGGAAAATGAAAAAAAGTGAATTAAATTTTTTAGAGGTAGCAAAATGAAAATGACCTTTAAAAAGGGAAAAGTTCTGACTTAGTTTAATCACTATAATCTTTTAAGTAGGCTCTTAATTCTCGAATCATAGCTTGGCGGCCTTTGAACCGTTCATCGGCTAGTAAGCGCTCATACTGCTCCTGTTTCTCTGGGCTCAGTTGAGCTTGATAGCTATTTAGCTGGTCTCGGAGAATCACCAATTCATCCAGATATAGTTCTTTTAGGCTGAGCTTGTGACCAATCTCGCTCACTTCTTCATAAGCTTGACGATTAAGTTTGCGTTTTTGACTTTCCTGTTTACGGAGGATGTCCAGGATATGATTGCGGAACTTGGTCTTATAGTAAACATAGAGCTGATGATCTTCTTCTACTAGCTGCGGATAGCGACTCACCAACTGATAGAGCACCAACATGCCCTCTTGTTCCCAATCGCTTAATTCCCACAGGTGGACATAATATTCCCTCCGACACTTCAGCACAATTCCTCTTACCTTGCTATATAACTCCTTGAACTCCATTTCCTTCTCCTTCCTTTTACTTACCTTTTAAGGATAACATGAAGGAGAACCCTTTGGTTTTCTTCTATCTATTTTTTATCTTAGTGCATCTCTTCTGGGTCTCGTGAGCAGCATCCCTGTCACTTCAGAGGTTTTCTGAAGCTGTTTAGCGGATAAAATTGAAAAAGAGAGAACGAAGTTCGTCCTCTCAATCCTGTATTCATTTCTTCTTAAAATTTATTCTATAACAAATTTACTTAAAATACCATTGATAAACTTGCTCGATTTTTCATCTGAGAATTTTTTAGATAGCTCAATTGCTTCATTGATTGCGACTAGTTGAGGTGTATCAAACTCTGTCATCTCAAACAATCCCAAGCGAAGAATATTTTTTTCTATCAATGTAAGACGTTCCAAAGTCCAACCTTCTTTTAGGTACTGGCTAAGCTTGTCATCCAACTCGTTTTTAGACTGTTCAACACCCGTGACGAGGTTCAATAAAAAGGCTGGAATTTCCACATCAGAATCGTTTGTCATATCTTTATCATAGAGATATGCAAAACGACACGCTTCTACAATATCTTTTTCATATTCCAAACTCATTAATGCTTGAAATGCACGTTCACGTAGTTCTCTTCTTGCTTCCAGTTGTACATCAGTCATTGAGGAAATCCTCATCGAACAAATCTTTTAAATCTGGTTTTGGTGTTTTTTCAGGCACAATACCCGCTACATGGATGTTCACTGCGGATAATTCAACTTCTGCCATATCAGAAACAGCACTTTTAACGGCTTTTTGAATAGCAACAGCTACTGCTGGCACCCCTACACCGTATTCTAAGTATAAATAAATGTCAACAGTTACTTCGCCATCACTGGCGGTATGAAGATAGACGCCACGTCCTAAAGAACGTTTTGCAAGACTGTCAGACATGCTTTTATTTGCGAAAGAGTAAACACCGTCCACTTTAGCCGTTGCAATGGCAATAATTTTTTCTAAGACACGCGGTGCGATAACGATTTCGCCTAATTGTTCAGTTGCCATAACTTGTCCTTTCTTAAGACACAAAGACATTCAAGGAGTCTGTTCAATATTTGTCAGGCTCTCAGTCTGAATTTGATAGTAATTAAGAACTTCTAGTTCTCAACATAAATTATGCACGAGAAACGTAAGTTCCTTCTTGCGTATTGATAATCAATTTTTGTCCAACTTCGATAAAGTCCGGTACGTTGACCACAAGACCTGTTTCAAGAGTAGCTGGCTTACCAGAACCTGTCACCGTTGCTCCTTTGATAGAAGGTTGTGTATCTGTTACGACTAATTCTACAGTCGTTGGAACTGTAACACCGATAACTTCGCTTCCGTAAAATTGAATTTTCACTTCTGAATTTTCAAGAATAAATTTCAATTCTTGCTCTACATTCGCTACTGGGATTTCATATTGCTCAAATGACTCTGTATCCATGAAATAGGCTGTATCATCCATTTGATACAAATATTGTGCTGGGCGGGTCTCGATAATCGCTTGTTCAAATTTTTCTTCTGGGCGGTAAGTTGTGTCAAAAGTTGAACCTGTGCGTACATCCCGTAATTTCATACGCATAACAGTATTCCCTTTACCTGGTTTATGATGGCTTGCTTCAAGGACACGAATCAATTTTCCGTCCGTTGTTTCAAACGTCATACCAGCTTTCAGCTTACTTGCTTCAATCATTATTATTACCTCTTTTAAAATAGATTTCTCTTTATTTTATCATAAACATTGACAATTCTCAAATAACAATTAACTCTTTTGGCGCAAGCGTTAAAAGCTCACAACCTGTGTCTGTGATGAGAATGTCATCTTCGATCCGCACACCGTATTTTCCGTCCAAATAAATACCTGGCTCATCTGTTAAGACCATACCTGCTTCAATCGGCTCAGAGGATTTCCCAAAATAAGGAATCTCATGAATATCAAGACCAATCCCGTGTCCAATCCCGTGTGTGAAATATTGTCCGTAACCTGCATCGTTAATCACTTTGCGCGGTACTTGATCAAACTCAATACGACTCATACCAGCTTTCGCCGCTTCAATCAGAGCTTGGTTGCTCCGTAATACAATATCGTAAATCTCGCGCTCCTCATCCGTCACATGACCAACATGAATGGTTCGTGTCATATCGCTAACATAGTGATTATAATAACAACCAAAATCCATTGTCAAGGTTTCACCTGTTTGAATGACCTTCTCGCTAGCTACTCCATGCGGCATAGCAGAGCGATAACCTGATGCAATAATAAAGTCAAAAGAGGCTCCCGATGCGCCCAGTTGCCGCATGCGAGCATCTAAAAAGTTCATAACTTGTAGCTCCGTTGTTTGCCCCGGCTTGATAAAATCCAAGACATCTAGAAAGGCTTGGTCAGAAATTTGACAAGCTTTTCGAATCGTGGCAATTTCTCCTTCATCTTTGATCATGCGTAGATTTTCAATGAAAGCAGTCATTGCTGTCAGCTTATAATCTGAAAAAAGTTCTTCGAGAGTTTTGAAAGAATGATAAGAAATTTCGTCATCAAATCCAATAGTCTTTATTTTATCATCTGCAATGATCTTCGCAATTTCTGACAAAGCATCACGCGTTTCAATAATATCAAATCCTTTGACCACACCTTTGGCAATCAAGGTATAGCGTGAGTCGGTCAGAAAAATTCGGCGATTCTTGCTGATAAAAACAGTTGCTTCAGTTCCGCTAAAACTCGTCAGATAATAGATATTTTTAAGATTGGTCACAAGGACAGCATCACAATCCGTTTGCGCAAGTGCTGCTTCTAATTTATTTACTCTTGATAACATAAAAATTCCTCCGTAAAATGATTCAATTTATTATAGCAAAAAAATACCGAAAATAATACAATCTATATAGTTAGGATTAGATGAAATTAACATTTGAAAGCGCTAAATGTATAATTTTTGTTATACAAGAAATGATGAGGTAACGATATGAATAAAACAGAATTACTGTTACAAAGACTGGATGAGATTGGTCAGTCTCTAAAAGATTCGAACCAAGCACTAGCTTTGCTGGCACTTGGTTCTTGCGCAACAGAAAGAGAACGATTGGATCAGTACTCAGATTTAGACTTCTTTGTTATTGTAAAAGATGGCTACAAGCAGACCTATATCCAAGACCTAACCTGGTTAAGTAAGCTAGAACCAATTGCATTTCACTACCAAAATACAGTAGACGGACATAAAGTTCTATTTGAAGATGATGTTTTTTGTGAATTTGCTGTCTTTGAAGCTCATGAACTAGTAAACATTCCCTTCGCTGAAGGCAAGATTATCTGGAAGGAGGTCGGTTTTGATGAAACAATCTGTCAGCCACAAAGACTGCCATCAAAAGAAAACAGAGACCGTGAATGGCTGTTGGGAGAAATTTCATGTAATCTATATTTAGGGCTAGGTCGCTATCAGCGAGGCGAAAAATTAGCTGCTTATGATTTCATCCAAAACAGATCCGTCAAGCTTTGGACTGAACTAATCAGTTTGGAAACAACTTCTCAATCTAATTTTATAGATATCTTTAATACCAACAGACGATTTGAAGAAGGTTATCCAAAGGAAGCCAAGCAATTGCCTCACTTTTTGCAAGGTTACGAACGCATTTCTGAGTCTGCTCAAGCACTCCTATAATATCTGGGTAAACACTATTCTCTTAACCCATTTATAAAAGAAAAAATTCGTAATTTATTATAAAAAAGACTCTGCCTAAAAAAGCAGAGTCTTTTAAATCTTATTTTAACTTTCCTTTTAGATACTGGCCAGTATAGCTAGCAGAGTTTGCAGCTACTTCTTCTGGTGTACCAGTAGCAATAATAGTACCTCCGCCAATACCACCTTCTGGTCCAAGGTCTATAATATGGTCTGCTGTCTTGATAACATCCAGATTGTGCTCGATGACGAGAACCGTGTTGCCATCATCTACAAAACGTGATAGCACTTGGAGAAGTTTCGCAATATCCTCCGTGTGCAGACCTGTAGTTGGTTCATCCAGAATATAGAAAGACTTACCTGTTGAGCGCTTGTGAAGTTCGCTGGCTAGTTTCATCCGCTGAGCCTCCCCACCAGACAGAGTTGTGGCAGGTTGTCCTAACGTTACATATCCTAGTCCTACGTCTTTGATGGTCTGAAGTTTCCGCTCAATTTTAGGAATATGCTTAAAAAATTCCACTGCATCATTAACTGTCATATCCAAAACTTGAGCAATGTTTTTCTCCTTGTAGTGCACTTCCAAGGTTTCACTATTGTACCGTGTTCCATGGCAAACCTCACAAGGGACATAAACATCTGGTAAAAAGTGCATCTCAATCTTGATAATCCCATCCCCAGAGCAGGCCTCGCAGCGTCCCCCCTTCACATTGAAAGAGAAACGTCCTTTTTTATACCCACGAATCTTAGCTTCGTTGGTCTTAGCAAAGAGATCGCGAATATCATCAAAGACGCCAGTATACGTCGCTGGATTGGATCTTGGTGTTCGACCAATCGGACTCTGGTCAATATCAATCAAACGATCAATATGCTCAATGCCTGAAATCTTTTTAAATTTTCCCGGTTTATCTGAATTTCGATTGAGCTTTTGCGCAATCGCTTTTTTGAGAATAGAATTAACCAGAGTGGACTTGCCAGAGCCCGAAACGCCCGTCACAGCGATAAATTTTCCCAGCGGGAAGCGGGCCGTGATGTTTTGCAAATTGTGCTCGCTCGCACCTGTGACTTCGATAAATCGGCCGTTTCCTACGCGGCGCTCCAATGGCACTGGAATTTCACGTTTGCCCGATAAATACTGACCTGTAATTGATTTCTTGCTTTTTGCAACTTGCTCTGGAGTGCCTGCCGCAACAATTTCACCACCAAAAACACCTGCTCCAGGCCCAACATCAATCAACCAATCAGCCTCGCGCATGGTGTCCTCGTCATGTTCAACTACGATGAGGGTATTGCCCAAATCCCGCATTTTTTTAAGACTGGCAATCAAGCGATTATTATCCCGCTGATGAAGACCGATAGAAGGCTCATCTAAGATATAAAGAACACCGCTGAGATTAGAGCCGATTTGAGTCGCCAAGCGAATCCGCTGACTCTCACCACCAGACAGCGTGCCTGCAGAACGAGATAGGGTTAGATAATTAAGTCCGACATTATTAAGAAATGTCAAGCGATCTCGGATTTCTTTGATAATCGGCGTTGCAATGGTCACCTCATTTTCAGTCAATGTCAGATGAGAAATCAATTCTAAATGATCCGCAATAGACAAATCAGACACTTGACCAATATTGAGACCATTCTCACCACCTACTTTAACAGACAAAGCTTGCGGATTCAGCCGATAACCTTGACAACTTGCACAAGTCAACTCATTCATATAAAGACGCATTTGGCTACGGGTAAAATCACTGTTAGTTTCATGATAGCGGCGGTTGATATTGGTTACTACTCCTTCAAAAGGGATGTCGATATCTCGCACGCCACCGAATTCATTTTCATAGTGAAAATGGAACTCCCGACCATCTGAGCCAAAGAAAATCAGCTGTTTTTCTTCCTCACTCAATTCCTCAAAAGGCTTATCCATCTCGATGCCAAAGGCTTCCATCGCCTGAGCTAACATTTGCGGATAATAACTAGAAGAAATTGGATTCCACGGTGCTAGAGCGCCTTCCCGCAAGGTTTTACTACTATCAGGCACTACAAGATCCAAATCAACCTCTAACTTGATACCTAAGCCGTCACAGTCAGAGCAGGACCCAAATGGGGCATTAAAAGAGAAAAGGCGCGGTTCTAGCTCAGAAACCGTAAAGCCACAGACTGGACAGGCATAGTGCTCGGAAAAAAGCAACTCCTTCCCATCCATCGTATCAATCACCACATAGCCTTCAGCCAGACGAAGAGCCGCTTCTACCGAGTCAAAGAGACGACTGCGTACACCGCCCTTAATGACAATCCGATCTACTACTACTTCGATATCATGCTTTTTCGTTTTAGAAAGCTCTGGGACTTCGGTTACATCATAAACGTCCCCGTCCACGCGCACTCGTACATACCCATCTTTTTGGATTTTATCAAATATTGTCTTGTGCTGTCCTTTTTTCTTACGGATAACTGGCGCTAGAATTTGTAATCGCTGACGTTCGGGCAATTCCAAAATTTGATTGACGATTTGTTCTACAGAAGAAGCTTTAATGGCTCCATGCCCATTGATACAATATGGAGTTCCCACACGTGCATAAAGCAAACGAAGGTAATCATTGATTTCCGTAGCTGTTCCAACCGTTGACCGCGGATTCTTGCTGGTCGTTTTTTGATCAATAGAAATGGCAGGGCTAAGGCCGTCAATAGAGTCCACATCTGGTTTTTCCATATTGCCCAAAAATTGTCGGGCATAGGCAGACAAACTTTCTACATAGCGACGTTGCCCCTCTGCATAGAGAGTGTCAAAAGCTAAGCTAGATTTGCCTGAACCAGACAAACCAGTCACGACAACCAGCTTGTCTCGCGGAATTGTGACATCAATATTTTTTAAATTATGAGCTCGTGCTCCATGAATGATAATTTTATCCTGCATTCTTACCACACTTTATTTTAAACTTCTTTTTATTATAACAAAATTTTCTACAATCTTTTACCCAAAAACTCGGAATTTTATAGTATAATAGTACGGTGTGCAAATAACTGAAGGAGGAAAACATGAAACAAGTCTTTCTATCAACAACAACTGAACTTAAAGAAATTGATACGCTTGAGTCGGGGACTTGGATCAATTTAGTCAACCCTTCTCAAAGTGAGTCTACTGAAATTGCCAACGCTTTTGATATTGACATTACCGACTTACGAGCACCGCTTGATGCAGAAGAAATGTCTCGGGTTACCATTGAAGATGAGTACACCCTGATTATCGTGGACGTTCCAATTACAGAAGAACGAAATAATCAAACTTATTATGTGACTATTCCGCTAGGAATTATCATTACCGAAGATGCGATTATTACCACCTGTTTGGAAAAGCTTCCTTTGTTGGATATTTTTATCAATCGACGGCTGCGTAATTTTTATACTTTCATGCGTTCGCGCTTTATTTTCCAAATTCTTTATCGCAATGCCGAGCTTTATCTGACAGCACTTCGTTCCATTGACCGTAAAAGCGAACAAATCGAAAGTCAACTGCACAAATCCACTCGAAATGAAGAATTGATTGAACTCATGGAGCTTGAAAAAACGATTGTCTATTTCAAGGCTTCCTTGAAAACCAATGAGCGTGTGATTAAAAAATTGACCAGCGCTACAAGTAATATCAAAAAATATTTGGAAGATGAGGATTTGCTAGAAGATACACTCATCGAAACTCAACAGGCAATTGAGATGGCAGATATTTATGGAAATATCTTGCACAGTATGACAGATACGTTTGCTTCTATCATTTCAAATAATCAAAATAACATCATGAAAGCTCTAGCTTTAGTGACGATTGTCATGTCCATTCCAACTATGATTTTTTCAGCCTATGGAATGAACTTCAAAAACAATGACTTACCGCTCAACGGGGAACCTCACGCTTTTTGGATTATTATTTTTATCGCCTTTGCGATAAGTGTTTCCCTGACTGTTTACCTTATTCACAAAAAATTATTCTAATTAAAAGGAGATCTTATGACACAAGTTTCTTTGGATAAATTAAGCAAAAAGAATCAAGAATTTGTCCGTATCGCAACTCACCAACTCATCAAAGACGGAAAAACAGACGAAGAAATCAAAGCCTTGCTAGAGGAGATTATCCCAACAATCCTTGAAAATCAAGCAAAAGGCATCACCGCTCGCGGACTTTATGGAGCACCAACTGTTTGGGCAGCAAATTTCTCAGAAGCAAAACAAAAAGAAGCTCAGACCGTCCAAGAAAATACCAACCCTTATCTTATGATTATGGATGCTTTCTTATTTGTCTTTAGTTTGTTTGCTATTTTAAATAGTAGTGTTAACTTATTCTCCAAAAATCCTAGCAATTATGGCGTTGTGACGATTGTACTTGGTAGCGCGGTGGGGGCACTCGTATTTTACGGAATGTACTACTTTATTTACCGTTTTTATTATGCTGACCAAGACCAAAGTCAAAAACCACCATTTTTCAAATCGCTTCTTATCATTTCAGCTGCTACGATTTTGTGGGCTGTTGTTCTTTACGGAACAACCTTCCTGTTGCCAGCAGTTTTAAATCCAAAACTGCCGAACTTATTTATCCTTGTGTTTGGTGGAGGAACTTTGGCACTTCGTTTCTATCTCAAAAAGAAATTCAATATCCGCAGTGCTTTAACCGCACCAAGACAACTTTAGTCATATTTTTATTTGAACATCCGCTTGTTTCAACAGGTGGATGTTTTAATAAGATCTAATAAGTATTTTTGACAACCGTTTCAAACAATTTTGAGCATAAGAAAAGCAACCTATTTAGTTGCTGATTGAGTTTTAAAAAATGAGCATGATTTTATGAAATTCATGCTCATTTTTATATTTTAGTCTTCGTTTACGAAAGGCATTAAAGCCATTACGCGAGCGCGTTTGATTGCTGTTGTTACTTTACGTTGGTTTTTAGCTGAAGTTCCTGTTACACGACGAGGAAGGATTTTCCCACGTTCTGAAACGAAACGGCTAAGAAGCTCAGTATCTTTGTAATCAACATATTCAATCTTGTTTGCTGCGATGTAATCAACTTTTTTACGGCGTTTAAATCCGCCACGACGTTGTTGAGCCATGTTCTTTCTCCTTTATATCATTATTCTGTTTGTCCATTAAAATGGTAGATCGTCATCTGAGATGTCCATTGGATTGGTATTACCAAATGGATTTTCATCACGAGAAAAGTTGGGTACTTGATTGGCAGAAGTTGAGTTCCCAAAGTTGGATGATGAATTTCCGAAATTATTAGAAGTGTAGCCACCAGAAGATTGACCTTCACGGCTGGCACGACTTTCTAGCAGTTGGAAATTGTCAGCTACCACTTCTGTCACATAGACACGTTGACCTTGCTGGTTTTCGTAGTTACGTGTCTGAATCCGACCAGTAATTCCGATGAGAGCTCCTTTTTTAGCCCAATTTGCAAGATTTTCTGCCTGCTGGCGCCAAATTACAACGTTAATGAAATCTGCTTCTCGCTCGCCACTTTGATTTTTAAAGTTGCGATTGACAGCAAGAGTAAAAGTTGCAACCGCTTGATTTTGCGGAGTATAGCGAAGTTCGGCATCTCGGGTCATCCGACCCACAAGTACAACGTTATTTATCATATGTAACCCTTCTTATGCGTCAAGTTTGACGATCATGTGACGAAGAATGTCAGCGTTGATTTTTGAAAGACGGTCAAATTCATTCAAAGCGACTGCGTCTTCAGCTTCAACGTTTACGATGTGGTAAAGTCCTTCACGGAAATCTTGGATTTCGTATGCAAGACGACGTTTTTCCCAGTCTTTTGATTCAACAACAGTTGCACCGTTGTCAGTCAAGATAGAGTCAAAGCGTGCTACCAAAGCGTTTTTTGCTTCTTCTTCAATGTTTGGACGAATAATATAAAGAATTTCGTATTTAGCCATTGATTTTTCCTCCTTTTGGTCTAATGACCCCCAGCCATTGCAAGGGGTAAGTGAGGTTTTCTCACGAATAACTATTATACTAAACTTTTTGGGAAATAGCAAGAAAAATTCGATTTTTGTTTTTGTAAAAAGCACAGTTTTTCCCTATACTCCATTACCCATTCCATTCCAAAACCTTAAAGAAAGCTGATATCAGTTACCTTTAAGCTAGCCTCTCTATACTAGTGTGTAACTTTTCTATCACTCTTCTAAGAAAGGAGTAAACCCATGAACTATTTAGTAATTCCCGCTTACAAACCCGACCTCAATCTCCTTCATCTTTTGCAAAAAGTGAAGGAAAAGAGTTCGCTGCAAATCATCGTGGTAAATGACGGCAGTCCGACTAGTTATGATTCGATTTTCCAGGAAGCTCAAAAATACGCTACGGTTCTATGCTATATGACCAACCAAGGCAAAGGGCAAGCGCTAAAAACTGCTTTTTCTTATATTGATTCCTTAGGTCAATATGGAACAGTGGTCACAGCTGATGCAGATGGTCAACACAAAGTGTGGGATATTTTCCGAGTGAGCAAAAAGGCTCAAGAAAACCCCAATCACTTGATTATGGGAGCGCGTTCTTTTTCTGGCAACGTTCCTTTGCGTTCGGCTTTTGGAAATAAATTAACACGATTTCTGTTTAAGCAACAGACTGGTGTTTCCGTGACAGACACCCAAACAGGACTTCGTGGATTTACAACCAACATGATTCCGTTTATGTTGGAGGTTGAAGGGCAGCGTTATGAATATGAAATGAATATGCTGCTAGCTGCTTCCAAAGAATATCCTATCATTGAAGTTCCAATCGAAACAATTTATATCAATGACAATCAAGCTTCTCACTTTAGACCGGTACGAGATGGGCTCATGATTTATAAAGATATGTTTAAGTTTGCTCTTTCTTCAATTAGTAGTTTTTTGATTGACTATATCGTCTATGCTCTCGCCCTCTTTGTGCTTGCTGCGGTACCAACTAGTCTCAAAATTTTACTGGCAAACGGAGTGGCTCGTGTCACTAGCTCGATTTTTAATTACTCCACAAACAAAAGATTGGTCTTTAAAAATAAAGACAGTGTTGTTAAAACGGGTACTGGTTATTTCGGGCTAGCCTTGGGCTTGTTTATCCTTGACACCCTTTTGATTAGACTCTTTTACGCCATCTTCGGTCTCAATTTGCTAATTATTAAAATCCTCGTCGGAACGCTGCTCTTTTGCCTATCTTGGCTCGTTCAAAAAAAATTATTTTCAAAGAAAGGACGCATACTTTATCATGAAGTTTTTCAAAAAATCCTATGCTTATGCTAGTCTCTTTGGTATGTTGTTGACAGGGGCGTTTACCTACTCAATGTTGAAAACTTTTGTTCTATCAGAAGCTATTACAACGGTCAAATCCTCTTCTGCCTCAACCAGCACAACAAGTACTAAAACAGCAACAAATGCGACAAAGACAAATACAAGCTATAAGGATGATAACATTTCTATTAACCTAACTACAAAAACCGTCAGCAACACGAAAGTATACATTGCAGATATTACGGTCAGCTCGCCAGAATATCTCAAAACCGCTCTAGCACAAAATACTTATGGAAATAATGTGACTGCTAAGACTTCTGTCACAGCAGCCAACAACAATGCCATTCTTGCTATCAACGGAGACTACTACGGAGCCAACACAACTGGCTATGTCATCCGTAACGGTGTCGTCTATCGAAATATCGTACGTGAAGATGCTAGCAATGGTGACTTAGCAATTTATAAAGATGGGAGTTTCGGAATTGTTTACGAAAATGATGTTTCTGCTGAAGACTTGGTTAAAAATGGTGTTGTAAACCTTCTTGCCTTTGGTCCGACTTTGGTTGAAAATGGTCAGATCGCAGTTTCAAGCAATTCGGAAGTAGGGCAATCCATGTCTTCCAATCCGCGTACAGCTATTGGAATGATTGACAAAAATCACTATATTATCGTTGTATCAGACGGTCGAACTTCAGAAAGCGCTGTGAGTGACATTGTCTACATCGGTTACTAAAGCAAGCAAAAAACGGTTCAAAAAGACAGCCGTTGTCTATGCCTTAATCACAGTATTTTTCTTCATTTTCAGTCGTATTTATGAACACTTCAGCTTTGGGGAGACTTCAGCCTATATACATTATCTCTTTGGAGTGCCACTGATAGGAGGGATGGTGCTTCTGATTTTTCAAAAAATCATCCCTAATCTTTCACGGCTCAGTCTCAATCTTTGGAATCCTGCGGTTGCAACCATTGCTACGGGCGTTCTCTTTCGCGGCATTGTCAACCTGCCTGGACGCTCCACCACAATGGACCTCCCCTACTGGTACGTAGGAATTGGACTTGCTGGATTCACCCTACTCTCCATGATCTTCACCAGAAGCGTGTGGGTAACAGAAGAATAGCTTTTATAATATTGCAAATCTTGAAAAATTCTTCGAGATTTTTCATAAAATACTTGAGCCCAGGATAGTTTACTAATGCAATCACCTACAGAAAAAGGAAAGTTAAGAAAATTACATATAAAAAGAAAGAAAATGATAGTTTTGGCCATCATTTTCTTTCTTTTATTCAACTATTAAACAGCCACTCTATACTATTTTCTCTATAAGAGATCAAGCGAGAACAAGTAAGTTGCCGTTACAAGTCATAGACCGTTTTAGCCAATGGGTCAATAACTTGTCGAAGCAGAAACTGGTCGTTTTCATATTGGTAATGACAAATAGCACAGTTACTGAAATAAATATTAGGATCAGGCAAATAACCCACTTTTAGATAAAAAGCCCACATAGCACCACCGTGGCTGACGACCAATGTTGGATTTTTAACAGCAGGCGTTTTTTTCATGACTTCTGTCAGAGTGGTCAGCATGCGTTCTCCTACTTGAGCCACATCTTCACCCCCATAAGGCACGTATAAATCTTCAAAAGACACCGCACCAGCTCGAAACTTAGGCTGCAATCTTTCTGGCTGAGCTTCAAAAAGCCCAAAATTCCACTCTTTCACTCCTTTGAGACGGGTGTAGTCTGTTCGACCCGTCACAATTTCCAAGGTATCAGAAGCCCTCTCTTGAGTGGAAGAGTAGATACCTCCAAATTCAATGCCATTTTTCTCGAAAAAAGCTCGCGCTTGCTTGGCTTGCTCTATACCTAAATCAGTCAGCGGTGAGTCACATACTCCTTGCACCAGCCCTTCTTGATTGAAAAAAGTTTGACCATGCCGCATTAGATATAAATCTTTCATTTTTCCTCCCAGCCACTAAAGTCATGACCAATCGCCTCTTCCAGATAAAATTGGTCAGCTTCAAAGGAAAACTTCAAAATACCACAGTTTGTCATGTGTCCTAGATTATCCAGCCGCCAGTTGTCTTCCCAAGCACGTGCAAAATTGGCCATAGCACCACCGTGAGATACCATGAGAACAGACTTGCCTTTCGTTTCTTGCATGAGCTGTAGGATAGTCGCAGCCATGCGCTCTCGAACTTGGTCTTGAGATTCTCCACCATAGGTCACAAAAAAATCTTCATATGGCAAAGGAGGATTGAGGTCCTCACTTTCTCCTTCAAAGGTCCCAAAATTCCATTCCTTGAGGCCTTTAACCCGCTTATAAGAAAGGCTACCATTTGTAACAATTTCTAAGGTATCGCAAGCCCGCTCAGATGTTGAGCTGTAAGCCGCATCAAACGTAATTCCTGCATTTTTAAAATACTGCCCAGCCACCTGAGCCTGATACACTCCTAAGTCCGTCAAAGGGGCGTCACACCAGCCTTGAATCCGATGCCGCTTATTGAATAAAGTTTGCCCGTGTCGCATCAAATAAAGTGTTTTTGTCATAAAATATTCCTCTAAAGAAGTTCTAATTTTTCAAAGGCATTGTAGAGACCATCCTCGGCCACATCATCTGTCAGCATATCCGCCATGGCTAATATTTCTGGGCCGCCATTACCCATAGAAACCCCAATTTGACAATATTCCAACATCGGAATGTCAATCTTGACATCTCCAAAAGCAATTGTATCTTCTTTTTTCGCCCCCAAATGCTCTAGCAGTACATCAATCGCATGTGCCTTCGTAATATCCTTAACTCCTAGATCGCCAAAGAGAGCTTCCTCTCCACGACCACCCCATGTACCAGCCTTGAGCTCTGGAAAAGCTTCCTTAGAGTCCAAGTGATCCTGATAAGAAGTGAGAATAAAGCTGATTTTATTCAGATCATCTCGGTAAAGCTCGCCACCAAAGACCATGCCGTACATCACATCTTCAACCTCTTGATGTTCAACTTCCGCATCTGTTTTTCCTTTTTTCTTGGCATAAAGTTTCATGACCGGACGCGCTGCATCACGGAAATGCTCACTAGCAAAGAGACCGTTGTTACTTTCTAAATAAAATTCCAATCCTCTCTCATGCAGCCAGTCTACCGCTCTCTTTTCCACCTCTAAAGGAATCAACTGATGCATGATGACCTGACCTTCATGCTCCACATAAGAACCATTCCCGCCAATCATACCGTCTAGACCGATAGCCCAGATTTCCTCTGGCATTTCCGCCTTACTGCGCCCTGTACAAACATAGACTAAATGCCCATTTTCCCGCGCCTGACGAATAGCCTGAATAGCAGATTCTGGAATACGATTGTCATAATCCACCAAAGTTCCGTCTACATCTAAAAAGATAATTTTTCTGCTCATCTGTTGACCTCTCTATTCTTCTAAGGCCGCTGCCCCGTTGGTTTCAATCACTTTCTGATACCAGAAGAAAGAATCCTTGCGGGAGCGGTCATAGCTTCCATTTTCCTCATCGTCTGCATCCACATAGATAAATCCATAGCGCTCAAAAAACCAATAACTCGGCGATTCTTCCAGCCACCGTACTCTAATGCCAAATGAATCGGTGTCTCATAGTGTGACAACGTCACTAAAGGCTCAATGCCATATTTCAAGAGTTCGTCAAAGACCGCATCGTAAAAAGCCAGCCCTTCTTCATTAGGCTCTACATCGTCTCCATTAGGGAAAATTCGACTCCAAGCGACAGAGAGGCGGAAAGTTTTAAAGCCCATTTCTGCAAAAAGAGCAATATCTTCCTTGTAACGATGATAAAAGTTAGAGCCCCAGCGCTTAGGATAGAGTCCTTCCTTATCATTAAGAGCAGCTTCTACTTTTTCTCTGGTCATGGGTGCGGCAAAACCTTCCATATTTTGACGCTCCTCAGGGCGTACAGCTTTGGCTGTATCAGACGTAGCCGGACCACGCCACCTAAATCCCAGCCACCTTCATACTGATTGGCTGCAGTCGCGCCACCTCACAAAAAGCCATTCGGAAACTGTTTTTCTGTCATTTCATTCACCTCGTTCTTTCGTTACTTCTATTATACTCTTTTTTGTAACCCCTTTCTTGTAAAATAGTCATAAATACTGATACTATTCTTTCCTAGAAGAATGAGCATTTTACACAATCATGAAAAAAGCTGGGACAAAAGTCTCCAGCTTCAAAGTACACAAGGTAGTGGCTGATTGCTTAAAACACTGCTTTGAACTTACAGATAGAGCGTACGAAGCAAGACTCAATGTTGTTCGCTTTTTAAACTCGGAAGACTACCTTTGACGAAAACTTTGTTTTCTTAGTCTCCCAGACTGTCTCACGCCCTAGCTTGACACTTTATTATTAAAGAATGTATGTGTCGCCTGATAAATTTGATGAGCAGTACTGGAATTGTTCATTGTATATAGATGAACACCTGCCACATCTTGAGTGACTAAGTCAACAATTTGGTCAATCGCATAGGCTAATCCTGCTGCTCTGAGTGACTCTGGATCGTGTTCATATTTATCTAAAATAGAGCAAAATTTTCGTGGTAAATAAATGTTTTCACAGGTTTTGAGCAAACGAAGAACCTGATTACGGTTTAAAATCGGTATAATCCCCGCATGAATCGGAACTTCAATCCCAGCCAGAGTACATCTTTCTTGAAAATCATAAAAACGCTCATTATCAAAGAAGAGTTGAGTGACCAAACTCGAACAGCCTGCATCTACTTTCTTTTTGAGATTCTTGATATTTGAAACTCGGTCTGGTGAATCAGGATGACCTTCTGGATAGCAGGCCCCGATAATCTCAAAGTGAGGAGCTTCTTTCTTAATATACTCAATCAAATCTGTTGCGTAGACGAAGTCCTTTTGGGGTTCCACATCTCGAAGGATATCCCCTCTGAGTGCCAATACTTTATGAACACCTATCTTATCAAGTACTGTCAGAGTTTCTGTAACCATTTCCTTAGTCAGATAAACCGCAGGCAGGTGAGCAATGGTCGGGATGTGCAGACCATTGCAGATGAAGTCCGCCAGACGCACCGTCGTTTCTTCGATATTGAACTTATTATTACTCGCTGTGACACTGATGAAATGAGGCGCCAGGTCCTGCATTTCCTTCAGGGCCACCATAATATTTTCATTGCCTACTGCTGGATTTGGAGGAAATACTTCAAAAGAGAGAGACGGGCTTTGGATAGACATGTTTTACAATTCCTTTCGATATTTACGAGAGTATGTGACAATCCCGCAAGTTATACTCTTCGAAAATCTCTTCAAACTTTGTCAACCTTCAACAATCTAGGAGATTGTTGAAGGTTGTGGATAGAAGTCGCAAAGCGACTGTCAAAGAAATTTGATTTTCATTGAGTATCAGAACCTTTGCAAGATTGTCAGTCTCTATTTTTTATTTCAAACCTTGGCGTGCTGCTTTGGCTGCCTCTACCAAGCGGACCAGACTAGCCTTGGTTTCAGTAATGCCACGCGTTTTCAGACCGCAGTCAGGATTGATCCAGAGCTTGCGGCTCGGCACCTTGGCCAGGATGGCCTCGATGGTGTGGTCGATTTCCCCTTCATTTGGTACACGAGGAGAGTGGATATCGTAAACTCCAGGTCCCACTTCTGTCTGGAAGTTCTTGGCCTTGAGCTCACCAGGATTTCCAGGTTGGAGCGGCTAGCCTCAAAGGAGATGACATCCGCATCCATGTTATCAATGGCTGGGATGATATCGGTAAACTCTGAGTAGCACATGTGGGTATGGATCTGCGTATCCGGTGCAACGGTAGAGTGGACCAGACGGAAGGCCGAAATGGCCCAATCCAGATAATCCTCATACCAGTCGCTGCGGCGGAGCGGCAGCTTTTCACGCAGGGCGGCTTCATCGATTTGGATAATCTTAACGCCGGTAGCTTCCAGGTCCAGAACTTCGTCCTTGACGGCCAGGGCAATCTGCAGGGTAGAGTCCTTGATGGGAATATCTTCCCGTGGGAAGGACCAGTTGAGGATGGTTACAGGTCCCGTCAGCATTCCCTTAACCGGCTTGTCAGTCCGACTTTGAGCATAGCTGGACCATTTAACAGTAATCGGGTTGAGGCGGGTTACATCTCCCCAGATAATCGGCGGTTTTACCCCACGCATACCGTAGGACTGCACCCAGCCGTTCTTGGAGAAGAGATAGCCGGACAGGTTTTGACCGAAGTATTCTACCATGTCATTACGCTCAAATTCCCCGTAAACCAGAACATCAAAACCAACTTCTTCCTGCCACTTGATCCATTCGTCGATCTGCTCAGCTAGGAACTTGTCATAGTCTTCCTGGGACAGTTCTCCCTTACGGAAGGCTAGGCGCTTGGTCCGAACTTCCTTGGTCTGAGGGAAGGAACCGATGGTTGTCGTCGGCAGAACCGACAGTTTGAAGGCTTCTTCCTGGATGGCCTCGCGTTCTGCGAAGGCCGGCAGGCGGGTGTAGTCGGCATCGGTCAGACCGGCCATGCGGGCCGCCAATTCAGCATTTCTACCGACACGCTCTGTCCCAAAGAGTTCCTTGTCGGCAGCCAGAGCTTCTGCTCCGCCGCCATTGCGGATGGCATCCAGATCCCGGATCTCATCCAGCTTTTCCACCGCAAAGGCAAAGTGCTTGAGGATGGCTTCTTCAAAGTCTTCATTGGCTGTGGTGAAAGGCACATGCAGCAGGGAGCAGGAGCTGGTCAGCACAAGCTTTTCAGCCGGAATCTGCTCCAGGACAGCCAGGCTCTTTTCATAATTATTGCGCCAGATATTCTTACCGTTGACAATCCCGGCATAGAGGGTCTTGTCGGCCGGGAAGCCGGACTTGACCAACTCCAGAGTTTTCTTGCCTTCAACGAAGTCCAGACCGATGGCATCAACCGGCAGTTCGATCAAATCGGAGTAGATATCCCGAACATCGCCGAAGTAGGTTTGGATTAGGACTTCCAGTCCTTTCTTGTCCGCCAGGATTTTCCTGTAGAGATCAAGGAAGAAGACCTTCTCTTCGGCAGACAGGTCCTTGACCAGAGCAGGCTCATCCAGCTGGATGCGGCCGGCACCAAGGTCGGCCAATTTGGCAAAGACTTCCTGATAGGTCTTGACCAGGGCATCCACAAACTGGGCAGGTTCTACCCCTTCTTCAAAGTCGGACAGCTGCAGGAGTGTGAAGGGACCTACCAGGACCGGACGGGTATCCAGACCTAGCTCCTTGGCTTCCGCAAATTCATCAAAGATCTTGCTGTCGGACAATTTAACCTGAGTATCCTTTTCAAACTTAGGCACAATGTAGTGGTAGTTGGTGTTGAACCATTTTTTCATCGGCAGGGCTCGAACATCCCCTTTTTCCCCTTGGTAACCGCGGGCCAGGGCAAAATAACGCTCCAGATCAGACAGGTCCAGGCCCTGAACAGAGGACGGCACTACGTTAAAGAGGAAGGCGACATCCAAAACATTATCATAGTGAGAAAAGTCGTTGGACGGTACTTCTGTAATCCCGTGCTCTTTGACGATATTCCAGTGCTTGGCGCGCAGGTCCTTGGCAGCAGTCAGGAGCTCTTGAGCTGAAATTTCATTCCTAAAGTATTTTTCAGCAGTGAATTTTAATTCGCGGAATTCTCCCAAACGCGGGAAGTCGATAATCGTAGTTGACATAGTCATCCTCCAAAATTTCTTGTTGACACTATCTTAACAGAAAATCTAAGCTCTGTATAATTGGAATTTCTAGGAATCTCATTATAGTTAAAAACTATAATGAGATTCCAAATATATATTAAACATTGATTTCATCGCGTGTCGTTTAACATTTTATGATTTGATATAGTTTAAGGCTATGGCGACCACATACATCAAAATTTTTGAAAATCCTTTGCTTGCTATTTTTGAAAAGAGATGTTAGAATAGCAACATAATAAAAAGCAAAGAACATTTGGGGTGCCGAGGCTGAGATTATACCCATGGAACCTGATACAGTTAATGCTGCCGCAGGGAAATGTATAAGAAAGACCAAACCGTTCTAATCATTTATGTGATTAGATTTTATTTTGTCGCGCTAAAACTCCTCATCTGCTCTGTTAGAAGGAGTTTTTTATGTTTCAAAAATGGAGTTTACGAGATGTTATCCTCTTAGCTCTTTTGGCTATTTTATTTGGAGGAATCTTTGTTGGTTCAGGCTTCCTTTACAATATTTTGACAGCTATTCTGGCACCTATCGGACTCGAGCCTTTTGCCAATGAAATTCTCTTTGGTCTGTGGTGTATGGCAGCTCCGATGGCGGCTATGTTACTGCGCAAACCGGGGAGCGCCACGATTGGTGAGCTTTTAGCAGCCCTCGCTGAAGTTCTGTACGGGAGCCAATTTGGGCTGAGTACTTTGATTTCTGGGCTCATTCAAGGATTTGGGAGTGAACTTGGTTTTGCAGCAACACGATACAAACGCTATGATTGGCTATCATTGATCTATAGTGCCATAGGAACGACCTGTTTGAGCTTTGCCTATGAATATTTTAAAATTGGTTATTATGCTTTCAAACCTGAGTTTGTTTTAGCATTGTTTGTTGTTCGTTTTCTTTCGGTATTCTTCTTCTGTGCTGTTCTGGTTAAAATCATTATGAATCTTTATGACAAGATTAACCAAGCCGCTGGTAAATAATATGGGATTAACATTAAAGCATATTTATCTTAGAGATGTCTTTGAAGACTTAACCTTTACCTTTGAAACCGGAAAAATGACACTCTTGATTGGTGATACCGGTGCTGGCAAATCAACTCTTTTTCGGATTTTAACAAATTTCAATGAATTAGACTTCGCTGGAGAGGTAAAGTTAGGTCATACATTGCTGTCTCATTTACCGATTCATGAACGAGTTACCTATCTTAGTATGATGTTTCAAAATCCAAGCCGTCAATTTACCATGACAACTCTTTATGAAGAATTGATTTTTACCTTGGAAAATCTCCAGACACCCGCTGACCAGATTGATGAAAAAATCCAGCATGCGATTGCACTTGGCAAAGTAGAGCACCTGCTTCATCGAGACTTTCTGACCCTATCTGGTGGAGAAAAGCAACAAGTCTCTCTGGCGGTTCTGTTGGCTATGGATTCACAGATTATCCTATTGGACGAGCCTTTTGCTTCTGTCGATCAAGAAGCACGCAAACGCTTGATTCATTTACTAGCAAACTTGACAGAAATGGGGAAAACGGTGATTCTGTGCGACCACGACCGCAGTCTCTATGCTGACTGCGTTGACCACCTTGTTGAATTAAAAAATGGGGAACTTTTTGAACGAGATGTAGCTCTTTTAAAAAAGGAACTCCCAAGCTATCAGCTGGCACGCGAAAATACCCAGCGAAATCCTCTCTTACAATTACAGCACGTTTCCTGTCAATTTGACTCAAAAATACTTTTTACGATTGAGGATTTTACTTTTCAGCAAGGTGTTACGACTCTCATCGGGTCTAACGGTGCCGGTAAATCAACTCTTTTTCGTGCTATTTTGCAATTGCAAAAATACAAAGGCAATATGAGTTATCAGGGACAAAAACTCAAGAAAAGCAAACAATTGTACCGCCATATTACTGCCGTTGTCCAAAATGCTGAAAAGCAATTCATTCGGACGACACCCGCAGAAGAATTAAACCTGTCCTCTCTTTCCAGCGAAAACCAAGCAAAGGTACAAGAAGCTTTGGATTTATTTGGCTTAGCAGACAAAATGGATTCCAGCCTTTTTCACTTGAGCGGCGGGCAAAAAAAAATCATTCAATTATTGGCTATCTTGACCTTGGAAACTCCTGTCATACTCATGGATGAGCCCTTTACTGGCTTAGATAAAAAAGCCTGTGATTTTTTTGCTAATTGGATTAAGGAAAAAGCTGCACAACAGAGCTTTATTATCATTTCTCATCGTTTGGAGCCCTTGGACGGCATTAGTGATCATTTGGTAGAGCTGACGTCTCACGGGCTGACAGAAAGGAGAGCGCTATGAAAAAAGAAGAAACAAATGTCCTAGCACTCTTGCTCCTTCTCATTGTATTGACGCTAGAAATTTCCTTTGTCCGATTAACATGGCTCAACTGCGCTATTGTCGCAGGAACACTTATCTACCTTACTTATATTAGGAAATGGTGGGGCATTTTCTGGGTGTTCCTTCTGCCATTGCTTCCGGCGTTAGCAAATTTTTGGGCTATTCAGCTTCACGGCGACAAAAGTCAAGCGATTGTTCTTTTTACACGTTCCTTTGCTTTAGCGGCTCTGGGAATGACCTTTTTATACGGCGTCAATCTCAATCAACTCTTGCGCTACTGGCATCAAAAAGGACTTCCGGGTCATTTTACCTACGGGCTGCTCGTTGTCTTAAACGCTATTCCAGTTATTCAAAAAGAAATCCAAGCTGTTCGCGAAGCTAGTCTCTTGCGGGGTAAAACCTTGCATTTCTGGTCACCAATCTTTTATATCAAAGCAATTTTTATCGCTTTTAACTGGCGTGATTCCTATGTAGAAGCTATGTACGCCCACGGATTTGATGAGACTATCAAGCGAAGCTATTACCGACATTTGGAAACACCAAAAAGCACCACCCTTGCTTGCTTCTTGATTTTCCTCCTTATCAATCTAACCCTTTTTATCCCAAAGTAGGAATTTGATACAAAAACACTGCGATCAATTTTATTTTTTAGAAGGTCTTTTTATCCACTTAAAGTCGGTCATCGTCTAATTCTATCGCAACACAAGCACCTTCTTTATGCTATAATGATATCAAGTAATCCAATTTATGATAGATTTTAATAGGTTTACTCTTACAATCGTTACCATCTCTTTTGTTGAAAATAAAAAGGAATCACTCATGAAAATCATTTTTTTACACGGTCTTGGACAGGATAAACACTCTTGGGATAAAGTCCGTGAACTTCTGCCACAATATGACACCGAGGCTTTAGACCTCTTTTACACAAATAACAACATCATTACAGTCTCTCAGCTAGAACAACACCTTTGTCAGGAACTTCAAGCCATCAACGAACCATTTGTTCTAGTTGGATTGTCCCTCGGTGGAACTCTTGCCTTAAAGGTGGGGCAACAATTTCCTCAGCTCCAAGCACTCGTTTTATCAGGAACTCAATATAAACTAAGCTCCAATCTACTCTATAAACTCCAGCTGCTTATTTTCTCTTGCCTACCAGACTCCCTATTTAAAAAAGAGGGGCTTCATAAAAAATCTTTTGTTGGCCTGTTAAAAGACTTGAAAAATTTAGATTTATCAAGTCAACTAAGTGCAATACAACTTCCCAGCCTCATCATCTGTGGCAGCAAAGATTGGCCTAACCTGCCTTCCTCTAAAAAATTAGCTGCAGCTTTACCACAAGCAGATTTTGTGACACTTTCAGGTGGAAATCATACACTTAACACAGACCATCCTCAAGAAATGGCCGCTATGATTGAAAAATTTATCCTACAAAATTGTGAAATCTGAGGTTTTCTCAGATTTTTTAAATTTTAGAAATATTTGAGAATTGCTTGAGACTTATTTGACAAGCATTTTGTATACTAAATAGTGAAAAGAGGGAGAACTCTACGATAGAAAAAATGGAGGTCATGTTATGGAAACTGTTGTAAATGTGAAACACATCAGCAAGAGATTTGGACAACAACTCGCTTTGAATGATGTCAGTCTCACCGTGAAGCAAGGAGAAATTTACGGGCTAATTGGGAAAAATGGAGCTGGTAAGACAACGCTTATCAAAGTGATTACCCAGCTGATTCAGCCCAATAGCGGTACGGTCGCTCTCTTTGGCTCTTCTAATAACTCCGAATGGACGCACGCTCTCAAGCGAGTTGGTTCTGTCATTGAAGCACCCGCTGCTTACAATCATTTGACGGCCTATGAAAACTTAAACTATTGCTGCAAGATACGGCATATCCCAAATGCGGACAAGGTTATCCGAGAAACTCTCTCTTACGTCGGACTAACCAATACTGGTAAGAAAAAATTTCGAGATTTTTCTCTTGGAATGAAACAGCGCTTGGGCATTGCCATTGCACTTCTATCCAAGCCTGATCTAATGATTTTGGATGAACCGATTAACGGGCTTGACCCCGTCGGGATTAAAGAATTTCGGCACTTGGTGCAGCGTCTCAATGAAGAATTGAATATGACTTTCATCATCTCCAGTCATATTTTAAGCGAACTATACTTGGTTGCTACAAAATTCGGCATCATCGAAAACGGTCAACTTATCAAAGAAATCACGAAAGCAGAGTTTGAAGAAGAAAATGAAGATTATATCGTTTTGAAAACAAGTGACCTCGCTAAAGCAAGCAAAATCCTCCACGATCAACTAGGCTACCGTCTCAAAGTCGTGAATGCGACAGATGAAATACACATCTTCACTCACTCGCACGAAATCAACAAGATTGTTCAAACGCTAGGGGCAGAGAAGGTTACCATTAACGAAATTTACTATGCTCGCCAAGATTTAGAAAAATACTTTACAGATTTGGTAGAATAGGGAGGTTTATCATGTTTCATACTATTCAAGCAGACTTTTATCGTCTTTTTCGCTCAAAAGGTTTTTGGATTACAGAAATCCTTTTTATCACCACACTCTTATTAGGTGTTCTCTATGGTGTTGTGGGAAGTATCGGAGTTCATACAGATACAAAAGCTTTTGAAAAACTGGGTGATAACGGAGGCTGGACTGGCTTTGAGGCTATCACTAAAACCTCTGATAATCTTAGTAATACCATTATTTTTACTATTATCCTTGTTGTTTTATTGATTGGAATTGATCTCACCCAGAAATTATATAAAAATTCTATTACTAGTGGTATTTCACGGACAGAATTCTATTTGTCTAAGTTTCTTGTTCTGGCAAGTCTCATCGTACTTCAATTGATTCTAACCTATTCCTCATTTATTCCAGCTACGCTCATCAATGGTATGGGAACCGCACCCAAACATTTTCTTTCTAATTTTCTCATTACGATAGGGGTTCAATTTATTTGTACCCTAGCTTGGGTTAGCCTTGTTTCTTTCGTCCTGTATGCTACCAACTCTATTATAGCTGCTATTTTCACTTATTTGATCGGTGTTTCCCTGCTAAGTCTGCCAACTGCCTTTTATCCAGATATTGACTGGTTGAAATACTTGAACATGCAATTCTATTTTGACATGGTTTCTAAACAGGATATGGTATTCAAAACCATAACCATCGCTCTTCTCATCACACTTCTTTTTACATTTAGTGGTATACAGGTATTTAAAAGAAAAGATTTATAACAAAAGAAAACAGCTAGTCAAATGATTAGCTGTTTTTTTGTATAAAATATTCACAAACGGATAAGCAATCCAAACCATTCTCCTTCAGCTTTCATGGTTAAATCACCGCCAAGAATATCTACCAGTTGTTGAGTGATATAAAGTCCTAAACCAGAGGATTCTTCCGTGCTAGAGAGATTTTCAGAATAAAAGCGATTGATTAATTTTTCCAAATGCTGAATTGGCTGACGGACTATATTTTTTACACTTAAAAGAATAGCCGCATCTTTTCGGATTAAAGATAGCTGGGCAGTTTCCTTTCCATGCTTGAGGACATTGCTCAACATATTTTGGACAATTCGCTCCAAAATTTCTGGATCTGTCTTTATTACTAACCCCTCCTGCAAATTTACTTGCAATTCAATTCCTTGCTTTTGAAAGGCATCATAAAAAGGAAGCATTTGCTTTGCAATCAGCTTGGAAATATCTATTTGTCGAAACCGTGGTCGAACTACACCTTCCATAAGACGGCGGTATTCCATGAGCGCTTCTAAACGATTGGAAACAACGGATAGATTGGTCGCAATTTTCAATAGCTGCTCGTTTCTTTCTTTTCCCTTTATAAGCTGTTGGGTATAGCCACTAGCAATGGTCAAGGGTGTGCGAATATCATGAGCAATATTGCTAATCGCCATATCCAAGGTTTTCTTTTCCTGACGAGCGATAAAACGTGTCTGCTCTACTTCTTGAAAGAGCTTTTCAACTTCATTTGCCAACTCAACAATCGTTTGACTGTGATTTTGAGGTGCCAAACGAATTTGACTACCAGTTTCTCGTTTCTCACGAATCTGCTGTGAAAAATTACGGACCGCAACATGATAACGCACGAGCAAGAACCCAAGCAGACCGATGAACATAATTAGTATAAATTCAAGCATTCTCAGTCCTCCTTAAGCCGTACACCCAGTCCCCAAATCGTTTCGATATATTCTTCCGAATTATCTACTTGTGCCAATTTCTTACGAAGATTGCTGAGATGAGTGTTGAGCGTGTTGTCTCCCGGCAAATATGCCTCTTCCCAAATCAACTCAAACAGTTCTTCCTTTGTGTAAATCTTCTTAGGGTGACAAAGCAAGGTTTGAAATATCTGATACTCCTTCTTCCCCAAACGAACCCGTTTCTCGCCATTGACCACTTCAAATGTATCTGGTGAAAGACGGATATTTTTTATCCCTTGAATTTCTGTTGCTTGCTCTTGTAAAAGGTGGTTACGAAGCTGCACGGTCACACGCGCAAAAACCTCGTCCAGATCGAACGGTTTGACAATATAGTCATTGGCACCATCCAGCAAATATTGACTGACCAGCGATTTCTCACCCAAAGCTGTCAGCATGACCACCGGAATCTGACTGCTTTTGCGAATTTCTGCCAAGACCTGATCGCCATTTTTCCCTGGCAGCATAATGTCCAGCAATACCAAATCAATTGCTTCCTGCGCAAAAACAAGAAGTCCTTCCGTTCCAGAATAAGCCGAGAAAACCCTGTGCTCAGTTTCAAACAAATCTTTTAAAATGTCATGAATATCGTTGTTATCTTCGATGATTAAAACATTGGCCATATTACGTCCATTCCAACAAAATCTCTTATCCATAGTGTAACAAGGAAAAAGACGGAAGTCAACGGAAAGCAAAAAAGAGAGTGGGATGACGAAATCAAGTTTCTACGAAGCTACTGATTTCTGCCCCACTCTCACCGAATTCTTGAAATAAGAGAGCCGATTAAAATGATTTTAAATTTTGTCTCACGCCCCAATTGCTCTATTTCACACTTGCCCCATTAGTCGCAATGACTTCCTTATACCAGTCAAAGGATTTTTTCTTGGAGCGTTTGAGTGTGCCGTTTCCATCGTTGTCACGGTCTACATAGATGAAACCATAGCGTTTTTTCATTTCGCCAGTTCCAGCAGAAACTAGGTCAATACAGCCCCAAGTGGTGTACCCTAGAAGTTCTACGCCGTCTTCATTAATTGCATCACGCATAGCCTTGATATGGGCAGCTAGGTAGTCAATGCGGTAGTCATCTTCGACATAGCCATTTTCATCCGGTGTATCAACTGCTCCCAGACCGTTTTCCACGATAAACATGGGTTTTTGATAACGATCCCAGATGACATTGAGGGTAATTCGCAAGCCCAGCGGATCAATCTGCCAACCCCACTCAGAAGCTTCTAGGTAAGGATTCTTAAGCGAGGCAAAGATATTTCCGGCAGTTTTTTCATTGACCTTTGGATCACCAGAAGCCACACGGCTAGAATAATAAGAGAAGGAAATAAAATCCACCGTATAGGTCTTGAGCAAGTCTAGGTCTTCTTTTATCATTTCAACCTCAATACCCAAACGCTCCCATTTCTTCTTGGCATAGTTTGGATATTCTCCTCTGGACTGGACATCGATGAAGAAATAGCTTTCCCGATCTTCCTGCAAAGCTGCCCAGTAATCTGCCGGATTGGCTGTATTTGGATAATACTGACCAGCTGCCAGCATGCAGCCAACCTTATTTTCAGGGTCAATCTCATGTGCCAACTTGGTCGCAATAGCTGACGCTACCAATTCATGATGAGCTGCTTGGTATTTGACCTGCTCTTCATTTTCCCCTTCTTCAAAGTAAAGTCCTGCTCCCATAAACGGTGCATGGAGAATCATATTGATTTCATTGAAAGTCAGCCAGTATTTGACTAGCCCCTTGTAGCGGGTAAAAAGAGTGCGGCAGAGGCGCTCGTAAAATTCCAGCATTTTGCGGCTGCGCCAGCCTCCGTATTCCTCAATCAAGTGCATAGGACAGTCAAAGTGGGTGATAGTCACCAAGGGCTCAATGCCATACTTGTGGCATTCCTTAAAGAGGTCTTCGTAAAATTTCAAGCCTGCTTCATTGGGCTCCAGCTCATCTCCTTTTGGAAAAATCCGAGACCAGGCGATAGAGAGTCGATAAGTCTTAAAGCCCATTTCGCCAAAAAGCGCAATATCTTCTTTAAAATGATGATACATATCAATGGACTCTTTTGCCGGATAGAAATAGCCTTCCTCAAAGTCAAACATCTTTTTCTTACCAGCAATAATCGGGAAACGATCCGCACCAATCGGCACCACATCGACATTGGCAAGACCTCTACCATCAACATCATAGGCCCCTTCACATTGGTTGGCAGCGGTCGCTCCGCCCCATAAAAATCCATCTGGAAAAGTCAATTTTTCTGTCATTTTTTCCTCCTTATAATATAAAACGTTTTCTCCACTTTATATTATAACAAACAAAGAAGAAGTTTTCTTATAAAATACTGTCAAATAGTGGTACTATTCTATTTTCCAAGTACATTAACGACTTTTGCTAACTTTTGTCATTTAGAACTGAACATTTTTATTAAAATCGGGTATCTGACTTCATTTCTCTATCGCTTAGCATAACAAAACTCCCTTTGAAACGCCAAAGAGAGTTGGATGATAATTTATCCATTTTAGTACAATTTCAAATCCCGTGGGTCTACTGGGAAAGTTGGATTATAAGGATTATGACGAAGTTTGAAGTGTTTTACTTCTTCAATCGTTTGGGTACCAGATAATTGCATCACTGTTTTTAATTCATCATTGATATGCTCAAAGACTTGGCGGACACCAACACTACCACCAAGAGCTAGACCATAAATCACAGGTCGCCCAATAGCCACTAAATCTGCCCCAGAAGCGAGCGCCTTAAAGACATGCTGACCACGACGGACACCTGAATCAAAGACAATTGGTACACGTTTATCAACTGTTTCAGCCACTTCTTGCAATGAATCGAAAGCTGCCGGGCCGCCGTCAATTTGCCGTCCACCGTGGTTGGTTACCCAAATACCAGAAGCACCGGCATCAAGCGAGCGCTCTACATCTTCACGGCATTGTGGACCTTTGACATAGACAGGGAGGTCTGAGTAAGATGCGATAAATTCCACATCACGAGGGGATAATTTTTGCTTAGCTGATTTGTAAACGAAGTCCATTGTCTTGCCTGCACCATCAGGAAGGTATTCTTCTACAATCGGCATGCCAACTGGAAAAACAAAGCCATTGCGTTTGTCCACTTCACGATTGCCCCCAACAGTCGCATCCGCTGTCAAAACAATTGCTTTATACCCTTCTGCTTTAACCCGATCCATGATATGACGGTTAATGCCATCATCTTTACTAAAGTAGAACTGGAACCAATGTGGTGTTCCTTGAAGAGCTTGCGAAATTTCTGGAAGATCGACCGTTGAATAAGAGCTTGTGGTGTAGAGAGAACCAAATTCATGCACACCTTTTGCTGAAGCCACTTCTCCTTGTACATTCGCCAGCTTATGAGCCGCTACCGGAGCTAGAATAATTGGAGACGATAGTTTATCTCCGTCAAATTCAATCTCTGTACTTGGATTTTCCACATTTCGAAGCGTATGAGGCACAATTAGCTTATGGTTAAAGGCACGAATATTTTCCCGCAGAGTAAAAGTATCTTCGGCTCCACTTGCGATATAGCCAAATGCAGCTTTGGGAATGACCTTCTGAGCCATGGGCTCTAAATCATAAGTGTTAATGAAATCAACTGGACCTTCAGCACTACTAGTTTGGTAAGACATAATGTTTCCTCCTGTCTAATGCAGATCTGCAGAGAAAGGCAGATTGAACTTTCGATAAGCAAGCGCTTTCATTTTTTCGAAACAAAAAATTCAATCAGTCTATCTAACAGATCAGAATAATAAGAATTTGTATAAAATTTATACCAATTTAATGAAGTGAAACAGCTTCTGCAATTTATAGTAGAGTTAGAGAGGGATGCCCTCCCGCTCTAACTACTATAAACAGTGGTAAAAATTAAGATAAGCTGTGGCTCACGTTATGGCTTGACACCATATTTTTTGAAATAAGCTGTAATAGGTCGCAGCTCTTGCCCATCATAAGCCGCAAAGAATTCTTCTGGACTCATTTGACCATGTGTTTCTTGATAACCAGTAGAAATTTTTTCTACAAAGTCACCATCAACAATATCCAATTCCAACTCTTCCACAGGGATACCACGTTTGTCTGTGATTTTAGCATCAATCAAAACAGGCTTTCCAGATTTTGAAACTTCAAGTGCGCGGTCAAATGCAGCTGGCAATTCCTCTAAAGTTTTAACTGTTATTCCCTCTACTCCCATTCCTTCTGCAACTTTCGCAAAATCTACTTCGTAGAGATCTACGCCTGAAAAGTTCATGACCAGATCTTCCTGTTCAGACTTGATAAAGTTGAGTGAATTGTTAGAAGTGATAATATTGATAATTGGCAACTGGTATTTGACTTGGGTCGTCAGATCCTGCATTACCATTGAAAATGCACCGTCTCCAGCAATATTGAAAACTTGGCGATTTGGGAAAGCAAATTGACCTGCGATAGAAGCTGGTACACCATAACCCATGGTGGCAAAAAGAGCGGAGATGGTCCATTTCTTCTCTGGTGTAAAGTTTAAGAAGCGGAAGCTATTGATAATATTGTCCCCAACATCAATACCATAGACAGCATTGGCATCTGAAATGCGGTTGATTTCGCGATAAACTTGTTCAAACTCTAGTGGTCCGTCTGCTTTTTGCATTAAACGTTCCAGATAAGCTTTCCAATCTTTCATGGCTGCCACACTTGCTTGATAAAATGGTTGCGGAGCGACCGCTTCACTACGTACCAAGGCTTTTTTCAGAAAACTTCCAGAATCTGATAAAATCCCTAAATCCAAGTAGTGATGACGACCAAAATTAGCAGCATCAATATCAATAGAAACAAACTTAAAATCATGAGAACGATAAACTAAGTTGGCAAATGGGAAGTTTGTCCCAAGAGCAATCACCAGATCAGCTGCCGCAAAAGCTTCATCACCAACCTTAGAGGCGGCACGATTCAATGTTCCTAAGTTGGCTTCAAAGTCATCTGGAATTTTGCCCTTAGCCAGACCCGCTACAGCAATCGGAATTTGCAATTTTTGAGACAGTTCTATCAATAACTGCGCATTGTTCCCGATACCAGAACCTACATGAAAAATAGGACGCTTAGCGGCTTTTACTAGTTCAAGAAATTGATCCACTTCGGCATCCGTTGCTTGGGGCAGCGGTAAGTTTTTTTCTGCTGTATGAGAAGCATAATCTACATCTGGAATTTCTACATAACCAAAATTATTTGGCATGATAACAACAGCTACACCATTATGTTTATAAGCCTCACGAATCGCTTTATCAACAACATAAGGGAGACTTTCTGGTGTCATAACCACTCGATTGTAAACCGCAACATCACTAAACATTGGTAATTCAGAAAACTCTTGGAAATAATCATAGTTCATGTTTGTGCTCGGCACTTGACCGACCAAAGCTAAAACCGGAGCATGATCTTCCCGCGCATCGTACAAGCCATTTAAAAGATTGACAGCACCAGGACCAGCAGACCCAAGAGTTACGCCTATTTTTCCAGTCAATTTAGCATGAGCTGCAGCTGCAAGAGCTCCAACTTGTTCGTGACGAACTTGAACAAAGTGAAGGTTTTCCTTTTCCAGATCCAGCGCATTCATAGTTGAATTGACAGAACCACCAGGGTAACCGTAAACATTTTCCACACCCCATGCTTCCAATACACGAAGCATAGCAACAGCAGCAGGCACTGTTTTCACATTAGACATAATAATCCTCCATCTCAGAGAATGGAATTGCAATTTCAAAATCTGTTTTTTAGTTACGGTAATATCATAATACTTTTTGAATTCGTTTACAAAAAATTTGCTCACAGATTTTCACAATCTCAGAAAATATCAAAAAGCTTATACACAACAGCATTTCCTTTTATGCTTTATCTAAGTTTGTGACATAATAAACAATGCTTTTCAAATATAAAAAAACACCTACGGATTCCCAACCGTAGATGTTGTAAAGTTTGAATTAAGCAACAGCAATATACCGTCTCTTTCCGCTAAAAGCAATGTAAGAAATCCATGTCGCACCATCTGCATTCAAAACCTTATCATAAGTGACCGATTGCCCGGCATCATAATAAGCCAATTCAGGAGCTGACATTCTAGCTTCTGCTTTGATAGAGAAGCGTTTTGTAAAACGATATACACCTTGAGCAGGGATAGAGGGTGTTTGGGGAGACGGAGTCGTTGGTTTTGACGGGGTTACTGATGAAGCGTAATCTCCACCTTCAAAGCCATAATATTCCTCTAAACTCAAACCAGAATGGTAAACTTCATCAGCTTCCTTACCGATGTAACGAATATGCCATGCTTCTGGCATGTATCCTGTCGAAGCTTCTTTCCCTGGTTGGTAACGGACTACAAAACCGTAGCAATGTGCATTGTTCTTCAACCAATTACTTGCAGCAGCGTCCTCTAAAAGATTGCCCGCTTTATCCGTTAAATCAAAGACAAGACCTGTTTGGTGCTCACTATAACCCGGACGTGCAGAGTAACGATCCGCAGCAGCTTGACCATCTTTGTTCACATAATTTTGATACAGAACTTTTTGATAATCATAACTTCTAAATCCGCTGTAAGCATAACCAACATTATAGCCTTGAGCAATCATATCATTTCTTAATCGAAGAAAGGCAGCTTTTGCAGTTGGATTTTCACCAGGATTGTAGTTAGCAGCCATCGGATGTTTTTTATTTGCCACTACAATCTCGTCATATTTTCCTTGGACAAAGTAGTAAGAGCCATTATATTGTACTTCTTTTACACTCGTTTGAGATCCTTCCACCTTAGTCGTAGTACCCGTTACACCCTGCAAACTACCGTCCGACTGAACATAGTACATGTGTATGTTATATTCACCACGATTATTTTTATGACGGCGGATATCCACACTCAACTTATAACTGCCATCATTTTGCTTAGCAGCATCGTACCAAATCACATCATCTTGACCGCCTTGGCTGGACCAAACAGGCAGTTTCACTGTCTTCACACCTTTGGTGGAGTTAACATCTGTCACCACCACATCAAAGCCTTGCGAAGTTTTATTCTCAATGTGAATCGTGCCAGTCACGCTGTATTTGGGTTCTTCCACCTTAGTCGTAGTACCCGTTACACCCTGCAAACTACCGTCCGACTGAACATAGTACATGTGAATGTTGTATTCACCACGATTATTTTTATGACGGCGGATATCTACACTCAACTTATAGGTGCCATCTGTTTGCTTAATCGCATCGTACCAGATCACATCATCTTGACCGCCTTGGCTAGACCAAATAGGTAACTTCACTGTCTTCACACCCTTGGTCGAGCTGACATTCGTCACCACCACATCAAAGCCTTGCGAAGTTTTATTCTCAATGTGAATCGTGCCAGTCACGCTGTATTTGGGTTCTTCCACCTTAGTCGTAGTACCCGTTACACCCTGCAAACTACCGTCCGACTGAACATAGTACATGTGAATGTTGTATTCACCACGATTATTTTTATGACGGCGGATATCTACACTCAACTTATAGGTGCCATCTGTTTGCTTAATCGCATCGTACCAGATCACATCATCTTGACCGCCTTGGCTAGACCAAATAGGTAACTTCACTGTCTTCACACCCTTGGT